>CAZBNJ010000072.1:0-1653 GCA_964493515.1 uncultured Oscillospiraceae bacterium | reverse complement strand
GCGAAGGTTATCAGCGCGCCGTCCGCCGCCGGATAGCTCGCCGCGTTCCACTTGAGTGTGTCCCCTATCTCCTCGTCGGTCTTGAGCAGATATTTGCTTTCGCCGTACACCTCGCACAGCGCCGCGTCCACATGATACCAGTTGTCGTCGACGCGCACCAGGTTCCAGTAGTGCAGGATGCCGTCCCAGCGTCCGCTGACGATGCGGCAGTCCACCGCGCCCAGCGAGCAGAGTGCGGACAGCGCCATCGCGTATCCCTCGCTCGTCGCGCCGCCCTTGACCAGCGCGCCGTACGCCGTGAAGGTCTCGTCGCGCGTCGGCTCGCCGCTCAGATCGTCCTCCCGCTCGGGCAGGAACTCGCTGCGCCCGCACAGATTCCGCACCAGTCGGCGCACCGTCTCGGCGTCGTCGGTCTCCCCGCCGCTGTCCCCCTCGAGCGTAAGCTCGCGCGCCGCGCGTTCGAGGTCCTCCCTGCGCCCCGCAAGCTCGTCCGTGTCCACGCCGTAGTCTATCCTAAGCTCCACTATCCGACCAAGTCCCTCCGACGGGTACAGGCTCTCGGACACGGTCGGCCAGCACGCCGAAAGCAGCGGGTTCGCGTGTATTATCCGCTGCACCGTCGCCTGCGAGTCAAAGCGGTCGGCGGAGTAGTACGGCGTCTCGACGGTCAGTGTCTCCCGCGAATCCATCAGCGCGGACAGCACCGCGTCGTAGTACTCGGACGCGCCGTTCACCCGCTCTACCGCCGCAAGCTCCTCCGGCGTGCGCGAGTAGCTTATCGAGATGGTCACCTCGTAGTTCGCGAGCACCTTTGTGCGGCTGTACGACATATACTCGACGCCGTAAGCGCCGATAGGCTCCTCGTCGGTGACCTCGCTGCACGCACGCCCCAGATCCTCCTCCACCTGGCCCGAGTAGCCGACAAGGTTTATCGTTCCCTGCTCGCTCGACTGCTCAACCAGATAGATTATCGCGTTTTTCAGCTCGGCGTAGTTCGACGCGGTCAGCCCGCCGCCCGGGTCGCGGACTATCTTGCTTTCGATGTGCGGCGAGATGGCGACATAGCTTCGCGAGCCGCAGGAACAAAGCAGCATCGCCATCGCCGCAAGTATCGCCGCAACTCTGCGCAAAGCAAACCACCTCCCGCCTGTTTTCCTCTTATTCTCTCATATCCGAAGCCGATTTGCAAGGGTGTATTTGCCGGTACCGGCATGAAATGTCGATTTATCTTTACAGCGCCGCCGAATTGTGCTAAAATCAGCATGAAAAAACGACTTTGGAGGGCATATGAAAGCGGTTTTGTGGGACATGGACGGCGTTCTTATCGACAGCGAGCGCTACTACTGGGAGGAGATGGACGCGCTGTACGAGGGCATGGGCGTGTTTCTTCCTCACGACAAAAAGGTCACTTTTGTCGGCTCTTCGGCGATGATAAACACTCAAAAGGTAAAAAACTGGTATCCCGACCTGTCATACACCGCCGAGGAGCTGTGCGAGCTGCACGTCGCCGCGCTCATCCGCGGACTGAAGCGCGTGACCGAGATCATCCCCGGCGCGCGCCGATGGGTGGACGCTCTCCACGCGCTGGACGTGAAGTCGGCGGTCGCGACCAGCTCGGTCGGCGAGATGCTCGACTACGCGCGCTCGACCTTC
>CAZBNJ010000071.1:0-3210 GCA_964493515.1 uncultured Oscillospiraceae bacterium | reverse complement strand
CGCTCAAGGTTGGACGAGATAAGTATGTCCATCGACGGCGAGATCGTTGTGTGAAAGTCGCGGCGGCGGTCATAGCGCCCTGTGCGGATGAAGTCGGTCAGCACGTTGTTCGCATTGGATGCGCATATCAGACGGCCGATCGGCACGCCAATACACTTGGCATAATAAGCAGCCAAAATGTTGCCGAAATTGCCGGTTGGGACGCAAAAATTGAGTTCATCGCCGAATTTTATCTCTCCCAGACGCACACAGTCGAGGTAGGCTGAGAGATAGTAGGCTATCTGCGGCAGCAACCGTCCCCAGTTTATCGAGTTCGCGGAGGAGAATCGACGCCCGCGCGCCTCTGCTGCTGCGGCGATGTTTCGGTCGCCGAGGATGCGCTTGACACCGCTCTGCGCGTCGTCAAAGTTGCCGCGCACCGCCTGAACGTGTACGTTCGACCCACGCTGCGTCGTCATCTGCAACTTTTGGATGTCGGACACGCCGTTTTCGGGGTAGAACACGATTATCTCGGTATCTTCAATGTCGCAAAAGCCTTCAAGTGCGGCTTTGCCGGTATCGCCAGAGGTCGCGGTCAGGATGAGCGCCTTCTCGCGCTGTCCCGACTTCTTCAGCGACGCGGGAAGCAGGCGGGGCAGCATTTGCAGCGCCATGTCCTTGAACGCGCAGGTCGGGCCGTGCCACAGCTCGAGGTACAGATTGTCGCCTTTTTTGACGACCGGCGCTGCTCCGCCCGGGAATTGCGAGAGGTTGTACACGTTGCGGCAGTAGTCCTCCAGCTCTTCTATGGAGAATTCGTCGAGAAACAGCGACATCACATACGCCGCACGCTGCGGATAGTCCTTTTCGCCAAGCGCCGCAAGCTCGAGCGGAGTGATGTGCGGCAGGCTTCGCGGTACGAACAGACCTCCGTCCGGCGCGAGTCCGCAGGCTATCGCCTCGCTTGCGGAGTATTCGTTTGAAAAGTTTCGGGTGCTTGAATATTTCATCGAAATCCCCCTAAAACGCGTTCTCAATATGTATGATATCTTCCTTATCCAGCGAGCTGTGCGGCGGGTAGACCTCGATGACGTCAAACCGCGCTCTGCGGTCGGACAGCCCGCGATCCTGAAGCCATAGCTCGGCGGTCTTGCGCAGCTTGGACTGCTTGTGTGCGTCCACGAACTCGCGCGCCTCGGCAAACCGCGCGTTGTCGCGCATCTTCACCTCTACGAAAACTATTTCGCCGTCCTTTTCAACTACCAGGTCGAGTTCGCCGAAGCGCGACCGCGCGTTGCGCTCGATCGGATTGTAACCCTTGCCGCGCAGGTAGTCCAGCGCGATCTGTTCGCCAAGCTCGCCGCGAGTTTTCGGCTTTGATGCCGACTTTGAGAAGTGCTTCTGCAGGAAGCTCATGCGATGGGCGTGGCAGGGACCGAGGCGGTCGATGGCGTCGAAGTGCGCCTTTGCGCCGTAGCCCTTGTGCTTTGCGAATCCGTAGCCCGGATACTGCTTGTCGAGCACGTCTACGACGTATCGGTCACGCGTCACCTTTGCGATTATCGACGCGGCGGCGATCGACGGGCAGGTCGCGTCGCCCTTGACCACGCACTTCGCGGGAACGGGGAAGTTCCGCTGCTGATTGCCGTCGATTAGCGCACCGTCGAGCGGGACTTTCGCGTTTACTTCGGAGATAGCTTGCCGCATGGCGTGCATCGTCGCGGAGAGGATGTCGGTCGCCTCTATCTCGTCGACGTCGACCGACGCGACCGCCCACGCACGAGCTTTGTCGACGATCTCGTCATACAGCTTCTCGCGGCGCTTCTCGGTCAGCTGCTTTGAGTCGTTCAAGCCGTCGATAGGCTCATCGCCAAGCAGGACCGCAGCCGCGACGACCGGTCCCGCGAGCGGTCCGCGACCGGCCTCGTCCACTCCGCAGAACACCGTCCATCCGCGCGAGGCGGCAATTTCGTTTTCAAAAGATTTATCAGGCATTTTCGGGTTTCTCCAGCGTTATGCGCCCAATTTTGCAACTTCTGAAGTCATCGAGAAGCAGACGGGAAGCGCGGAGCGTGTCCACCTCGCCGCCGCTTATCAGGCAGCCGCGCCGCCGTCCTATCTGTTCAAGCAATTCTCCTCCGAGGGTGCTGCCGCCGCCGGGAAGCTCGAACGCGTTCGCCTTTGCCGCCTCGATGTCGAGCGAGTACCGCGCGGCAAACGCGTCGGGCGCGATGTCGCAGAGCCGTATGCACAGCTTTGCCGCGAGCCCCTCGATGTCGAGTATCTCGTCGCGTATCGCGCCGGTGAAGGCGAGGTCCAGCCCCACCTCCGGGTCGTCGAACTTGGGCCAGAGCATGCCCGGGGTGTCGAGCAGCTCGAGTCCTTCGCCAAGGTAGAACCACTGCTCCTTGCGCGTAACGCCGGGACGGTTCTCCGCGACGGCGCGCGCGCCTCCGGCAAGTCGGTTTATAAGCGAGCTTTTGCCGACGTTCGGGATTCCGACTATCATCGCGCGGACGCCGCCGTTTCGACCGGCGCGCTCCAGCTTTTCGATGCGCTCGGTCGCGGCGCGTCTGACCGCTCCGGCAAACGCGTTTACGCCGGTGCCCGACTTCGCGTCGGTTTTCAGCACCTCGCCGCCGACCGACAGCGCATCCGCCCACGCGTCGGTGAGCGCCGGGTCGGCCTGGTCGGCGCGGTTGAGAAGTATCACGCGCGGCTTTGCGCCGAGCAGCTCGGATATGTCTGGGTTGCGGCTGGAGCGGGGGATGCGAGCGTCCAAAAGCTCGCACACGACGTCGACGCGTCCGAGCGCCTCGACAAGCGCGCGCCGCGTCTTTGCCATATGTCCCGGGTACCACTGGATGCGTAACTCGTCCATCACAGTCCTCCAAACGAGCCGAGCGGGAAGAGCCGCCACAGCGCGCGGCCGATGACCTGGCGCTCGTCGACCATGCCGACGGTGGAGGAGCGGCTGTCCGACGAGTGGTTGCGGTTGTCGCCCATGACGAACAGACATCCGTCGGGCACGACGATGTCGGTGTAGGCGGGAACGTCATAGTTCTTGCGGGTGGGTTCGGCGGTGTACGGCTCGTAGAGCGCCACGCCGTCGACATAGACAAGCCCCTCGTCCGGTGCGAGCATGACCGTCTGTCCCTCGGTCGCGACGACGCGCTTGATAAGCGGTTCGCTGTATCCCTCGACGTGGATGACAACGATGTCGCCCGGCGC
>CAZBNJ010000070.1:0-4049 GCA_964493515.1 uncultured Oscillospiraceae bacterium | reverse complement strand
AATTCTTATCGTAAGCATCCCATAGTTCCATGTGTTTTTCCTCCACAAAATCCCTGTCGAAGCATGGAATATGCCGCCGTGTCCTGCTAATACTATATTCGCCATGCCAAAGAAGGAGGAACAAGTGATGAAAGCAACAGGCATTGTTCGTCGTATCGATGATCTTGGCCGCGTCGTCATTCCCAAGGAGATCCGCAGAACCATGCGTATCCGCGAGGGCGACTCGCTGGAGATATACACCGATAAGGACGGCGAGGTCATTTTTAAGAAATACTCGCCTATGGGAGAGCTGAGCGCGTTTGCGGCTCAGATGTGCGACACCCTCTCCAAGACCACCGGCGCAAGCTGTGCCGTCTGCGACCGCGACAGCGTCATCGCCGCTGTGGGCGACGGCCGCCGCGATGTGTACGAAAAGCGCATCGGCGAGGAGCTTGAGCGTCTGATGGAGGCGCGCCAGGTCTACTGCCATCGTCGCGGCGACGCGCGCATCCCGCTGGTCGACGGCACCGAGGCGTATGTCGAGATAGCGGCGCCCATAATCGCCGAGGGCGATGTCAGCGGCTGCGTCGTCTTTCTCTCCGGCTCGTCCGATGAGCCGATGGGCGACACAGAGTACAAGCTCGCGCAGACGGTGGCGGGTTTTCTCGGCCGCCAGATGGAGTCCTGAACGGGCAGGCGGGCGGACGGAGACAGACTTCGTTCGCCCGTCGCTTATTTTTTCGGGATTTTTTCGCAAAAACTCTTGCCAAACGCCGCCGGCGGTGGTATAATTCGGAATGTAAGCGATGGTAGGTATGGTCAGAGTGGGTTTTTCCCACTCTTTATTATTGACCGAAGCCAAGAGGCGACCGACGCGCTTGCGCAGAAGTTTATTTTGGAGGAAGCGATGGGAAAAGTCACCGACGCGGTACGCGAGCTTGCGGCGCCGCTGTGCGAAGAACGCGGGCTTATGCTCTGGGACGTGCGCTTTGAAAAGCTCGGCGGCACGTCCACGCTCAGTGTCTTTGTCGACCGCGAGGACGGCGCGGACATTGACGACTGCGAGGCGATAAGCCGTGCGCTCGAGGCCCTGCTCGACGAGCGCGACGCGGTCGACGGCAGCTACTCGCTGGAGGTCTCCACCCCCGGCATGGAGCGAAAGCTCGAGCGTCCCGAGCACTATCTCTTCTGTCTCGGCGAGCGCGTTGAGGTCAAGTTCTTCGAGGCGCGCGCGGACGGCAAAAAGACGCTTGTCGGCGTTCTGTGCGGCTATGACGAACAGTCGGATGTCGCGCGCATCACCGACGAGGAGAGCGGCGAAGAGCTTGATTTTAAGGTCTCCGACGCGTCGCGTGTACGGCTAAGTCCCGACTTCTCAGTATACTTTTAAGGGGGATCGCAGAAGAAATGAATCCGGAATTTTTTGACGCTATCGCACAGATAGAGCAGGAAAAGGGCATACCGCAGGACTATATGCTCGAAAGGATAGCGCAGGCGCTCACCGCCGCCTATCGCCGTACCAGCGGCGTGGACGATGAGAACGTCGTAGTGCTCACCGACCCGAAGGAAAAGACGATAACGATGTTCGTTCAGTACGAGGTCGTCGCCGAGATCGAGGATCTCGAGGAGCCGGACTCGATGCTGACCATCGACGAGGCGCGCGCCATCGACCCGGACGCCGAGGTCGGAGGCGTGGTGCGCAAGTACATCGACGTGTCCAAGTTCGGCCGCATCGCCGCCCAGACCGCAAAGCAGGTCATAATCCAGGGCATACGCGAGGCGGAGCGCGGCATGATGCTTCGTGAGTACGAGTCCAAGACCCATGAGCTGGTCAGCGGCACGGTGCTCCGCATCAATCAGAAGAACGGCAACGCGTATCTCGACATCGGCAGCAATCGCGACGGCGCTACCGACGCGGTGCTCCCTCCCGCCGAGCAGATCGCCGGCGAGCCTGTCCGCGAGGGACAGCGCATCCGCGTCTATGTGGTCGAGGCCCGCGCCACCACCCGTGGCCCGCAGGTCATGGTCAGCCGCACCCATCCCGGCCTTGTCAAGCGTCTGTTCGAGCTTGAGGTGCCCGAGATACACGACGGCACGGTCGAGATAAAGTCGATCGCGCGCGAGGCGGGCAGCCGCACCAAGATAGCCGTCTGGGCAAACGACGAGAACGTCGACCCGATCGGCTCGTGCGTCGGTCCGAAGGGCGCCCGTGTCGAGCACATCGTCGACGAGCTCGGCGGTGAAAAGATAGACATAATCAAGTACAGCGAATCGCCGGAGGAGTACATCGCGGCGGCGCTCAGTCCCGCCGAGGTCGTCTCGGTCGAGATGCTCGAGGACGGCAAGAGCTGCACGGTCATCGTTCCCGCCGACCAGCTTTCGCTCGCGATAGGTAAGGAGGGTCAGAACGCCCGCCTGGTCGCGAGGCTGACCGGCTTTAAGATAGACATCAAACCCGCAGAATAAAGTCATTTCGGAGGTTTTTCGGTGAAGAAAGTACCGCTTAGACAGTGTGTCGGCTGCCGCGAGATGAAGCCGAAGGGCGAACTCATCCGCATCGTGCGCTCGCCTGAGGGCGAGATAAGCATCGACGACGCGGGCCGCAAGCCCGGTCGCGGGGCGTATGTCTGCCGCAGCTCGGACTGTCTCCGGCGCGCGCAGAAGAACCGCGCGCTCGAGCGGGCGTTTTCACAGAAGATATCCGACGAGGTCTACGACGCGCTCGTCGCGGCGATAGAAGGAGGCGGTGCCAATGGATAGCGCAAAGGCGCTGCGGCTCGTCGGCATGGCTCTCCGCGCGCGGCGGCTGGAGATCGGATTCGACGCGGCATCGGCGCTCGTTGCGTCCGGCAGGGCGAAGCTGGCGATGACCGCAAGCGACGCAAGCCCACGGGTCGCGTCCCGCATCAAAGACGCGGCGGAGCAGTCGGGCACGACCTTCATCGCGGCCCCGTTCGACAAGTCCGAGCTTGGCGCGGCGCTGGGAAGAGCCGAGTGCGCTGCGGTCGCAACGGCGGACAGTGGGTTTTCAAAGGCAATCATCGAGGCTCTCGGCACGGAGCCTGTCAATACAACACGGAGGTGACTTCTATTTGAGCAACATGGCGAAATACAGGGTGCATGAGGTAGCAAAGGATCTGGGACTTACCTCCAAGGACATCACGACCATCCTGACCGAACACGCGACCACGCCGAAAAACCACATGCAGGTGCTCGGCGACGATGAACTCAGCATAATCTTCGAGTGCGTCACCGCGCAGCACACGGTGGACGATCTCGAGGCATACTTCGCGGCAAAGCGCGCGGAGTCGACCCCTGCCGCAAAGGAGGAAGCTCCCGCGGCAAAACCGACCGAGGAGGCAGCTCCCGCCGCGCCCGCAAAGTCCGACGCTCCGTCGGAGGCGAAGGCGGAGAAGCCGTCCAAGCCTGCGGCACAGCCGTCGGAAAAGCCCGCGCAGCAGCAAGCTCAGCCGAAGGAGAAAAAGCCGGCGGAGCGCCAGAAGATCGAGCGTCAGACGCGCGTTGTCGACACCCGCGGCGGCACCGGCGTCGATTTGTCCAAGTACGACGACCATGTCGATAAACTTGTCCCCGACCGTGCGCAGCAGATGCACCCCGCCGGCGGCAAGGAGAAGATAAAGCAGGGCCGAAACAATCAGCGTCAGGTGATGGGCGGCAACAAGCGCCGCGCCGAGGAAGCCGAGAAGATGCGCAAGCTCGCGGCACAGCGCCAGAAGCAGCAGATACAGCTCAAGGTTTCTATACCCGACGAGATATCGGTCGGCGAGCTCGCAAGCCGTCTCAAAAAGACCGGCGCGCAGGTCGTCGGCAAGCTGATGCAGCTCGGCGTCATGGCGTCGATGAGCGACGTCATCGACTTTGACACCGCGTCGCTGGTCGCGCTCGAGTTCAACGCCAAGGTGGAGCACGAGGTCCACGTCACCATTGAGGAGCGCCTCATCGACGTCAGCGAGGACGCGGAGGAGGATCTCGTCCCCCGCAGCCCGGTCGTCGTCGTCATGGGTCACGTCGACCACGGCAAGACCTCGCTTCTTGACAACATCCGAAAC
>CAZBNJ010000069.1:0-4453 GCA_964493515.1 uncultured Oscillospiraceae bacterium | reverse complement strand
AGATTCACGGTGCAAAATCATCTCGAAACTTGATTTTCGGAGGGCATTTTTATGGCGATATTGTCTGTTGAACATCTGCAAAAGGTATACACGCAGCGCTTCGGCGGCGTACAGACCACCGCGCTTCGCGACGTAAGCCTCACAGTTGAGGAGGGCGAGTTCGTGGCGATAATGGGCGAGAGCGGGTCGGGCAAGTCGACGCTGCTGAACATCCTGGCGACGTTGGATCTGCCGACCGGCGGAAGCGTGCTGCTCAACGGCCGCGACACATCGAAGATACCCGAGAAGGAGGCTGCGGAGTTCCGCCGCAAGAACCTCGGCTTCGTGTTCCAGGACTGCAATCTGCTGGACAGCTTTACGCTGCGGGACAACATCTTTCTGCCGCTCGTGCTGGGCGGGGAGAACTACCGCACCATGCAGCAGAGGCTCCTGCCGCTTGCCGCTCGCCTCGAGATATCCCACCTGCTCGACAAGTATCCGTATGAGGTGTCCGGCGGCGAAAAACAGCGCGCAGCCGCCGCGCGGGCGCTCATCACCGCGCCTAAGCTGCTGCTTGCGGACGAGCCTACCGGCGCGCTGGACAGCCGCTCGTCGGACAGGCTTATGGATATGTTCGGCGAGATAAACCACGACGGGCAGACGATACTGATGGTCACTCACTCAGCGCGCGCGGCGTCGGCTGCCGGACGGGTGCTCATCATCCGCGACGGTATGCTGCACTGCGAGGTTTCGCGCGACGGCGACCGAGAGGCATATACGCGCAGGATAGCGGACACGCTCGCTGCGGTGGGAGGTGGCAGGATTGCGTAACGCACCCTATCTGAGGCTGGCGGTGACGAATATGCTGCGCAGCCGTCGAAGCTACATCCCGTATCTCGTTGCCGCGTCGGTCATGTGCGCGATATGTTCGATATGCGCAAATCTCGCGATGGGCAGCAGCATATCGAACATGAACTACGGCGCGACGACCTGCTCGATGCTTGAGTTTGGGCTGTATATCATGGTCATATTCACCACGTTCTATATGTTCTACATCAACAGCTTTCTTATCAAGCGCCGCGCCCGCGAGTTCGGATTGTACGGCGTGCTGGGGTTTGGACGGTTCCAGACCGCGCGCGTGGTGTTTTGGGAGGGCGTGATACTTTGCGTGTTCTCGATAGGCATTGGGCTGTTTATCGGATTCCTGCTCGGCGGGCTGGTGTTCAAGCTGCTCATCGCGCTTACGCATCTCGCTCCGGACAGCAGATATGTTGTGGAAGAGCAGTCGACAATATTTACCGCGGTGATGTTCTGCGCGATATTTCTTCTCAACACTGTCTACAATATGTTCCGAGTATGGAAGAGCCGTCCGCTCGAGCTTATGAGGTCTGAGAAGTCGGGAGAGAAGAAGGCAAAGGCGGTTATCCCGCGCGCGATCATCGGCGTGCTGCTGCTCGGCGGCGCGTACTGGCTGTCGCTCAGCACCACCGATACGGCGCTCTCGCTGCTGCTGTTCTGGCCGGCGGTGCTGATGGTGATAATAGCGACGCATCAGCTGTTTATCGGCGGAAGCGTTGCGGTGCTTGGGCTGATGAAACGCTCAAAGCGATTTTATTACAACAAAAAGAATTTTGTGCCGATAGGCGGGCTTATCTATCGCATGAAGCAGAACGCGTCCGGGCTTGCGAACATATGCATACTGTCCACAATGGTGCTCGTAACCGTGTCCATGACGCTTGCGCTGTACATGGGCGGCGAAAACGCCGGAAATTCGGACGATTTCTACGCGCTGTACGGGGGAATACTCTTTATGGGATTCTTCTTTGCGATACTGTTTTTGACAAATATTACACTCATCATCTACTTCAAGCAGGTGAGCGAAGGCTCGGACGACCGCGAAAACTTCGCACTGCTGCGGCGTGTCGGCATGGACGAAAAGATGGTAAAAAAGACGATAAACAAGCAGGTGCTGATTGTGTTTTTCGCGCCGCTTGTCGTTGCGCTGGCACACACCTGCGCGTCGAGCGGGATGCTGGATCAGATACTCGGCGCGTTCCTCTACTGCAACGCGAAGTACCTGTGGGCGTGCATCGGAGCGACGGCGGCGGTGTTTGCGGTCGTGTACTGCGTTGTATACAAGCTAACGTCGCGCGCCTACTACACGGCGGCAAAATGAAGATTTTACCAAAATAGTTCGGTTAAAATCAGCTTTTCGGAGAGATACTACACTGCGGGTATCGAACAGACACTCAAGCAATAAAGAATCGAAACCGAAAGGAATGGTGGCTTGTGAAAAGGAAAGCGTCTATACTCATCGCCGCGCTGCTTATGGTTGGCGTGCTCGCAGGATG
Organism: uncultured Oscillospiraceae bacterium; assembly: GCA_964493515.1. Taxonomy (GTDB): domain Bacteria; phylum Bacillota; class Clostridia; order Oscillospirales; family JAAYOS01; genus CANRIN01. The sequence continues at coordinate 2,123 of CAZBNJ010000069.1, read as the reverse complement.
TACTACCGGCGACGGCAACGTGTCGACTTCGCCGTCCGCGCCCGCGACTAACGGCGGCATGACCGGCGGAAACGGCACAGGAACCGGCACCGGAAGCGGTAATGCGGTCGGCGATGCGGGTACCGGCACCGGAAGCGGCAACATGGGAAGCGACATCGGTAACGCGGTGGGCGATGTGGGAAACGACATCGGCAACGCGATAAACTCGATGATGCCGTCCGCCTCGCCGTCGGTCTCGCCGAACACCGATAACTCGGCTGCTCCGAGCGCGACGACCTCGCCGAAGGCTTAACAGAGAATCGGCAAAAGCGGAGGGTGAAAACCCTCCGCACGTTTCTCTTGACGAAATTTCAAAGCCGGACTATAATCAAATCAAACAGCTTCGGAAAGAATACATACCGAAAGGAGAGACGACAATGCCTGAGCTTAAAGGAAGTAAGACCGAACAGAATCTGCGCGACGCGTTTGCGGGGGAGACCCAGGCTCGCAGCAAGTATGACTGGTTCGCGAGCGCAGCCAAAAAGGAGGGCTACGAGCAGATAGCCGCCATTTTCACCGAGACCGCGAACAATGAGAAGGAGCACGCCAAGATGTGGTTCAAGCTGCTCGACGGCATCGGCGACACCAAAGTCAACCTCCGGCACGCCGCAGAGGGCGAGAACTTCGAGTGGACGACAATGTACAAAAACTTCGCCGAGGAGGCCCGCCAGGAGGGCTTTGACGACATCGCGCGCAAGTTCGAGATGGTCGCGGCGATAGAGGCGGAGCACGAGAAGCGCTACAAAAAGCTGCTCTCCAACCTCGAAAATGACATCGTTTTCAAGCGCGACGGCAAGCAGTTTTGGATCTGCCGCAACTGCGGATATATCCACGAGGGCGAGTACGCGCCGGAGAAGTGCCCGGTCTGTGCGCACCCCAAGGCATACTTCGAGCTGCACGCGGAGAATTATTGAGCAAAAAATACCGTCCTGCGTATCGGCGGGGCGGTACTTTTCTATCGAAAGGAGAACATACGATGCCCGAGCTGAATTATCACATAGCCTGTCCTGTCGGCAGCGTCGGCGGATACTGCATCCTGCCCGGTGATCCGGGTCGCGTGGAGAGTATAGCGTCTCTGCTGGATGACGCCGAAAAGGTGGCGCAGAATCGCGAATATCTGAGCTATACCGGAAGGATAGCGGGGGAGAAAGTGACCGTATGCTCGACCGGCATCGGAGGCCCGTCGACCGCCATAGCTATGGAGGAGCTGCACAGTCTGGGCGCGCATACCTTCATCCGCATAGGCACGGCGGGCGGCATAAACATGAAGGTTCGGGCGGGAGATCTGGTAATCGCGTCGGCGGCCATTCGTCAGGAGGGCACGGCTATGCACTACGCGCCTATCGAGTACCCCGCCACCGCGAGCTACGACGTTACCAAGGCTCTGGACGAGTCGGCGCAGTCGCTGGGCGCGCGAAGCCACGTCGGCGTCGTGCAGGCAAAGGATTCGTTCTATGGTCAGCATTCGCCGGAAAGGTCGCCGGTAAGCCGCGAGCTGCTTGACAAGTGGGAGAGCTGGAAGCGGCTGGGCGTGCTCGCGAGCGAGATGGAGAGCGCGACGCTGTTCGTTGTCGCGGACGCGCTCGGCTGCCGCGCGGGTTCGGTATTCAACATAATCTGGAACCAGGAGCGCAAGGCGGCGGGAATCGACGACGAGCCGGACTGCCACGACACGATGCTTGCCGTGCGCTGCGCGGTAGAGGCGGTGCGTCGGCTCATCGAGCGGGACAGGGCGTAAGGACGCGCTATCAGTCGGCGTGGCTGCTTCAAAATTTTGCCAAAATTTTTTGAAAACCTCTTTACAAATTCCGCCGCACATGGTATTCTATTATCAAGAGCAAAACAGTTATAATTACTGATTAGCTTATAAAATCCGCTTATAAAGCGAAAACTGTATGGAGGTACTTATCATGGCTAAATGGGTATGCGCAGTTTGCGGTTATGTTCACGAGGGAGACACGCCTCCCGAATCCTGCCCGCAGTGCAAGGCTCCGGCGTCGAAGTTCAACGAGATGGGCGGCGGCAAGAGCTGGGCTGCCGAGCATGTTGTCGGCGTTGCCGCCGGCGTTCCCGAGGACATCCTG
>CAZBNJ010000068.1:3919-4803 GCA_964493515.1 uncultured Oscillospiraceae bacterium | reverse complement strand
TCATCATAGCCGACATATCCGGGCGGCGAACCGACGATACGGCTGACCGAGTGCTTCTCCATAAACTCGCTCATATCCAGGCGGATGAGGCTCTCCGGCGAGTCGAACAGGTCGCGCGCGAGGCACTTGACAAGCTCGGTCTTGCCAACGCCGGTCGGGCCGACAAAGATGAAGCTGACCGGCTTGCGCTTTGCGGAGATGCCGACACGCCCGCGGCGTATCGCGCGAGCCACGGTGTCCACCGCCTCGTCCTGACCGATTATCCGCGTCCTCAGACGGTCGGAGAGGTGCTTCAAACGCTCGAACTCCGCTTCCTGTATCGACGACGCGGGTATCTTCGTCCAAAGCTCTATCACCCGTGCAAGGTTTTCTACGGTCAGCGACGGCAGCCGCTCCTCGCAGTCCTTGACCCGCGCATCCAACTGTATCTCGCGGCTGCGCAGCATCGCGAGCTTCTGGTAGCTCTCCTGAGAGTCCGCGGGCACCTTGCCGCTGTCGGTCTGCGCCGCAAGCTCGGCTCGCTGCTGCGCGATGTCCTGCAGCTCCTTGCGAAGCCTGTCCCGCTCGGCGATCACCGGGTCTTTCAGATTCACGTCCGAGCACGCCTCGTCGATGAGGTCTATCGCCTTGTCCGGCAGGAATCGGTCGGTGATGTAGCGCTCGGAAAGCACCGCCGCCTGACGCGCGATGTAGTCGCTTATCTTCACGCCGTGGAACTCGGAGTAGTAGTGCGCGATGCCCTTGATTATCTCCACCGTGTCGTCTATCGACGGCTCGGCAACGGTCACCGGCTGGAAGCGGCGCTCGAGCGCGGTGTCCTTTTCAATGTGCTTGCGATATTCGGCAAAGGTGGTCGCGCCGATGACCTGTATCTCACCGCGAGT
>CAZBNJ010000068.1:0-3909 GCA_964493515.1 uncultured Oscillospiraceae bacterium | reverse complement strand
TCGCCGCGTTCATCGACCCCTCGGCGTCGCCCGCACCGACGATGCTGTGCACCTCGTCTATCATAAGGATTATGTTGCCAAGGCGCTTTATCTCGTCGATAAGCCCCTTCATTCGGCTCTCAAACTGACCGCGGAACTGCGTTCCCGCGACAAGCGCGGTCAGGTCGAGGAGATAGACCTCCTTCGACTTGAGCTTCTCGGGCACGCGTCCCGCGACTATCCGCTCGGCAAGTCCCTCGGCGATGGCGGTCTTGCCCACGCCCGGCTCGCCGATGAGGCAGGGATTGTTCTTCTGCCTGCGGTTGAGTATCTGCGTCACGCGCTCTATCTCACTCTCGCGGCCGACGACGTGGTCGATCTTTCCCTCAGCCGCCTTCTGCGTAAGCGAGATGCAGTAGGCGTCGAGGAATTTGCGTCCCCTGTCCTGCTTCTGCCCGCGCTTCTCACGAATCGGCGGACGCTCGGGCGGATTGTTCGGCGCGCCGCCAAACTGACCGCCGCCGTTCGGTTCTCCGTTCGAGCCGAACAGCCGGTCGAGGAACGGGAAGGTCGCGGTCTTGCCCTCTATCGTGTCGTCGTCATCGCTTTCCTGCGGCACGGGGAATATGTTCTGCGGAGGCTGTTCGCCGTCGCGGTTCTGACCGCCGAGTGCGTTAAGCAGCTCGCTCTGCGCCTGCTCAAACTCCTCCGGCGTTATGCCCATCTGCTCTATCATGCTGTTGAGCTGATCGAGCGCCGCGTCGGGCACCTTTATGCCCAGCTCCTGCGCGCATTTTAAGCAGAGTCCCTCGCTCTTCTGCTCGCCGTTTTCCACCTTTGTGACGAATATCATCGCCAGATTCTTCTTACACCTGGAACAGATTGCCGGTTGCATTTTAGTCCTTTCTTTCGCGCCATGCGAAGCAAATTTATCGTTTTATCTATCGTCTATCAGGCCTTGCTCTCTCTTATCAGCCTGAGCATCTTCATTCCATACACGATGAACGCCGCGAGAGTCAGCGCAAGCGCGCAGCTCATCACTATCGTCGCCGCCGTCTTGGGTATCTCAAACATCATCATCGCCAGACAGCTCGCGAAAAATACGACGGTCGAGGTCTTGCCGAGATAGTTGGAGGGCGGAACGTCGTCGATATGCTTGTACAGCACTATCGACCCTATCATCATCAAAAACTCCTTTGCCGCGTAGACGATGAATATCCACAGCGGGATGATGTCCGCCACGAAGATGCACACAAGCGCGGCGGCGGTCATCAGTTTGTCCGCAAGCGGGTCGAGCACACGACCGAGGCGGGTTATCTTGTTGTACTTTCTCGCTATCCTGCCGTCGAGCATATCGGTTATCGCCGCCACCAGGAATATCACGCCTGCCCAGCGATGCGCGTGCGGTATGTCCGAGAAGAACACTCCCACAAACGAGGGCACCATAACAAGCCGAAGAAGCGACAACGCGTTTGGCAGATTCATGCCGCCACACCTCCTTGCTGCGGTATAAAGGTAAGCGGACTGAGGTCTCTGAAGAACCTGAAGAGTATCGTCTTGTCCGCCGTCTCCTGCGGTATAAGTCCGGTAAACATGCTGAGCACCGCCACCAGAAGCAGCACGAGCACTATGCCCGTGACGATCCCGGCAATAAGTCCCAGCAGATTGTTGAGCGTGCCGAGCACCGGCAGCCGAAACACCAGGTCTATCGCGTGCGCAACGATCTTCAGTATGATGAGTATTATCACGAAGGATATGACGCTGACGATGCAGCGCGCTATCGACAGGCTGAGCGCGTCGACTATCGACTGCGTCGCAGCTCCGACGGCATGCTCCACGTTCATGTCTATCTCACCGAACGTGGGCAGGTCGCCCAGCCGCACTCCGAACACGACCACGTCCTCAAGTCCGAGCGCGTCCCCCGCTCCGGATATCGCCGGCACTATCTTGTCGCCGACCATCGGCGCGATGAATTTGGTCGCGACCGTCTGCGCAAACAGATGTGTCACGAGTATCGCACCGAGCAGCGCGATGATGTAGGTGACCAGTCCCGCAAGCGTCAGCACAAAGCCGCGCTTTGCTCCGCGAACGGCAAATACGACAAGTATCAGCGCTATTACAATGTCTAAAACTATGTTCAACGTCGCGTTCACCTTCTCGCCTCGCTTATCAGTATTCGTAGAGCATTGCCGAGTTCGAGCTGAGCACATACGCCGCCCGGTCATCGGCAAGCAGTATACGCCGACAGCCCGCAGGAGCGTCCCCGCCCGCAATGCTTTCCAAATAGTTATTATACACCAAAACGCTATCGCTTGTCAAAACCCCCAAAAATTCGCCGCTCGCCGACAGATCGAGCACTCCGCCGAGCGCACGGCGAGCCAGCTCATCGCCCGCAAACGAGAGGGTCAGCACCCACGCGTCGTTGCCCTCCGACGCTATGGCGAGCGCCACATAGCCTTTGCCGACCGCCACCGACGCGAGCTTACCGCTGCCAAATCGGCTCCGTCCCAGCTCCTCGCCGGTGTCGCCGTCCAGGAAAACCGCCGCGCCCTCGCATATCGCGAGTATCCGACCGTCGTCCAGGAAGCGCACCGATGTGGGCACACCGTCGGTCGTCTCCCAGAAAGCTATCGGGTCGGGGCTTTTCAGGTCGTATATGTACACCGACGAGATTATCTCCGCGTTCGACTGCCGCACGCCCCCGAGCGCTATCCGCGTGCCGTCCGGCGCAATGTCCCCCGAGGTCAGATATCGCTCGGCGCTCTGCATCTCATACGCCTGCTCGCCGTTCGGTCGAAGCACCGACGCGACCGCCTTCCATCCGCTCTGCTCGCAGATGATGAGCCGCCATCCGTCCGAGTTTATTGACGCGGTTATGACGTTTGAGGTGTTCGACGTGTCGCTCACGAGCTTTCCCTTTTCGATGTAGAGCATATTCGTACCGCCCGCGTCGTATGCAAGCAGCCGATTCCCCTCCACCGCGAGCGTCGGGTTGCCGAAGCTCTTGGATGTGTCCAGCACCGCCTCGCCGTCCGGCCCGATTACCGTCAGTCCGCTCGGACTGAGCACCGCGAGTCCGTCGCGATACGCCGCGAACACGTTCTTCTGGTTTGCGACAAACTCAAGCTCGCTTGCGCGCGTGACCTCGCCCTCCTCCTGCCCTGCGCCGAAGAAGGTGGCGTAGAATCCGTTGTCGCGTATGCTCGGCCAGCTTATCACCGCGAGCACACAGAACAGCACCGCCGCGAGCACCAACAGCGCGCGGAGCACTATCCCGAGCGGATCGAGCTTTTTGCGTTCCCTGTCTTTGGTTTTCAGCTTCTTCTCTGCCATTGTCTTCCTCGAAAAATCAGATTATGTCGTTCGGATACCACACGCCGGTCATATACAGTCCGCAGGCCGGAAGGGTCGGACCCGCGGCGGTGCGGTTCTTCGACTCGAGCAGCGTCGGTATGTCCGACGGTTCGAGCTTGCCCTCGGACACATAGACGAGCGTTCCGGCAATCGCACGGGCCATGTTGTACAGGAATCCGTTTGCCTTCATGCGTATCGCGACGGTGCCGTCCGCCTCGGTTATCTCGATCTCGTGCATCCTGCGCACGGTGGTCTTTACGTTCGAGCCGACCGATCGCAGCGCCGCGAAGTCGTGCTCGCCGACAAGCTCCGCCGCAGCCGCCCGCATACGGTCTATGTCCGGCTCCTGCGGGTAGAAGTGCGCGCGGTTTATCAAAAACGGGTCGTGTATCCGCCCCTGACGGATGAAATATGTGTACTCCTTTGCCGTCGCCGAAAAGGTCGAGTGAAAGTCCCCGTCCACGTCCGCCGCGCGGTACACCGCTATATCCCGCGGCAGCCGCACGTTTACCGCGTAGGGCAGTCGGTCTGTGGGTATCGCCGAGTTTGTGTAAAAATTCGCGACATATGTCCTCG
>CAZBNJ010000067.1:0-5013 GCA_964493515.1 uncultured Oscillospiraceae bacterium | reverse complement strand
AATGCCGCCTCTTGGACCTCTTAGGGTTTTATGTGTCGTTGTTGTAACAAAATCAGCATAAGGAACGGGGCTTGGGTGCTCACCGGTTGCAACAAGAGCTGCAATGTGCGCTATGTCTGTCATTAAAAATGCCGGGTCGTCTTTGGGACGGATGGCGCTAACTTTGTCTGTTATTTCTTGCGCCGTAACTTAGAGAGGTTAATTGTGAAACCCTGCTGTTTGGGGCTTGGTATTGGTTTTCGGGGCGGTTTTCAGGGTGGTTTTCAGTGCGATTATCGGGATAGGTTTCTAAATTGTTTTCAGAGTAATTAATGCTTTGGTTTTGAGTAATATTCGACATTAAAACAACCCGAGGAATACAAAAGGGCTTGGTCTTTCGACCAGGTCCTTTTGCGTAGAGAATGTATGGAGGTTAGGGTATATCGAAGTGGTGAGGTAGACGCATAGGTGGACTAACGCCAAACCGACTTACTCCTCGAGCACGCGAGCCCCGCTCGCAGCGCAGGGGATTGTCGGTAAGCGTTAGGACACCGTAATGCGTCCAACCGAACCATGACAAGGAAAAACTACCTCGTCACAGCCTTTTTGAGCTCGCGCTCAAACTCCCGGCACTTGGTGCACCCCGCGCACGCTCCGCCGGAGCTTCCGCAGCACCGTCCCGCCTTGTGGCTCCTGTGCAGCGAGCGTATCGCGAAGAACACTCCCGCCGCGATGAGCAGGCAGACGGCTGCCGTTGAAACGATTTCCCACATGGTGTTATCTCCTTTATGCCGCTATGCTCGAGACCTGCTTCTCCGCCGCCTCGGCGTTCTTGTAACGATTCGGGCGGAAGATGAGGAACAGCAGCGCCGCCAGCGCGACGATCCCGACCACCGTTCCGACGCCGAATCCGCCGCCCGCGAACAGGTTTCCGAGCTGATAGACTATCAGGCTTATGACATACGCAAAGCCGCACATATAGCCTATCGCAGCCCATGTCCACTTGGCGTTGTTCATCTCACGCTTTATCGCGCCCATCGCCGCAAAGCAGGGTGCGCAGAGCAGGTTGAATATCATAAACGAATAAGCGGTGATGCCGGTGAACGCCGCCGCGAGCTGCGTGTACAGCACTCCGGGATAGAGCACGCCCATCGTGCCGACGACCTCCTCCTTGGCGATAAGTCCGGTCACGGTGGCGACGGTCATCTGCCAGGAGCCGATGCCGAGCGGCGCGAATATCCAGCTCACGCCGTTTCCGATGTAGGCAAGCAGCGAGTTATTGTTGTCATCGACCATGCCGAACGAGCCGTCGGTAAAGCCGAAGCCCTGCAGGAACCAGAGCACTATCGACGACAGCAGTATCACCGTGCCGGCGCGCTTGATAAAGCTCCAGCCGCGCTCCCACATGGCGCGAAGCACGTTCGACACCGTCGGGATGTGATAGGCGGGCAGCTCCATGACAAACGGCGCGGGATCTCCCGCAAACGCCTTGAACTTTTTGAGTATGACGCCGCTGATTATGACCGCGGCTATGCCGATGAAGAACGCGGACACCGCCACCAGCGCGCTTCCGCCGAACAGCGCGCCCGCGAACATCGCGATTATCGGCATCTTCGCGCCGCAGGGGATAAAGCAGGTCGTCATTATCGTCATCTTGCGGTCCTTGTCCTGCTCTATCGTGCGCGACGCCATAACTCCGGGCACGCCGCATCCAGTGGCTATCAGCATCGGGATAAAGCTCTTGCCGCTGAGTCCGAACCGGCGGAATATCCTGTCCATGATGAACGCCACGCGCGCCATGTATCCGATGTCCTCGAGTATCGCGAGCAGTATGAACAGTATCAGCATCTGCGGCACAAATCCGAGCACCGCGCCCACGCCGCCGACGATGCCATCGAGTATCAGTCCGCTCACGACCTCGTTGCAGTTTATCGCGTCCAGCGCGCTTTCGACGAGCACCGGTATTCCGGGCACCCACACGCCGTAGTCGCTCGGGTCGGGCTCCTCAACGGTAAGCGCGTCGCTGTATGTATCCTCGTCAAGCTCGATGACGGTCGTCTCGCCGGTGTCGCCGTCGAGCAGGAACGCCTCGCTCTCGCCCGCCTCGTACGCCTCGATTATCGCTTCGGCTTCCTCAAACTCGCCGAGCGCGTCCTCCCACTCAACGCCGTTCGCGTCGGCGTGCGTGGTGAACGGAACGTGCCAGCCGTCGCCGAACAGTCCGTCGTTTGCCCAGTCGGTCAGGTTGGTGCCTATCGAGAAGCTCCATCCGCCCATCGCAATGGCGTAGACAAGGAACATGACGCAGACGAATATCGGCAGCGCGAGGACGCGGTTTGTGACTATGCGGTCGACCTTGTCCGATGTGCTGAGCGCCGCCGCCTTCTTTCTGACGCAGCCCGCGACGATGTCCGCTATCGCGGCGTAACGCTCGCCGGTGACGATGCCCTCCGCGTCGTCGTCGAAGCTCGCCTCGCACTCGGTTATCACCTTCTCCGCCGCCGCGCGGGTCGGGTCGTCAAGCCCGAGCTGCGCGAGCACCTTCTCGTCACGCTCGAACAGCTTTATCGCGTGGTAGCGCTCGCTGCCTGCCGCCTTCGACTGCACCAGCGGCGTGAGTTCGTCTATCGCCTTCTCCAGCTCCACCGCGTAGGTGAGCGGCTTCGGCGCCTTGGCGGTCGCTGCGTCCATGCACATCGCCATCGCCTGATCGATGCCGTCCCCCTTCAGCGCCGATATCTCAACGACCGGGCAGCCGAGCTCGCGCTCGAGAGCCTTGGTGTCCACCGACGTGCCGTTCTTTTTCAACAGGTCGCACATATTCAGCGCGACCACCACCGGTATGCCCACCTCGAGCAGCTGGGTCGTCAGATAGAGATTACGCTCGATGTTGGTCGCGTCGACCAAATTCAGCACCACCGACGGGTGACTGCCGATAAGATAGTCGCGCGTCACGACCTCCTCCAGCGTGTACGGCGACAGCGAGTAGACGCCGGGCAGGTCGGTTATCACGACCTCCCTGTTCCCCTTGAGATGACCCTCCTTGTGCTCGACGGTCACGCCCGGCCAGTTGCCGACGCGCTGGGACGATCCGGTCAGCGCGTTGAACAGCGTCGTTTTGCCGCAGTTTGGGTTTCCCGCGAGCGCTATCGTAATAGCCATTGTTATCACTCCCGAAAATACATTTTGTTAGTGCCTGCTAACTTGACAGGCAAATTTTTTGGTTAGCCTCGGCTAACCAACGGCTCAAAAAAATTTGCCGCTCACTCTACCTCGATGCTCGCCGCGTCCTCTTTTCGGATGCTAAGCTCGTATCCGCGCACGGTTATCTCGACCGGATCGCCGAGCGGCGCGACCTTGCGCACCCTGACGTCCACCCCGCGCGTGATGCCCATGTCCATGATACGCCGACGGACCGCGCCGGTGCCCGATATCTTCAGCACCTTTGCCTCGCCGCCCGGCTGCACCTCACGAAGCGTCATACCTGTCCCTCCTTTATACCATTATGCGGGACGCCATTCCGCGGCTGAGCGCCACGCGAGCGTCCTTTACGCTGACGATAAGTCCCGCGCCGGTGTCGTTTACCACCGTGACCTCTCCGCCCTCCACAAATCCGAGGTTGGAAAGATGACGGCGCACGTCTCCGCTGCCGGTTATCCTGCTGACGACCATTGTCTTGCCAAGCGCTGCCTGCGTAAGCGGCATACCAAGACCTCCCCCATGTTCGTTGTTAGCTCCCGCTAACTTCGCCATTAGTTTACCACGGCTAACAAGGAATGTCAACCGTTGTTTTTCACAAATCGGTGTGGTATAATGTATTTATCAGACAAGCAGATTGCATCACACGTTCGGGAAAGCGAGGCACACATATGAAGATACAGAAGTCGGCGGAGGACTATCTCGAGGCGATACTCGCGCTCGGCGCGGAATCGGGCGAGGTCCGCTCGGTGGATGTCAGCCGCTATCTGTCGGTCACGCGCGCGTCGGTCAGCCGCGCGATGAGCGGACTGCGCGAAAGCGGTCATGTCACGATGGGCGGGGACGGCAAGCTCGGCCTTACCTCGACCGGACGCGAGATAGCGGAGAAGATATACGAGCGGCACAGAGTGCTGACCACCTGGCTCGAGCGCATCGGCGTCAGCCGCGAGACCGCCGAGGCGGACGCGTGCAAGATAGAGCACGACCTCAGCGCGGAGACCTTCGGCAAGCTGAAGGCGTTTATAGAGACAATGTGACGCACAACGGGCGCTTCGGCGTCCGTTTTTTCATGCAACCGTCGGTTGCGCGTTCGGGCAAAATCGCAATCGGCGGGTGGTGGAAGTTATGCCGTCGGCGCGGTATACTATACTTGCAGCGCGCGAGCAACCACAAAAGGAGCGATAGACAATGAGTTTCGGAAAAAACCTTCAATATCTTCGCCGCCTCAGCGGAGGCATGACCCAGGAGACGCTCGCGGACAAGCTGGGCGTCAGCCGACAGACGGTAAGCAAGTGGGAGCTGGACGCGGCGCAGCCGGAGATAGACAAGGCTGTGGAGCTGTGCAAGCTGTTCAGCTGCTCGCTTGACCAGCTTTTCCGCGAGGAGATGGACGCGTGCAGCGACAAATACTGCGACCTCCGCGTGGAGACGGTACCCGCCTTTCGATATGTCAAGCACGCGGTGCTGAGCAGCGAGCCGGAGGGGGACGCGCTCGACCGCGTTCACGGCTGGGCTAAGCAGTACGGCGTGGAGCACCCGCGCGTGATAGGTTGGGACTTTCCTCACCTGTCGCAGGAGCAGATAAACGTGTTCCACATGCACGGATACGAGGCGGCGTGGATACTGCCCGACGACCTCACCCCCGACGGGCTTGAGGTGTTTGAGCAGCCGGAGCACAAGTATGCGGTGATAACGATAAAGGGCGCGTTCGACAATCCGTTCGTCACCATACCGAACGCGTACAAGACGCTGATGGCGTATATGCAGCTGAACGGACTTGAGCACGTCTGGGGCAAGGTGATAGACTGCTTTGAGACCGACGGCGGCGACGACATG
>CAZBNJ010000066.1:0-5196 GCA_964493515.1 uncultured Oscillospiraceae bacterium | reverse complement strand
AGCTGGATAGAGTGACTGGCTACGAACCAGTAGGTCGGGGGTTCGAGTCCCTCCAAGCGCGCCACGCAAAGGGACGCCTCGCAAGGGCGTCCCTTTGTTCCGAAATACGCCTGTAGCTCAGTGGATAGAGCACCGGCCTCCGGAGCCGGGTGCGTAGGTTCGATTCCTATCAGGCGTGCCATCCGGGTGCGCACATAGATGCGGCTCGCCGCAGCCTTCTACGGCGCACCCTGAACCGACTCCCTTCGCAGCCATACAGAATTGGCTGCGATTTCGCTACGCGAAACCGGTCGCAGTTGCGCGGCTTGTACGCACCCGGCCTGCACAGCAGGTCGGGATTTTTCAAAATATCATTTTCAGGAGAAACCGATATGAAAACTGCATTTATCACCGGAGGGTCGCGGGGCATTGGCTTTGCCGCGGCGCTGGAGTTTGCCGCCGCCGACTACGCGGTAGCGATAGGGTACAACAGGTCGGCTGAACCGGCGGAGAAGCTGGCGTCGGTCATTGCCGAGCACGGCGGCGTCGCGATGGCTGTGCAGTCCGATCTGAGCGTAGCCGGCGCGGGCGAGGCGGCTGTCAAGCGTGTCATCGACGAGTTCGGTCATCTCGATGTGCTCGTAGCGAACGCGGGCGAGGCGCTGCTGCGTGAGTTTGAGGACACATCGCGCGCCGATTGGGAGCGCATCATCGCCGCGAACCTGCTTTCCACGGTGGAGTGCTGCCGCGCCGCGTCGCGCGACATGGTCCGCCGCCACGAGGGCTCGATAGTCACCGTCGCGTCGATGTGGGCGCTGCGCGGTGCGTCCTGTGAGAGCGCGTATGCCGCGTCGAAGGCAGGGATAGCGTCGCTGACACGCAGCCTCGCGCGCGAGCTGGGGCCGAACGGAGTCCGCGTCAACTGCGTCGCTCCGGGATTCATCGACACCGACATGAACGCCGCGCTGGATAGCGACGCGCGCATCAAGCTGGTGCAGGACACACCGATAAACCGTGTCGGACATCCTGACGAGGTCGCAAAGGCGATATACTTCCTCGCAAGCCCCGACGCGTCGTTCATAAACGGCGCGGTGCTTCCGGTGGACGGAGGGTACACGGCGTAGTACGAATATCGAACAGCAAAAAGGGAACGGCTCGCGCCGCTCCCTTTTTCGTTTTGTCTTTTAAGACTCGCTCGTGCTGCCTATCTCAAGCAGATTGCCTTCCGGATCGAGGATGAAGAAGCTGCGGATGCCGAAGTTTGTCTGCGGCTTTCCGGTGGGATTTTTTACGCCCAGTTTCATAAGACGGTCGTATTCTGCATCCACGTCGGCATAGGTCGGCAGCCAGACCGCTATCTCAAACGTCTGGTTTATCCCGCTGGGCGGGAGATAGTCGACCTTGAGCGCTTCATCCACGAATGCCTTACGGCTGTACATGAACAGCGACAGATATCCGCCTGCCGTGTCAAATGCCGCGAAGCCTCCGCCGCTCCAATCGGTGTGAAAACCGAGCGTGTCGCGGTAGAATTTCACCATAGCTTCCACGTTTTCGACGAGCGCACAGACGCCTACCCGTGCCTTGGATTTATCCATTTTACGCCCACCACATCTCGCCGGCCTTCTCGAATACGAGCACGTCCTTGAGCACCGCGATGGCCTTCTCCAGACCCTCCTTGACGCTCATGCGGCTGTCCTCGTGCTCGATGGACAGCGTGCCGTCGTAGCCCGCGCGCTGAAGCGCCGACACGACTTCCTTCCACCAGAAGTTGTCGTGGCCGTAGCCGACCGAGCGGAAGTCCCACGCGCGGTCGTTGCCGCCGTAGTGCTTGGTGTCAAGCACACCGATGCGCGCGGTGTTCGCCGCGTCCATGCGGGTGTCCTTGGCGTGGAAGTGGAAGATCGCGTCGCCGAGCATGGTTATCGCCTGAACGATGTCCATGCCCTGCCACACAAGGTGGGACGGGTCGAAGTTTGCGCCTATCTCCGGGCCGACTGCCGCGCGCAGCTTGAGCAGCGTCTCGGTGTTGTAGACCAGGAAGCCGGGGTGCATCTCAAAGGCAAACTTGGTCACGCCGTGCTGCTTGCCATATGCGACCATCTTCTTCCAGTAGGGGATGAGCACCTCGTTCCACTGCCAGTCGAGTACCTCGAGATACTCGGGCGGCCAGGGGCAGGTGACCCAGTTCGGGTTCTTCGACTCTGGGCAGTCGCCCGGGCAGCCGCTGAACACGTTTACCGTGTCCACGCCAAGCTGCTCGGCAAGCCATATCGCGTTCTCAAGACCCTTCTGGTGCTCGGCGGCAAACTCCTTGTTCGGGTGGATGTAGTTGCCCTGCGCGGCGATCGCCGAGACGGTCAGATTGTACTTCTCGAGCAGCGCCTTCAGCTCGCTTATCGGCTTTTTGCCGCTGATGTAGTCCTCGGTGTGGGTGTTGCCCGGGTAGCAGCCGCCGCCCAGCTCGACGCACTGAACGCCAAGTCCGGACAGATAGCTAAACGCTTCCTCGAGGCTCATGCCGTAAAGCGGTACGGTCAAAACTCCAAGTTTCATCTGTCATTCTCCTTTGCTGATTTGCGGGAAATGCTTTCCCATTTGATGGTTAGATTTTACCACAACCCACCGTGCTTTTCAAGTGGCGAGCCACATATATTTTAGCAAAACGGTCAAGGGGGAAGTGTTCGGTGTTTATCATTTCAGCGAAATTTACCAGAAAGCAGCTCATCCTGATGTTCGTCGGCGCGGGAGCGGCGATAGTGCTCGCGATAATGCTCGTCAGCATCTTTCGCGCGGGCAGTGCCATCCCCGGCTACTCGGGGGTGAAGTCGCTCGACGACCGGATGACCTTCGTCCGCTCGTTTGGGTGGGAGGCTGACCCGTCGAGCGAGCAGACGGACGGCGTGCTTATTCCCGAAAAGTTCGACGCGGTGTACCAAAACTACAACAGGATACAGATAGATCAGGGGCTGGACCTGCGGTTCCTCGTCGGACGCGAGGTGCGGCGGTACAGCTATGAGATACTTAATCATCCGTCGGGGGAGGATAACGTGCGGATAACGCTGCTCGTGTACAAGGACAAGGTGGTGGGCGGCGACGTCGCAAGCCCCGCGCTCGACGGCTTCATGCACGGATTCGAGTATCCGTCCGCTTGAAATAGCGCGGTATAGGTGGTATAATCTGCATATACCGCAGGAGGTGGAAAAAACATGAAAATATACGATATAAGCCGCCCGATATACGACGGTATGTACGTCTATCCCGGCGACCCGCAGCCGAAGCTCCGGCTGGACAAGTCGATGGCGGCGGGCGATATGTACAACCTTACGCTGCTCGACGGATGCGTCCATCTGGGAGCGCACGTCGACGCGCCGCGCCACTTTGTCGCCGACGGCGATCTCATCGGTCAGCTCGACCTCGAGGACCTGGTTGGCGACTGCCGCGTGGTCGACGTGGGCGAGGTGGATGTCATCGACCGCGCCGCGCTCGAGCCGTTCGCGCCGAAGAAGGGCGAGCGGCTGCTGATAAAGACCAAAAACAGCGACGCTACCCACCCGCAGCACGAGGTGCAGATAGACATAAGCGGCGCGCGGTATCTCATCGACTGCGGCGTGCGCACCGTCGGCGTGGACGGACAGTCGGTCGGGACGCCGTCGAAGCCGGTGCACGACGCGGTGCTCGGCGCGAAGCTGGGAGTGATAGAGGGACTGAACCTCGCGTCGGTGCAGCCGGGCGAGTATTTCCTCGCTGCCGCGCCGGTGAACATCCGCGACGCCGAGGGTGCGCCCTGCCGTGCGATTTTGATAGAGGGTATGGGCAGATGAAACGACTTCTCGCGTTTGTTTTGATATTTACGCTGTTCGTCCCGTTCGGAGCATGCGACTCGGAGGACGCACCGCTTCAGGACGCGCCGTTTTTCAGCATGGCGTTTGAGGGCGGCTATACCATGACCGCCACCCTCCGTGAGAAGGAGAACTGGACGGCCGAGCCGGTGGACGACGGTCAGCCGACCGAGTATGCGCTGATGACCCGCGAGCAGCAGAGCTTTGTGATAAAGAAGGACGGCGAACGACAGGGAGAGCTTGTGCTTACGTTTTTCACCGACCCGACGGCGGGCACGATATACTTCGCCGAAAACAGCTCGCCCGCAGATATACAGCTGAAAATCGAAAAAGCGGGCGTGACCGCACCGCTGACCCTGCGAAAGATAACCTACGGCACGGCGGAGGAGCCGTCGCCGAAGACCGTCGCGGCAGCTGGAGTCGATTCGGAGACCAGTCTGTACATCGAGGGCGAAGGCATATACGTCAAGGCGGGACGCGTGGTCGAGCTCAAGTCGGAGGGCAGCAGTGTCTATCGCGTGAACAGTGCCGGACAGGGGACAAGCTTTTCGGTCGACGACAGCGGATTTGCGATGGAGGTGGAGCTGAAACCGTCCACAGGGGGGGTGCAAATGTCCACACATGGCGCACTCTGCTCGGCGCAGCTCGTTGACTGGGGTACCTACTACCGCGCGATGAAGGTGGTAAACTTCGACGCGACGAACGACTATCTCTTCCTGTCCGACGGGCACTACTACGCGAAACCGACCGATTACGCACCGCGCGCGAACGCAAGCGGACGGTATGTCTACAAGACCGCCGCGTCGTTTGTCCATCGCAGCGCGGTGGAGCAGAACTGCGGCGCGTATCTGCGGCTGCTCGGGCTGTACCTGATGTACACCCGCATCGAGAGCTACAACGCGCTTGGGTATGTTGAAAATCCGTGCGAGTCGCAGTGGCTGAAAAACGACTACGGCATCGGTGCCGGGTTCTACGACACCCGATTCAACACCGACGCGATACGCGCGCTGCTGTTCGCCGAAAACGCGGGCGATGAGCCGCTTATCCGCGAGACGGTGGAGCGCGCGCTCGACTTCTATATCGATTTCCGCGCGTCGCACGGATTTTCCGCGAGCGGCTCGTTCTTTGTGCCCGACTATCTCGACGCGGACGGGGCGACCGCGTCCGACCACTCGTCGCTCAACCACTATCTCGCCGAGGGCATGGCGCTCATCGAGGCAGGGCAGCAGTACGAGCGGGAGGACTACGTCGCCGCGGGATTGGACATCTTCGGCGAGGTGGAGAGAAGCTATTCGATATGGATACGCGGAAACGGCGACCTGTGGAAGAGCTCTGCCAAAACCATAATAGTTTTTGCCAACAATTCCGCCAGCAATTA
>CAZBNJ010000065.1:0-5610 GCA_964493515.1 uncultured Oscillospiraceae bacterium | reverse complement strand
GGCTCAGGACTGGGCGCAGATGCTCTTCCGCATGTACACGCGATGGGCTGAGCGGCGCGGCTTCAAGTGGACGACGCTCGACTATCTCGACGGCGACGAGGCGGGCATCAAGAGCGCGACCATCTCGATAGAGGGCGAAAACGCCTACGGCTATCTGAAGGGCGAAAACGGCGTGCACCGACTCGTGCGCATATCTCCCTATGACGCGGCGGGACGTCGCCACACCAGCTTCTCCGCGGTCGAGGTCATGCCCGAAATAACCGACACCGACGAGATAGAGATACGCGACGAGGATCTGCGCGTGGACACCTATCGTTCGGGCGGCGCGGGCGGTCAGCACGTCAACAAGACCGAGAGCGCGATCCGCATAACCCACCTCCCCTCCGGCGTCGTGGTCAGCTGTCAGAACGAGCGCAGCCAGTTCCAGAACCGCGAGGTCGCGATGCGAATGCTCCGCGCGAAGCTCGCCGAGATAAAGGAGCGCGAGCATCTCGACCGCATCGAGGACATCAAAGGTGTGCAGATGAAGATCGAATGGGGCAGCCAGATACGCTCGTATGTGTTCATGCCCTACACGCTCGCAAAGGATCACCGCACCGGCTTTGAGAACGGAAACATCCAGAACGTCATGGACGGCGACCTCGACGGCTTTGTAAACGCGTATCTGCGCGCACTTGCTACCGGAGAGCTGAAGAAATAATTTTGAACAATTTTTGCCTTACCTATTGAAAAGCGGCGAAACTTGTGCTAAAATAAGCAATACTGTGGACAACCAATTTGAATCGGAGGCGTTTGTTTTGAAAACCGTTTTTACTATAATCCAGGTCCTCGCGAGCCTGTTCCTCATCGCGGTGGTGCTTCTCCAGTCGGGTAAGCGCTCGGGTCTCAGCGGCGCTATCGCAGGCGCGGCGGACACTTTCCTTGCCAAGAATCAGGCAAAGACATGGGACGCGCGTCTGGCAAAGATGACCACCTGGGTGGCGATCGCGTTCATCATCCTCACCCTCGCGCTCAACCTCATTCCGTAAAAGACAGGCATACACAGACGGCGTGATGCGGTTCGCATCGCGCCGTTTTTTGTTGTGTTTCGAGCATTATCCCGCCGCAGTGGGCATAGATTTTTTCGGGTGATAAGCGTGACATTGAGTTATGTTTGGATAGTCTTTGTTGTCGCGTCGATAGTCTGCGGCGCGCTGAACGGGCGGCTGGACGCGGTCGGAAGCGCGGCGCTGGACGGTGCGGCGGAGGCGGTGAAGCTGACGATATCGCTTGCGGGCACGCTCTGCCTGTGGAACGGTGTGCTCGAGGTCATGCGCGCGGCGGGGATAGACCGAGCGATAGCCAAGGTTACGCGACCGCTGCTGCGCAGGCTTCTGCCCGACGCGGCGGATAACGACGAGGCGCTCGGAGCGGCGGCTGCGAACATCTCCGCAAACCTGCTTGGACTTGGCAACGCCGCCACTCCTACCGGCATACGCGCGGCGAAGCTCATGGCAAACGGCGAGCGCGCGACCGACTCGCTCTGCGCGTTTGTCGTGCTGAACACCGCGTCAATACAGCTTATACCCGCGACCGTCGCGGCGCTTCGGTCGTCGCTCGGCGCGTCGTCGCCGTTCGATATTCTGCCCGCCACGCTCTGTTCAAGTCTCTGCGCGCTTGCCGCCGGACTTTGCGCCGAGCGTGTCTTTCGGCGGTTCACGCGGGAGAGACATCCGTGACCGCGGCGCTGTCGGCACTGCTTCCCGGAGTGCTCGCCGTGGTCGGATGCGCCGCGCTCGTCAAACGGGTCGACCTGTTCTCGTCGCTCGTGTCCGGCGCGAAGGAGGGCATAAACGTGAGCCTCGGAATCCTTCCGACGCTTGTGATACTCTTCGTCGCGATATATATGCTGCGGGCAAGCGGCGCGCTCGACCTGCTCTGCGGCCTGCTGTCCCCCGTCGCGTCGGCTGTCGGCATACCGGCCGAGTGTCTGCCTCTCGCGCTGATACGACCGTTCAGCGGCTCGGGAGCTCTGGCACTCGGCGCTGACATCATACGGACCGCGGGCGCGGACAGTCTTGTCGGGCGCACAGCGGCGGTGATGCTCGGTTCGACCGAGACCACCTTCTATGTGATAGCCGTCTATTTCGGCGGCGCGGGGGTGACAAAAAGCCGCCACGCACTCCCCGCCGCGCTTATCGCGGACGTAGTGGGATTCTGCGCGGCGGCTGCGTTCTGCCGTCTGTTTTTCAGTTAGCGTAGCGAGAGCCAGTTGAAATTTCAGCCCTCCACCTTGACGTGCTCGATGCCGCTCTGCTCAAACTCGGCGTTGTACTCGGCGATGCGCTTCTCCAGCTCCTCGCGGTCGTCAGGATTTGCGCCCTCTATCTGCATATCGCGGCGGGACAGCTCCTCGGACAGAATGTCAAAGAATATAGCGTCCTCGTAGTCCATTATCGCCTCGTGTATGCCGCCCTCGACAAACGCACGGCTCGCCTGCACCGTGCCTCCGCGGAACTCGGCAAGCTCGCTCATGCCGTTTCGCACGCACTCGTAGAAAAGACGGCTCTCAAGGTCGTCATATGCGGCGATGCGATCCTCTCCGCGCGCGGAGTTGAGCACCCAGTTTCCGATATATACCATGTCCAGCAGCAGCCGGAACTGCTTTTGCGACAGCTCGATGTTCAAGTCGGTTCACCTCCGAGAATAGTACCAGCTTATTGTACACCATTCGGCGGGCAATTTCCACTGTTTTTTCTGCTTGTTGCAAAATTCGCGATTATGAGTTATTATATGCAGAGTGAGTATGCTTTTGAAAGGTATGATTTCATGGATGATCGTCGCATAGGCGTGTTCGATTCGGGGCTCGGCGGACTGACCGGTCTGCGCGAGCTTGTACGCGTGCTTCCGCACGAGAACGTAGTCTACTTTGGGGACACCGGACGCGTGCCCTACGGCGGTCGCTCGGCGGACACCATAGCCAAATATACGGCGGACGACATACGCTTCCTGCGCGGCTTCGACGTCAAGGCGATACTCGTCGCCTGCGGCACTGCCTCGACCGTGCTCGAGCGGCTCGGCGACTTTGACATCCCCGTCCTCGGCGTCATCGAACCGGCTGCCGAGGCCGCACTCGCCGCGACCAAGAACGGACGCGTCGGCATTATCGGCACGGCGGCGTCGATACGCAGCGGAGCGTATGAGCGCGCGCTCGGCGGACGGTGCGAGACATTTGCCGCCGCCTGTCCGCTGTTCGTGCCGCTGGTCGAAAACGGACGCTTCAGACGCGGCGACGTGGTCATTGAAACGGTTGCGCGCGAGTATCTCGAACCGATGCGCAACTTTGGCTGCGACACGCTGATACTCGGCTGCACCCACTATCCCCTGCTCGGTGAGATAATCGCCGACATTCTGCCCGGTGTGACGCTCATCGACCCGGGCGCGGAGGCCGCGGACAGAATAGGCGAAATGCTTGCGGCAAAAGGGCTTGCGTCCGACCGCACGGATGTCGGCTCGGTCGAATACTACGTCAGCGACGATCCGGACGGCTTTACCCGCCTTGCCTCGATATTCATGGGTCGCGACGTGTGCGAAAACGCGACGAAGGTGGATATCTGAATCCCCTGCGTTCTGCGGTCATTCAATACTTATCCTCCGACACCGGGTATCAGTCAGACTGAAGCTCGGTGTCCTTTTCGCCGGACAAAATCTCGCTTAGCGTCTCCATCAGTTTCGGAATATCGATCGGCTTGGGCACATGGCCGTTCATGCCCGCGTCTATCGCCTTCTGACGGTCCTCCTCAAAGGCGTTGGCTGTCATCGCCAGGATCGGAATATTCGCTTTGGCGGGATCGTCCATGGCGCGGATGTGGTGGGATGCCGTATAGCCGTCCATCACGGGCATCTGGATGTCCATAAGGATGAGGTCGTAGGTGCCGGCAGGCTTCGTCTGCATGGCCTCGACCGCCTCGGTACCGTCCTCCGCCGTATCAATGATAAGTCCCGCCTCTTCAAGCACCGTTCGGGCAATCTCCTGGTTCAGTTCGTTATCTTCAACCAGCAGTATCTTTTTGCCGACAAGGAGCTGTGATGCGGTGTCCTCTTCCTCCGTCTCCTCCTGCTTTCTGTACGGCGCCGTCAGTATCTCCCGAAGCTCGGACATGGACAGCGGCTTTGAGCAGCACGCCGTAACTCCCGCTTCTCTTGCCTCCGCCTCGATATCCGACCAGTCGTACGCGGTGAGCATAATTATCGCCGCATCCTCTCCGACTATCCTGCGCAAGCGACGCGCCGTCTCGACACCGTTGAGGTCAAGCAGCAGCCAGTCGATGAGGAACACATGGAACGGCTCGTTCTGCTCCTTTGCAAACTCCGCGCGAATGATGGCCTCCTCTCCACGCGTCGTCCAGTCGGAGCTCATTCCGATCGCGGAGAGCATCCTGCTGACGCTGGTGCAGGTGTTGGTATCGTCGTCCACCACCAGCGCCCGCAGGCCGGACAGCTTTTCCAGATACTCAACGTCGTTCGCGTTGTCCTCTTTGACGCGGAAACGGAAGGAGACCACAAATTCCGAACCTTTGCCCACCTCGCTTGTCACCGAGATGGTACCGTTCATCATATCCACGATGTTCTTGGTTATGGCAAGTCCCAGACCCGTGCCCTGAATACCGCTTACGGTGGAGGTCTGCTCCCGCTCAAACGGCTCGAATATGTGCTCCAAAAATTCCGGACTCATGCCGATGCCGGTGTCCTTTATCCTGAACTGATAGGAGGCGTATCCCTCCATTTCGTCGTCCGTCTGGATGATGCGCAGGCTGACCGTGCCGCCGGGGCCGGTGTACTTCATGGCGTTGCTCAGGATGTTCAGCAGCACCTGATTCAGGCGGAGCTTGTCGCAGATGATAGTCTCGTTCGTGACGTCCATCGTGTCCACGTTGAAGGAAAGCTGCTTTGACTTCACGTCCGCCTGAACGATGGTCTTGAGGTCGTGCATTATCTCGGGCAGGCTCGCCTCGTTTTCCTCGATCTTGACCTTGCCGCTCTCGATACGGCTCATGTCCAATATGTCGTTGATAAGGCTCAGCAGGTGCTTGCTGGAGGTGAGTATCTTGTCCAGATAGCTCTCCACCTGCTCCCGATTCTCCATGTGGGACATGGCAAGCGAGGTAAAGCCTATGACCGCGTTCATCGGTGTTCGGATGTCGTGCGACATATTGTTCAGGAAGGTGGTCTTTGCGACATTTGCGCGCTGTGCCTCGGCAAGGGCTGTCTCCAGAGCCGCTTTCTGCTCCTGATCCCTGCGGACGATCTCGTCGATGTTGCGGAATCCGAGCAGGAAAAACTCGCTCGGATCGCGGAAGCTTCCGTCCGCTTCCAGATACGTTGCGCAGGCGAACTGGAAGGTATGGATCTCTCCGTCGATAAGTATCCGATAGCTGCCCGAATAGTCGGTGCTGTCCCCCAGCTTTTCCATTATCGTATCAAGCGAGAGCGCGTCCGCCAGATACTGTCTGTCCTCTTCAAAAACGCGGTTATTGACATAATTCCGAAGCAGCTCGGTGTAGGTCGTTTTCTTTTTGGACGCCGGTTCCAGTCCGGGCACGACATAACCCGTCAGTTTTACCACCCTGA
>CAZBNJ010000064.1:0-5807 GCA_964493515.1 uncultured Oscillospiraceae bacterium | reverse complement strand
TGAGCCTCGGTGCCGCCCGCGCCGGCGTGGAAGTTGACTATCACGTTGTTGTGGTCGTACTCACCGCTCAGCAGGGTGGCAAGCGTCGCGTCCTCCACCTTCTCGGAGAGCTTGTCGTACTCAGCCTTCAGCTCGTCGATGAGGCTGTCGTCGTCCTCCTCGATGGCAAGCTCGCACAGCGTCTCGGCGTCGGCAAGCAGGTTCGCGAGCGACTCGAAGTTCGATATCTTGTCCTTGAGCTGCTTTGTGCGCTGGAGCACCTTCTGCGAGCGCTCAACGTCGTTCCAGAATCCGTCGCGAGAGCTCAGCTCGTCAAGCTCGGCAAGTTCCTCGCGCGCGGAGTCGAGGTCAAGCGCCGCGCCCAGCTCATCGAGCTTGGGGTGCATGGCGGCGAGTTTCTGCTTATATTCGTCAAATTCTATCAGCAAATGAGACCATTCCTTTCAAAATCAAGCCTATTTAGTATACCTGAAAAGGGGAGGATTGTAAAGGAAAACTTTTTGTGAATTTCTGCGTTTTCCACTTTCTGTTTTACCCAAATTGTGCTATACTATATTCTGTATCAATATGTGAAAGGACGGGATCTCCGAAAATGGGACTTATCTCGAAGATATTCGGCTCGCAAAACGACCGTGAGCTAAAAAAGCTTTATCCGCTCGTTGACGCGATAGAGGCGCTCGAGCCGGAGTATATGGCGATGTCCGACGAACAGCTCCAGGCAAAGACGCCGGAGTTCAAACAGCGCCTTGCAAACGGCGAGACGCTCGACGACCTTCTCGTCGAGGCGTTTGCCACCGTGCGCGAGGCGAGCCGGCGCGTACTTGGAAAGCGGCAGTTCCGCGTGCAGCTGCTCGGCGGAATAGTGCTGCACCAGGGGCGCATAGCCGAGATGAAAACGGGTGAAGGCAAGACGTATATCGCGCCGCTCGCCGCGTATCTCAACGCGCTGGAGGGCAAGGGCGTCCACGTCGTCACCGTAAACGACTATCTGGCGAAATATCAGGGCGAGATGCTTGAAAAGCTCTACCGATTCCTCGGCATGACGCTTGGCCTTGTCATCCATGAGGTCGAGCCGGATAAGCGCAAGGCGAGCTACGACGCGGACATAACCTACGGCACCAACAACGAGTACGGCTTCGACTATCTGCGTGACAACATGGCTATATACAAGGAGAGCTGCGTTCAGCGCGGCCATCACTTTGCCATCGTCGACGAGGTGGACTCGATACTGATAGACGAGGCGCGCACCCCGCTAATTATATCCGGCCAGGGGGACAAGTCGACCGACCTGTACGAGCAGGCGGATAGATTCGCCGCAGGACTGACCGCAATACGCATAAAGGAGCAGGACACCAAGTCGTTCAGCGAGGAGGAGCAGACCGGCGACTATATCGTAGACGAGAAAGCGCGCACCGTGACGCTCACCGAACGCGGCAGTGCCAAGGCGGAGAAGGCGTTCGGCATAGAGAACCTGTCCGACCCCGAGAACTCGACGCTGGCGCACCACATAAACCAGGCGATACGTGCGCGCGGTCTGATGAAGCGCGATGTGGACTACGTCGTCAAGGACGGCGAGGTCATAATCGTAGACGAATTCACCGGACGCATGATGTTCGGACGCCGCTATTCGGACGGCCTGCACCAGGCCATCGAGGCCAAGGAGGGCGTCAAGGTCGAGCGCGAGAGCAAGACGCTCGCGACGATAACCTTCCAGAACTTCTTCCGTATGTACGACAAGCTGTCCGGCATGACCGGCACCGCAATGACCGAGCAGGAGGAGTTCGGCGAGATATACAAGCTGGACATCGTTGAGATACCGACCAACAAGCCGATGATACGCGAGGACCTGCCCGACGTGGTGTACAAGACCGAGGCGGGCAAGTTCCGCGCGATAGTGGAGCAGATAAAGGAGTGCCACGCAAAGGGACAGCCGGTGCTGGTGGGTACGGTGTCCATCGAGCGAAGCGAACAGCTGTCGGCGATGATAAAGCGCGTAGGCATAAAGCACAACGTGCTGAACGCCAAGTATCACGACAAGGAAGCGGACATCGTCGCTCAGGCGGGACAGTTCGGCGCGGTGACGATAGCCACCAACATGGCGGGCCGCGGTACCGACATACTGCTCGGCGGCAACGCCGAGTATATGGCGCGCCATGAGCTTCGCAAGCAGGGATTCAGCGACGAGGCGGTCGCGGAGGCGGACGGCCACGGCGCGACCGATGACGAGGAGATACTGAAGGCGCGCGAGAAGTTCGTAGAGCTTACCGCAAAGTTTGAGGAGGAGATAAAGGACGAGGCGGACAAGGTCCGCGAGGCGGGCGGTCTGTTCATAATCGGCACCGAGCGCCACGAGAGCCGCCGCATCGACAATCAGCTGCGCGGTCGTGCGGGACGACAGGGCGACCCCGGACAGAGCCGCTTTTTCATCTCGCTTGAGGACGATCTGATGCGGCTGTTCGGCTCGGAGCGCATAGCAAACATGATGGATATGCTCGGAGTGGACGAGGACACGCCTATCGACCAGAAGATGCTGTCCGGCGCGATAGAGTCGGCGCAGAAGCGCATCGAGAGCCGTCACTATCAGACGCGAAAGACGGTGCTCGAGTACGACGACGTGATGAACCAGCAGCGCGAGATGATATACAAGCAGCGCCGCGAGGTGTTGGACGGCGCCGACCTGCACACGTCGATAATGTCGATGCTCGACTCGTCCATAGAGCAGGCGGTGGACACGGCGATAGGCAGCGAGAAGGAGCCGGAGCCGTATCAGCTCGAGGAGCTTGAGGCAAAGTATGCCGGACTGTTCCTTGAAAAGGGCGAGCTTACGTCGAGCGGACTTGACTCGGCGGACGAGATAACCGACTTCCTGCAAACCCGCGCGCACGAGGCGTACGAGAACAAGGAGCAGGCGATAACCTCTCCGATAATGCGCGAAGTGGAGCGCGTTATGCTGCTCCGCGTGGTGGACAGCAAGTGGACCGACCACATCGACGCTATGCAGGAACTCAGACAGGGCATCGGGCTTCGCGCCTATGGACAGAACGACCCGAAGATAGAGTACAAGCGCGAGGGCATGGATATGTTCGACGAGATGATCGACGCGATACGCTCGGACACGCCGCGGCTCGTGCTTGCGGTGCGGGTAAACAGCGAGCAGCCGAAGCGCACACAGGTGGCGCGCCCGATAACCGCGAGCCACGGCGGCAACTTTGCGGCGACCAACCGTGCCGCGGCAAACAGCGTCAAGACTCCGGTGCGGGTCAAGAAGGTCGGCCCGAACGAACCCTGCCCCTGCGGCAGCGGTCTGAAGTACAAAAAGTGTCACGGACGCTATCCGGACGGCGCGCCCGGAGTGCAGAATAGCGCGGAAAAATGAGCTTCAAGCTTGTTAAAAGGGACGGAATAGAGCTTTTTGTGAGCGAAAAGCTGGAAGAAGCGGGCGCGATCCACGCGTTTACCACCCGCGTCGGAGGGGTGAGCGAGGGCGATTACGCCTCGCTGAATCTGCGCATAAACTGCGACGATACGCGCGAAAATGTGGAGAAAAACTACGAAATACTCGCAAAAACACTTGGATTTTCAACGGCGGATGTGGTGATGAGCAGGCAGGTCCACGGCAAGCTCGTGCGCCGCGCGGATGAGGGCGAGGGACTGTTCCGCCCCGACCGTCCGGACGCCGACGCGGTGATAAGCGACCGTCCGCTCGCGCTGTTCGTGTTCGTCGCCGACTGCGTGCCGATACTGCTCTACGACACGGCGACCGGCGCCGCGGCGGCAGTCCACGCGGGATGGCGTGGCACGGCGCTGGACATCGTTGGCGCTGCGGTCGAGCGGATGGCGGTCGAGTATGGCACGCGCGCGGGGGACATCGTTGCGGCGATAGGCCCGCACATCTGCGGCGACTGCTTTGAGTGCGGCGCGGAGGTCGGCGAGGCCATGAGCGAACGCTACGGAGCGTTTATAGAGCGATTTTTGGTCAAAAAGGGAGAAAAAGTGCACCCGCACCTCGGACTTATCAATATGTACGCACTTGCGCGCGCCGGCGTATCAGAGCGGAACATAGACCTGTGCGACGAGTGCACGAGGTGCTCGCCAGAGCTGTTCTGGTCGCATCGGCTTACCGGCGACCGCAGGGGAGTGCAGGGCGCGGTGATACTGCCGAAGGGGGACGTGAAATGAGACGACTTCTCGCGGCGCTTATCGCGCTTTTGACGGCGTTTTCGCTTGTGTCCTGCGAGACCGCCGACGATCTCGCAAATACGCTGGTGTCGGTGGAGCCGAGCGTTGAGCCGTCGACCACGCCGCAGATAGTCATACCGATAGGACCCGCGTCGGTGGAGGCATTTGGGGTGGCGTACAGCTCGACCGCGACGCTGAATCCGATAACCGGACAGAGCCGACTGAACCTCGAGCTTGCGCCGCTCATGTATCAGGGATTGTTCCGACTTTCGCCCGAGTTTGAGGCGGAGGCGGTGCTCTGCACCAATTTTTCGCACAACGGTGAGGTGTGGACGTTCAAGCTGAAGCGCGGCGTGACGATGAGCGACGGCGAGCCGCTGACCTCCGCCGACGTGAAATATTCGATAGACCTCGCGAAAGCGAGCGGTCAGTATGCCGCGCGGCTTGGCATGATACGGATGGTGGAGACACCGGACGACAGCACCGTTTTGATAACGACAAACGGCGTGTACGGTCGGCTCGAGCTGCTTCTTGACCTGCCGATAATCCGCGCGGACAGCGGAGAGGACTACGCTCCGCCGGGTTCGGGGCTGTACGAGTATGTCGACGCCGAGGACGAGAGCTATCTGCGCGTTGCGTCGTCGCACAGGGGCAAGTGCAGTATCGCGCGGATACAGCTCATCGACACTCCGGCGGCGGAGCTGATGATATCCAACTTTGAGCAGGGACTTGTGAGCGTGGCGAGCAGGAACGTGACCGCGACCGACCGCATCGACTACGGCGGAGACTACGAGGAGTGGAACTATCCCACGACGGATATGCTCTATCTGTGCTTTGGCTCGCGATACGCGCCCGAGCTGAACGCGATACTCGCCGAGGCGATAGACCGCGAGGCTGTCGCGTCGTTCGACCTGCTTGGATACGCCGACGCTGCCGACATCGCCGCAAATCCGCATGGCGCGCTCGGGGCGAAGCCGACAGGGTTCTCGCTTGAACGCGGCGCGGCGGCACTCGAGACGCTCGGAGCGTCGGTCGGGGAGGACGGTGTGCTCGAGCTCGGGCGAAATCGGCTTTCGGTGCGGCTGATAGTGCCGGAGGAGAACGACTGCAAGCTCGCGGCGGCAGAGCGCATCGCCGAGGACTGGCGGCAGCTCGGCATAGACGTGACGCTGGACGCGCTCAGCTTCGCAAATTTCAAAGCGGCGCTCGCGGCGGGAAACTTCGACGCCGCGCTGTGCGAGACAAAGCTCCGCGCCGATTTCTCGCTGGACGAGCTGCTTGGAGCGGGCGGGTCGCTGAACTTCGGAGGACACGAATCGGAGCAGCTCGAGACGCTGCTTGCAAACTTCCGCGAGGCTGACGCGGAGGGCGTAGAGCGCGCGGCAACGGCTCTCTACCGATATATCAAGGAAACCGCGCCGATAGCACCGATAGCCTTCACCCGCGGCTCGCTGATAGCGCGAAGGGGCGAGGTGGGCGCGCCCGACCCGACGGCGCACGACCTGTACCGCGGCGTGGAGCGTTGGTAGCTTGACAAACGCGGCTCGCGAGTGTACAATATACCAGTATGCGCCCGTAGCTCAGCAGGATAGAGCGACCGCCTCCTAAGCGGTAGGTCGGAGGTTCGA
>CAZBNJ010000063.1:4507-6271 GCA_964493515.1 uncultured Oscillospiraceae bacterium | reverse complement strand
ACTTCGCCGCCAACCCCGACGGCAGCGGCGAGCAGTACACGCTGACCCTGCGTCTCCGCTTCGACGAGTAGCCCCTACTCCTCCATCTCGTCCCGCAGCTTCACCAGCGCCTTCTTCTCTATGCGCGATACATAGCTTCTCGATATGCCGTACTTCGCCGCAATTTCGCGCTGCGTCAGCGGCTTTCGCTCGTCCAGTCCGTACCGCAGCGTCAGTATCTCGTGTTCGCGCGGCTCGAGCACCTTGTCCATTGCGGCAAGCAGCTTTGCGCGCTGTTCCTCACGGCTCAGGCGGTCGATTATCTCCTCCCCGCTGTCCGCTATCGTGTCGCCGAGCACGAGCGGCTCGCCGTCGCCGTCCGAATCAAGTTCGTCGTTCAGCGACAGCTCGCCCGCGGTCTTGCGCACGCCGCGAAAGTGCATCAGTATCTCGTTTTCGATGCACCGTCCGGCGTAGGTCGCAAGCCGTATGTTCTTCGTGTGGTCAAACGTGTCCACCGCCTTTATCAGCCCGATAGTGCCTATCGAGATGAGGTCCTCCTGGTCGGAGGTCGCGGAGTAGTATTTCTTGACGACGTGCGCCACCAGCCGCAGATTGTGCTCTATCAGCTTATCCCGCGCCGCGTGATCGCCCTCCGCCTTTGCGACAAGCAGCCTGCGCTCCTCCTCCGCGCCAAGCGGTTTCGGAAACGAGCCACCGCCGACGCGCAGCGTCATGTAGAATCCGTGCAGTACCAGGAACAGCGCAAGTGAAAGCATTTGGACACACCTCGTTTTTGTAAGCTGAATCAGCATATTCGGCTCGGTTTGTCCAACATTCGTCAAAATTTGGGACAAAAAAGGACGCGAGCCTCGCCCGCGTCCTTTTCGCTGTCCTTTCCTACTTGCCACTGACCGTCACGCCGCCGAACGCGACCCACGGCAGCACGCTCCGTCCGCCGCCCTCGGTCTCGCGGCTGATCTCGCAGACGCTTCCGAGCATATCCACGAAATTCCCGTTTATCATCGTCTCGCTCACCGCGCCGACTATCCTGCCGTTTTCAACGAGGAAGCTGTTTTTCGCAACGCCGCTGAAGTCGCCGTTCGCGCTCGGTTCGCCGCCGGAGAAGCGGTTCACGATAAGCCCGCGCTCCACGCCGGCGATGATCTCCTCCACCGAGTGGCTGCCCGGAGTGACAAAGAAGTTCGCGCCGTGGTTCTTCGCGCGCTCAAATCCGGTCTTTAGCGCGCCGTAGTCGCTGAGCACGAAGCTCTTCAGCACGCCGTCCTTGACGATGTCCATGTCCTCCGACTTAAAGCCCTCCGCAAACCGCTCGCCGCAGACTATCTCCTGCGCATACGGACGGCTGGAGATGTTCAGACAGCTCGACGCGACCGTCTTTCCGAGTTTGTCTATCCACGGACTCGTCCTGTCGATTATCACGCCGTCCGAGCAGAAGTTCGCGCATATCGTGTAGAGAAAGTCCGCCATCAGCGGCGGCGTCGCGATGAGCGTGCCCACAAACTTACCGTCCACCGAAACCGGGTCGAGCGAGCGCTCGCTCTCGGCGAACAGCCGACGATGCCCCGCGAGGTCGATAAACGGAGTTTTCAGGTCGGTGAACAGCGCGTCGGCGCCGTTGAACGACCCCGCCTTCTCCCCTTCGTGCGCCGAAAACATCGAGCTGAGACTGTATTCTCCGCTCTCCTGCTCAAATTCGGTGCCGTTGGTGTTCATGTACAGCGCATTTTCACGCTCGTACTGCGCGATGAACTGCTCCATCAT
>CAZBNJ010000063.1:0-4497 GCA_964493515.1 uncultured Oscillospiraceae bacterium | reverse complement strand
CGGGTACTCCTGCTTTGTCGCGCGCAGAAATTCGTTTATGCGGTCGTACAGCGCGGCGATGTCCGGCTCGAGCACGCCTAGGATAAACTTCTCCTTTCCCGCAAACGGCGCTATGCGGTGCGCCTCGTCCGGCTGCGACTGCTCCGCCGCTCCGATGACCGTCGCGCACGCCTCGTCAATGCTCTGCTTGTCGGTCTGGTTTATCGAGATATTGCCCTTTTTGCCGTCCTTTATCACCTTCATGCCCACATTCGTGTCAAAAAGCGTGCGCATCAGGCTGAATTCGCCTCCGTCGACGTTCAGCTCGTCGGTCGAGCCGTGCGCAACGCCTACCGACGCCGCGTCCGCGCCGAGCTTCGTAAGTTTTTCCAGCGTATACTCCGCTATTTCGCGATTATTCATACGTTTTCTCCCCCTTCTCAGCGTCCGCCGATGTTTATCCTGCACTTGAGCGCAGGTCCGCCCATTCCGACCGGCATCGGCTGCTTCTTGCCGCAGAAGCCGGAGCTGACCCACACGTTGTCGTCGGACAGCATATCCACCGTCTTCAGCATCTCAAACGCGATGCCGGATATCGTCGTGTCACGTATCGCGCGGCCGAGCTTGCCGTTCTTTATCTCATATCCCATGTTCACGCCGAACATAAACTCGCCGGTCGTGTCCGCCTGGCCGTTGCCCGTCTCGGTGAGATAGTAGCCGTCCTTTATCGACGCTATCATCTCCTCCAGCTTCGACTTTCCGGGCAGTATTCCGGTGTTTCGCATACGGATGAGCGGCTCGTCCGAGAAGGTGTACGCGCGCGCGTTGCCGTGCGGCTCCATGTCAAAGTGCTGCGCCGACTCGCGGCTGTTCATATAGCCCACCAGCACGCCGTCCCTGATTATCGGCTGGTCGGTCGCGGGAGTGCCCTCGTCGTCGATATACACCGGCAGCGGCGCAGGAGTACCGTCGTGCAGCGTGTGCGCAAAGTCTACCATCGTTATAAGCTCGCTTGCGACCGGCTTTCCAAGCAGATGCGCGGCGACCGAGCCTCCGAGCACCAGATCCGCCTCCACCGTGTGCCCTACCGCCTCGTGAGCGAGTATTCCCGCCATGTTCGGCCCGAGTATCACATCGCGCAGTCCGGCCTCGGCGTAGACGCCCTCCGCCTTTGCCATAAGCTGCTGATAGTTGTCCTCAAGCTCGGCGGCAAAGATCTCCACCGACCTGAACTTCTCGTCGACGCACCCGCCGCGCTCGGTGCCGAGCACACGGAACATCTCGACCGTAGAACCGTCCTTTGAAGTCGCCGTCATTACGACAGGGACATACGCCCGCGGCGCTATCGAATAGCCGTCCGCGCCGTCGTTTGTGACAAGCAGCTTCTCCATGCTGTCCGCATACGCCGTAACGCGGCGGCTCACCAGCTTCGGATACTTCTTTGCGATGTACGCGTCCAGCTCGCGCACAAAATCGATGTACAGCTTCTGCTCGGGGTCGCTGTAATATGGCTTGTACTCGATCTCGCCCTTCGCGATTATCGGCAGCGCGGGCTTTCCCTTGCCGGTGCGCTCGTCCATGAACTTCGCGTTGCGCTGCGCCGCCTCGAGTATCTCGCGCACGGCGTTTTCGGAATACTCCGCACCCGACGCGAATCCGTACACCCCGTTTCGGTATACGCGCGCGCAGACGCCGCTCTCCTCGCTGCGCGAATTGGATATCATGTCGCCGTTCAGCACCGACACGCGGCGGCTGGTGTTGCGCTGTGCGCGTATCTCGGTGTGCTCCGCGCCCATCGCGCCCTTCATCTGTGATATATGGTCTTTCAGCATACTGCGTCCTCCTTTGCTTATGCAGATATTCTACCACGTTTAGCCTATAAAAACAATCAAGCGGCGGTTGAAAATTCTCAACTGCCGCTTGCTTTTCACTTCTGCTCGCCCGCCGTCTTGCTGTTCTTGCTTCCCGGAAGGCTGAAGCCCCGTCCGACGACCTCCCGCGCGTTTGTCAGTATCATAAACGCGTTCGGGTCAGCCTGCGTCACCGCGTTTTTCAGCGCGTGCACCTCATGGCTGCGTATCGCGCAGAGCAGCGTGGTCCTCGGCGTTTTGGAGAACATTCCCTCGGCGTTCATCGCGGTCACTCCGCGTCCGAGGTGAGTGAACACTGCCTGCGCTATCTCCTCCGGCTTGTCGGTCACGACAAACGCCGCGTTTCCGCTGTCCATGCCGTTCAGCAGCGCATCTATCGAGTAGCTCGCGAGCGCCTGCATGACTATCGAGTAGAGCACCACCTCAAGCGTGGCGTTCAGCATCTCGGACACCGTCGCGCCTGCAGGCACATCGGCATAGGCAAAGCTCGCCGCGCAGATTATCACGCCGTTCATGATAAGCATGAGATTGCCTATCGACCTGCCGGTGCGGATGTTCACTATCTTGGATATGATGTCGGTGCCGCCGGTCGTGCCGCCGCGCGAGAATATCATTCCCATGCCCACGCCGTGCGTAACGCCGCCGAATATCGCCGCCAGCAGCTTCTCTCCACCGAACGCCGGAACGAACGGCGCCATGGCGTCCATCAGCAGCGAGGTCATGAGCATCGCCGCGCCCGAGCGTATGACAAACCCGCGGCCAAGCTCCTTGAGGCTCCACAAAAACAGCGGTATGTTCAGGATTATCGTCTGCAATCCGAGCGGCCAGCCCCAGAAGTAGTTCGATATCATCGCGATACCGGTCAGTCCGCCGACCGGCACCTGCGCGGGCCGCAGGAACATGACCATGCTTAGCGCGTATATCACCGAGCCGACGAACATTATCGAATAGTCTCGCGCCACCGCTGCCGGCTTTGGCAGCTGTTTTTCCTCCGCAGGATTCTTCATTTCTCATTCCTCCGTTTTTTCATTTTCCCCATCGGACATATCTGCAAGGATCATTCCAAACAACTCCTCCAGCCGCTCCCTCTTACCCAGCAGCCAGAGCCATCCAAACAGCGCCTCCAATCCGGTCGCCGCGTGATATTCGGCGGGAGGCGTGTGCTTCGGCGACTTCGAGTGCGCGTTCCTTCCCCTTAGGAACACCGCCTGTTCGTCCTCACCCAGCGCATCGCGTATCGCCGCAAACGCCTTGGACTGAGCCGACGCGCTGACAAACCGCAGCGTGTTTCGGTGCATATCCTCGTTTGAAAACTCGTGTCCGGACGCGATGTGTGTCCGCACCATCAGCTCGTACACGCCGTCGCCGATATGCGCGAGCGCGAGTGCGCTCTGGCGGTTCACCTGCTCCTTTGAAAACTCTGGTGACAGATTGTTCACCGAACCTCTCACCTCCTTGTCAGGAACTTCGAGGCGGTCTTCAGCATCAGCCGCTTCAGCCCGACGCCCTCAAACTGTATCTCTAACAGCGCGTCGCCGCCCATCGGCTTCACCGCCGCGACAACTCCGTTGCCAAACGCGGTGTGCGTCACCTCGTCCCCCGCCTCAAGCTTCATAACGGGTGCGGACGGTTTTTGGCTGACTGCCGCGGCTCTGCGGTATACATCCCGCTTGCGCGCCGACGGTCCGTCGTCCTCGAAGAAATCGAATCGCTGCCTGAATCCGCCGCTCTCCTGGCGGTCGATAAGCTCGCTCTTTTGCTCCTCGATGCACTCGTCCGGCAGCTCGTCCACAAACCTGCTCTGCGGATTGAACGATGTTCGTCCGAATATCATGCGCCGCTTCGCGCAGCTGATGTACAGCTTCTTCCGCGCGCGGGTTATGCCGACATAGCACAGCCGACGCTCCTCCTCCAGTTCCTCCTCCATGCCAATTGACCTCATTCCGGGGAACATCCCCTCCTCCATGCCGATCAAAAACACGTTCGGAAACTCCAGGCCCTTCGCCGAGTGCATCGTCATCAGCACCACAGCGTCCGCGCCCTCGTCGTACCGCTCGATGTCGGTGAAAAGCGACACCTCGTCGAGGAATCCGCCGAGCGACGGTTCCTCCGCCTCCTGCTCGTAGGATATTATGCTCGACTTGAGCTCGAGCACGTTCTCGATGCGTCCGCGCGCGTCGGGGTCGGTCGCCGTCTTTGCCTCCAGCGCCGCGACATATCCCGTCTTTTCTATCATCTCGTCGTACAGCTCGCTCGGAGTGTGCTCCGCCGAAAACGCGCTTAGATATTCTATCATCTCCGCAAACAGCTTCAGCTTCGCCGCGCTCCGCCCAAGCGTCTCATATTCCTGCGCGTGGCGGCATATATCGAACATCGAAAGCCCGGTATTTCCGGCATAGAACGCGACCGCGTCCACCGTTGTGCGCCCAATGCCGCGCGCGGGCACGTTGATTATCCGCTCAAGCCGCAGATTGTCCGCGTGATTGTGTATCACCCACAGATAGCTCAGCACATCCTTTATCTCTGCGCGGTCAAAGAATCTCGTGCCGCCGATGACCCGATATGGCACGCCGTTTCGCTTGAACGCGTCCTCGACGCGGTTCATCTGCGCGTTCATGCGATAGAGCACGGCGTAGTCGCGAAAAGC
>CAZBNJ010000062.1:4106-6291 GCA_964493515.1 uncultured Oscillospiraceae bacterium | reverse complement strand
GAACCCCCGACCTACTGGTTCGTAGCCAGTCACTCTATCCAGCTGAGCTACAAGCGCATTTTGACCGCTTGAATATGATACCACATCCAGGCGGCAAATGCAAGCACAAATTTGTAATTTGAGGAAATTTTTTCGTGTTGAGCGAGCGCTCACTCGAGCACGAACGCGCTCTTCGGCTCGCCGCACACAGGGCATACCCAGTCGTCGGGCAGCTCCTCAAACGGCGTCGCGCCGTCGTAGACATAGTGACAGATGGTGCATATCCACTGCTTACCGCCGGTCGATTTGCGCGCGCGATAGCCCGAATAGGTGGTCGGCTCGCCGTCAAATTTCTCGAGAGCGGTCGGTTCCAGCACGAACAGCCAGTGGCTGCCGAGGTCGATCTCACTTGTTATCTTCGCCGAATAGTGCGCAACGACGCCGCTTCCGACGAGCAGCGGGTTCCCGGCGCTGTCCGGCTTGCAGGCGACATCGGCGAGCTTGTCGCAGTCGCGACCGGACAGCGTTCCGAGCCGCTCGATAAGCTCAATTGGCGTCTTTTCGCCGAGCACGCTTATCGCGACGCTCCCCTTCTTTCGCACAAGCTCGGTGGTGAGGTTGCGCTTCTGCATCGTCAGCGTGAGCTGCGGCGGCTCCGCGGTGGCCTGCGCCACCGTGTTGACGACGCACGCGTTTGCCTTTCCGTCCTGCTCGACGCCAACAACGAAAAGCCCATATTGTATTTTAAAAAGTGCCGTGAGATCCATATCTATGCCTCCGATTTAGCTCTTACTGCCAAATAAAGTGCCGTTCCCAAGAGCACGCAGTTTCGCGAACAGCACCGCGCCGACCAGATTCCCCGCGCTGACCACGCCCAAAAACGCGAGCGTGTCCCCCGCGAACAGGTCGCTTCCGCGCGCCGCCGCTATGTAGAACATATCCGCGATGCTGTGCTCAAAGCCCGCGAGGATGAACGCCGGAACGCAGAGCATTATGCCCACGAATTTGCCTATCTCGGACGCGCCGTTGCGGAAGTTGTCTACCGCGATGTACATCAAAACTCCGCACATTATCGCGGTCAGAAAGCTGTACCCAAGCGGCTTTGCGAGCCGTGCCGCTACGCTTGCCTCCGCTGTCTCGGCGAGCGTTCCGCTCCACCGAAGCATCAGCCCGACCGCCAGACAGCCTATCAGGTTTCCGATCCAGATTATCACGAGATCTATCGCGTTTCTGCCCACATTTCCGTCCAAAAAGTAGCCGGTCTGTCCGGTGTAGAGCGCCAGCTTGAACACGCAGACGCTGAACAGTCCAACGCAGAAGAACACCGCGCCACTCACCTTGTCCGGCGACATCAGGAACACCGTGCCGCCGACCGAGATCATCACGCCGGCAAGTATCGCCCGCGCCAAAAGTTTAACTTTCTCCATATATTACCCATTTCCCCTGTTTTTTATTCCTCAAGCGGGCTAAGTACCGCCAAAAGGTCATGTTCCTGCGGATAGAGCGGGTCGACGTAGTACCCGCTGGCGACCAGGCCGAAGTGCAGGTGCGGTCCGGTCGAGTACCCCGTCGAGCCGACCAAGCCTATGAGCGCGCCCTGGTCGACGAAGTCGCCCACCTCCACGTCTATCTCGGACAGGTGCGAGTATGAGCTGAAAATGCCCGCGCCGTGGTCGATGACTATCGTATTTCCGTTGACTATCAGCTCGTCGGCGAAGGTGACCACCCCCGGTGCGGTAGCGTAGACATCCGTCCCCGCCGGAGCCGCCATGTCCCGCGCCGCGTGCCGCGACTGAAACTTCCCCGAGACGTAGCGCTGCTGGCCGAACTCGGTCGTTAACACCCAGCCGTCGGGCAGCGGACAACTGAACAGTCCCTTGAAATATGGCTGCGGGTTGGAGTTCGACCGCGCGGCGCGCATCTTCTCGTTGTCGCTGTTCACGTTATTCGAGGTGTATATCGACTGCGTCGAGCTGCTCGTCACCAGATCCTGGCGGTCGAACTCGCGCGCCTCAATGGTATAGTCCGCGGTCGCGATGACCTCCGGCTCGCTGCCGTCACGCGAACGCCGCAGCTCCATCGTATAGTTTCCCGGCTCTGCCGCGACGCTTATCTGCGCCACCGCGTAGAGCTTTCCTCCGTCTCGGAGCACCATCGGCTGCGTCGTGTCGGTGTGCGGGAGGTACAGCTCATAGTCGAAGTTGTC
>CAZBNJ010000062.1:0-4006 GCA_964493515.1 uncultured Oscillospiraceae bacterium | reverse complement strand
TCTTCCGACGGCTCGGCACTCGGTTCTACACTCGGCGACGGCGCAGGCTCGCTCGTCTGCGACGGCAGTTTATCCCAGCAGCCGCAGAGCAGCAGCGCGAGCATAAGTATCAGCGCGGTCAGTCGACGCATGGCGCACCTCCGTTGTCGTTTCTCTTTTGATTATAACACGGCGGGGTGCGTGTATCAAGACGAAAAAACACCGCATCGGAAAACCCGATGCGGTGTTTCACTCGTTCAAATTCTTACTCGGTCACATAGGGCAGCAGCGCTATCTGACGCGCACGCTTAACGGCGACGGTCAGCTGACGCTGATGCTCCGCGCAGACGCCGGTCATGCGGCGGGGCAGTATCTTCGAGCGCTCGGATATGAAGCGACGAAGACGCGCGGTGTCCTTGTAGTCGATGTTCTCGATCTTATCCGCGCAGAACATGCAGACCTTCCTGCGCTTACGTCCACCCGGACGTGCAGCCTTATCAAACGGCATAGTTGTAATCTCCTTTCGCTAAATCAGAACGGCAGCTCGTCGTCCTCGTCGCCGAGGTCGGCAAAGTCGCCTTCGGGAAGCTGGCTTGCGGGTACGTCGCCCATCGACGCGGGCGCGCGGGACTGCGAAGCTCCGCCGTAACCGCCGCGCTGGGCGTATCCGCCGTCGTCGCGTCCGCCGCCCTCACCGCCACGGCTGTCGCCGCAGAAGGTTATCTCGTCGGCCACGACCTCGGTCGCAGTGCGGTTGTTTCCGTCCTTGTCGGTGTACTTGCGGGTCTGAATCGAGCCGACCACGCAGATCATGCGTCCCTTCTGGAACCACTTCTGGACGAATTCCGCCTGCTGCCGCCACGCAACGCAGTTGATGAAGTCGGTCTCCCGCTCACCTTCCCGCGACTTGAAGCGGCGCTCGACCGCCACCGCGAAAGTGGCGACCGGTGTGTTCGACTGCGTGTATCGCAGTTCGGGATCGCGCGTAAGGCGTCCCATAATGATAGCTTTGTTCAGCATCTGCTCATCACTCCTTGCAGACAATTATCGAGCGGATAATGCCGTCGGTGATGTTGTAGACACGGTCGAGCTCTGCCGGGAACTCCGGCGCGGACTCAAAGTTCATGAGGACGTAGTAGCCCTCGCGCTCGTCCTGTATCTCGTAAGCGAGCTTACGGATGCCCCACTCGTCGACTTCCTCCAGCGTTCCGTTCGCCTCCACGAGGTTCTTGAAACGCTCGATAGTGGCAGTGCGTGCCTCCTCGTCGAGCTTCGGGTTGACGATGAATATCGTCTCGTACTTTGCGGTAACCTTAGCCATTCGTGCACCTCCTTCTGGACTATGGCCGCCTAAGCGGCAAGGATTGGCTGCGAAAATCGCAGACTAAAGAATTATATACGATTTCAAACGAATTGTCAATAGTTTCGCGGCAAATTATCCCACTTTTTGTTTGTCAGGGTTCGGGCAGGTGATTATCCACCGCATTCCGAACCTGTCCCGAAGCACACAGCCCATGCCGCCGTCGTCCGGCGCCGGATGCGGAGACAGCGCGTCCAGTATCTCCCCGCCCTTTTCGAGTATCTCGATGGCGTGCAGCGCTTCCTCCTTGGTGTCCATGTGTATCATCAGCTTCATGCCGCGCGAGGACTGCTCTTCGTAGCCGTCGCCTCCCGAGAGGCGGGTCTCGCCGATCAAGAACTCGGCGTGCATGACTTTGCCGAACCTGCTCGCGTCGTTGCAGTTCATCTCGCTCCAGTGGGATATATAGAGTATCTGCCCGCCGAACGCCTCAATGTACGCGTTTACCGCTTCCTCGCAGTTGTCCTTGAAGTCAAGATATGTTATTACCTGGGGTCCTTTCATATCGGTCTCCTATTTCTTCTCCAAAAACAGGCGCAGCATATGACAGCCCTCCGCGCGGGTGGTGCTGCCGTATGGGTCGAACTCGCCGAGCAGTCTGCCGTTCACTATGCCGTGCTCGCTGCACCAGTTGACCGCGTCGCGCGCGTAGAGCGATATGTCCTCGTAGTCGGTGAAAACTATCGACGGCTTCCAGCTGCGCTCATCGCGTCCGGTCTTTATCGCAAAGCGATAGAGTATGACGCAGAAGTCCTGCCGGCTTATTGGGGTCATCGGGTCAAAGATGTTGTTTCCCCTGCCCTGCACGATGTTGTTCTCATTTGCCCAGGCGACAGCCTCCGAGTACCAAAGTCCCGCAGGGACATCGGAAAACGTGGTCGGAGTGCTGCACGGCGGCTTGGTCTCTATCCTCCAAAGCACGGTCACGAGCATCGCGCGGGTCATCGGATAGTTCGGCCAAAACTCGGTGTCGGTCATGCCGTTCATAATGTTGTTCTCGATCGCGAAGCTTATAGACTCGCGCGCCCAGTGATTATTCACGTCGGTGAAGCCGTCAATGCGCTTGCTTCCTCCGGTAAACGCCACATCTCCCGGGGCGGCTCCGGGGCTTCCCGTTGCGCCCGCCGCGAGGGCAGAACCGAACGCGCCGACAAGCATTGCCGCGGCAAGCATCAGCGCTATGGTTCGCGAAAAGCGTCGTTTCATCAGTAGCACCTCCGAAGTGTCCGATTTCCCTGTCCATAATCCGCCTTCAAGCGGTCGATTTCGGTCGATATTTCATTTTACCACACTTCTTTTGAAAATGGAAGATAAAAAATCCCATCGGGCGGCATTTCCCGATGGGATTTTTCTCCAGATTTGTAAATATCAGTACGCGATACCCTGCGCGAGCATCGCCTCGGCGACCTTGAGGAAGCCCGCGATGTTCGCTCCCGCGACAAGATTGCCCTTGTGGCCGTACTCCGCCGCAGCGGTCGAGGCGTTTTTGTAGATGCCCGCCATGATGCCCTTCA
Organism: uncultured Oscillospiraceae bacterium; assembly: GCA_964493515.1. Taxonomy (GTDB): domain Bacteria; phylum Bacillota; class Clostridia; order Oscillospirales; family JAAYOS01; genus CANRIN01. The sequence continues at coordinate 1,153 of CAZBNJ010000062.1, read as the reverse complement.
GCCGCTCGTCTACCTCCTCTGCGGTCCAGCTGAGGCGCAGACTGTTCTGGCTCATCTCAAGTCCGCTGACCGCGACGCCGCCCGCATTCGCAGCCTTTGCCGGTCCGAACAGCACGCCGCTGCGCTGGAAGCACGCGACAGCCTCCGGCGTGGACGGCATATTCGCGCCCTCCGCGACCGCGATGACGCCGTTCTTCACCAGCGTCTCTGCCGACTCGCCGTCCAGCTCGTTCTGCGTGGCGCAGGGCAGCGCGATGTCGCACTTTACCGTCCAGATGCCCTTGCAGCCCTCGGTGTATGTTGCGGTCGGCACGCGCTTCGCGTACTCGCTTATGCGGCCGCGCTCGACCTCCTTTATCTGCTTGACGACGTCCAGATTTATGCCGTCCGGGTCGACGACATATCCGCCGCTGTCGCTCATGGCGATGACCTTCGCGCCGAGCTGGGTCGCCTTCTCGCAGGCATATATCGCGACGTTTCCGCTGCCGCTTATCACAACGGTCGCGCCCTTGAAGCTCTTGCCCACGTCGGCAAGCATGTTGTCGGCGAAGTAACACAGGCCGTATCCGGTCGCCTGCGGACGGATGAGCGAGCCGCCGTAAGGTATTCCCTTGCCGGTGAGCACACCGGTGAACTCGTTGCGTATGCGCTTGTACTGTCCGAACATGAAGCCTATCTCACGCGCGCCGACGCCGATGTCGCCCGCCGGAACATCGGTGAACTGTCCGATATGCTTTGAAAGCTCGGTCATAAAGCTCTGGCAGAAGCGCATTATCTCGCCGTCCGACTTGCCCTTGGGGTCGAAGTCGCTGCCGCCCTTGCCTCCGCCCATAGGCAGTCCGGTCAGGCTGTTCTTGAATATCTGCTCGAAGCCGAGGAACTTTATCGTTCCGAGCGTTACCGACGGGTGCAGTCTTATTCCGCCCTTATACGGTCCGATGGCGTTGTTGAACTGAACGCGGTAGCCGCGGTTCACATGCGCCACGCCCTTATCGTCTATCCAAGGCACGCGGAACATTATCTGTCTGTCGGGCTCGGTGAGACGCTCCAAAAGGGCGTTCTTCCGATATTCGGGGTGGGCTTCCACTACGGGTTCGAGCGAGAGAAGGACCTCGCTTGCGGCTTGGTGAAATTCCTTTTCGCCGGGATTTTT
>CAZBNJ010000061.1:3880-6526 GCA_964493515.1 uncultured Oscillospiraceae bacterium | reverse complement strand
CGCCCAGAGCCTCCTTGGCCTTGGCGAACTCCTCGCCGGTGCGCTTGGAGTCCTCGATGCGGCAGTCGATCGGGCTGTTGCCGGCGCCGAGTATCTTCTCCTCAAGCTCCTTGCTGACCGGGCCGGGCGCGATGCCGTACTCGCCCTTGAAGTAGTTCTTGACTTCGTTGGAGATGTTCTTGTAGCGCTCGCCGACGATGACGTTGGTGACCGCCTGGTTGCCGACCATCTGGCTGAGCGGGGTGACCAGCGGGGGATAGCCCAGGTCCTTGCGGACTGCCGGTATCTCGGCGAGAGCCGCGTCGAACTTATCCATGGCCTTCATGTCGGTCAGGTTCGCTATCATGTTGGAGAGCATGCCGCCCGGGACCTTGTAGACAAGCGCCTGCGAGTCGGTACCCATGCTCTTCGGATTGAGCAGGCCGCTGTCGATATACTTCTGCTTGAGCGGCTTAAAGAAGTCGTTGACCTTGTTTATGACATCCTCGTTGAGATCGCTCTCTATGCCGTACTGCTGGAGCGCATAGAACATGGTCTCGGTCGCCGGCTGGCTGGTGCCGTTGGACATGGCGGAGGTAGCGGTGTCGATAACGTCCACGCCCGCTTCTATCGCCTTGGTTATGGTCATGTACGCCATGCCGGTGGTGCAGTGGGTGTGAAGGATTATCGGCATGTCTCCGATGGCGTCCTTTATGCCCTTGATGAGGTGCTCCGCCTCATAGGGGCTCATCGTGCCCGCCATATCCTTGAGGCAGATGGTGTCAAAGCCCATCGACTTCAGCTCCTTGCACATCTCAACATACTTCTCCACCGTGTGGACGGGGGACTGGGTGTAGGATATGCAGCCGGATGCCACGGTGCGCTCGTTTGCGTACTTCTTGGTAGCCTCGAGCGCGGTCTTAATGTTGCGGAAGTCGTTGAGCGCGTCGAAGATGCGGATAACGTCTATACCGTTCTTGATGGACAGCTCGACGAACTTCTCGACCACGTCGTCGTGATAGTGCTTGTAACCGAGAAGATTCTGACCGCGAAGCAGCATCTGCAGGCGGGTGTTCGGCATGGCGGCGCGGATGTTGCGCAGCCTCTCCCACGGATCCTCGTCCAGATAGCGCAGGCAGCTGTCGAACGTAGCGCCGCCCCAGCACTCCACGGAGTAGTAGCCCGCCTTGTCCATCTCGGACAGAATGGGCGCAAAATCCGCAAAGGGCATACGGGTGGCGATCAGCGACTGCTGAGCGTCACGAAGCACGGTTTCTGTGAACTTTACTTTCATAAAAAACCTCCTCTGAGAAATGTCGGGTATGGGCAAACAAGCCCTTCCCACCCATTTTGAATTCTCTGACCATATTCTACCACACGAGCGATGGAAAATCCAATATCAAAAATGGATAAATTTTGTGGATAATTTAACGACTTTTCGTTTGTAGTGCGCTATTCATTCGAGCACGGTGCGCTCGCAGACCTCGCTTATCTTCAGCCGCAGCGCCTCAAAGTCCTCGAACGCGTCCGGCTTTTTGTGCGGATCGCGCAGCAGCGCCGCGGGGTGGAAGGTGGCGGTAAAGAGAAATCCGCCGCGTTCGAACCACTGCCCGTGCTCATGCGTTATCTTGAAGTCCGGCTTGATTATGCGCATCGCCGCGATGCGTCCGAGACAGACCATTATCTTCGGCTTGATTATCTTGGTCTGCGCGCGCAGCCACTTGATACACACGTCCTGCTCAACGCCGAGCGGGTCGCGGTTGTTCGGCGGACGGCACTTCACGATGTTCGCGATGTATATCTTGTCGCGCGAAAGCCCTATCATCGCCAGCATATCGTTCAGCAGCATACCGCTCCGCCCGACAAACGGCTTGCCCTGTCTGTCCTCGTCCGCGCCCGGTCCCTCGCCGATGAACATCACCTCGGCGTTCGGATCGCCGTCGCCAAAGACCACGTTGGTGCGTCCCTCGCACAGCGCGCACTCGGTGCAGTCGAGACATTCGCGCTTCAGCTCATCCAAAGTCTGCATTTTTCGCCACCGCCTTTCCTATCTGAAAGTATAGCATGACTTGACCCCGAGCGCAAGCCGCGCTTGACGTGAGTACGACGTGCGGTTATACTATATAATATAACAATGTTTTGATTTTCGGAGGGACGGATGGAAAAACTGCTGTTTTGCGCGCCGACGATGTTCGGACTGGAGGGCATCGCGCGCGACGAACTGAAGCGCATGGGGATGCATGACGTCGCCGCCGAGGAGGGACGCGTCCTGTTCTCGGGCGACCTCGCCGACGCGGCGACCGCACTCGTCCGACTGCGCACCGCCGAGCGTGTGCAGATAGTCGCCGCCGACTTTGAGGCGCGGAGCTTTGACGAGCTGTTCGAGGGCGTCAGGTCGGTCGAGTGGGAGCGATTCATACCCAAGGGCTGCGCGTTTCCCGTGCGCGGGCACTGCGTCGACTCAAAACTTATGAGTGTGCCCGACTGTACCTCCATAATCCGCAAGGCGATAGCCGTCCGTCTCGGAGGGAAGTATCACGCCGAGCGCCTGGACGAGAGCGGAGACGCGCGTCAGATACGGTTCACCGTCCTGCGTGACCGCGTGCTCGTCCATGTCGACCTCGCCGGAGACCCGCTGTACAAGCGCGGCTACCGCACGCAGTCGGG
>CAZBNJ010000061.1:0-3780 GCA_964493515.1 uncultured Oscillospiraceae bacterium | reverse complement strand
GTGCGCCTCGGCGACGGCTTTGAGGCCGCCGACCTGATAAAGAGATTCGGCACCGCGATGCGCGAAAAGCAGGACTGGTGCTGCGGCATACTCACCGCCGACCCCGAGCTTGAGCAGTGGTACGGCGCGAAGGCGAGCAAGCGTCGGAGAATGTACAACGGCATGATACAGTGCACATATTACCGGTTTTTGCCGAAGAAGAAGGGATAAACAAAGCGGGGAGGGAAAGGGATGAAGCATTTCTTCATAATCAATCCGAAGGCGGGCAAGAAAAACGGCACGACCGAGCTGCTGCGCGAGATCGAACGCACGATGGCCGGCCGCGACTACGCGACGCACGTCACGACCTGCGCGGGCGACGCGACCAAAGCCGCCCGTGAGTTTGTCAAAAGCGGGGAGGAGTGCCGTGTCTACGCGTGCGGCGGCGACGGTACGCTCAGCGAGGTGCTGAACGGTGTCGCGGGTTATCCGAACGCGGCGCTGACGGTCATACCGTGTGGAACGGCAAACGACTTTGTAAAGCTGTTCGGCGACGCAGATCTCAGGGACGTCGCGGCGCTTGCCGACGGGGAGGAGCGCAGCCTTGACCTCATCGAGGCGGAGGGGATGTATTCGATAGACATCTGCTCGGTTGGCTTTGACGCCCGCACCGCGAAGGATGTACACAGATTCAAGAAACTTCCGTTGGTGACCGGATTCGGCGCGTTTACCATGTCGGCGCTGTACAACCTGTTCAAGGGGCTTTGCAGCGACTTTACGCTGGAGGCGGACGGCGAGCGGCTGGACGGCAGCTACGCACTGATATGCGTCGCGAACGCGCGGCACTACGGCGGCGGATATATGCCGATGGCCGACGCGAACCCTATGGACGGAGTGCTCGATCTGCTGCTGATAAAGAAGCTGAGCCGACTCCGCGTGCCAACGCTGCTGAAGAAGTACAAGGAGGGACGGTACCGCGAGCTTGGCGATCTCGCTGTCCGCAAGGCGGTGCGCGAGGTCAAGGTCGGGTTCGTCGGACGCGAGGGCGTGGTCAACATGGACGGCGAGATGCTGCCCGCGACCGCCGCGACGATACGCCTCGCGCCGATAAAGCAGCGGTTCTTCGCGCCGAAGGGAGCATGGGACGCGCTTGACTGCGAGCTCGAGGATAAAAAACGAGAAAATGAGAGAATACACGTTTAATAGCGAGCATAGATTTGAAATGAAACTATAATCACGAAAATTGCCCGATTTTGAGATGCGGCGGGCATTGAAAATCAGGGAAAGACAGGGTATAATTACCAATGTTAGCACTCGAACGCAGAGAGTGCTAAAACCAAAAAACGCAGCAGGGAGGCAATATCAGATGAAGCTCAAGCCGTTGGCGGACAGAGTGGTCATTAAGACGATAGAGGCGGAGGAGACGACCAAGAGCGGTATAATCCTCACCAGCGCCGCGCAGGAAAAGCCGCAGATAGCAGAGGTCGTGGAAGTCGGACCGGGCGGCATGGTGGACGGCAAGGAAGTCGTCATGGTCGTCAAGAAGGGCGACAGGGTCATAACCAGCAAGTATTCGGGTACCGAGGTCAAGCTGGACGGAGTGGAGTACAACGTCGTCCGTCAGAGCGATATCCTCGCGATAGTCGAGTAATTACAAAACCAATTTTAGGAGGCAGAGGTCTATGTCCAAGATAATCCTTTACGGCGAGGACGCCCGTCGAGCGCTCGAGCGCGGCGTAAATCAGCTCGCCGACACCGTTAAGATAACCCTCGGACCCAAGGGTCGCAACGTCGTTCTCGACAAGAAGTTCGGCTCGCCGCTCATCACCAACGACGGCGTGACGATAGCCAAGGAGATCGAGCTTGACGACCCGTTCGAGAACATGGGCGCGCAGATGGTCAAGGAGGTCGCAACCAAGACTAACGACGTCGCGGGCGACGGCACCACCACCGCGACGCTGCTCGCGCAGGCGTTCATCCGCGAGGGCATGAAGAATGTCGCCGCGGGCGCGAATCCGATGATAATGAAGCGCGGCATCGACAGGGGCGTCGCCGCAGCGGTCGAGGCTGTCAAGGCCACCGCAAAGAAGGTCAGCGGCACGCAGGACATCGCGCGCGTGGCAGCCGTCTCGTCGGGCGACGAGTTCATCGGCAACCTCATCGCCGAGGCGATGGAGAAGGTCAGCGCCGACGGCGTCATCACCGTTGAGGAGTCCAAGACCGCCGAGACTTACAGCGAGGTGGTCGAGGGAATGCAGTTCGACCGCGGATACATCTCGCCGTACATGGTCACCGATACCGAGAAGATGGAGGCGGTCATCGACGACGCGCTCATCCTGATAACCGACCGCAAGATATCGAACATCCAGGACATCCTGCCGCTGCTCGAGCAGGTCGTGCAGTCCGGCCGCAAGCTGGTCATAATCGCCGAGGACGTCGAGGGCGAGGCGCTTGCAACGATACTCGTCAACCGTCTGCGCGGCACCTTCACCTGCGTGTGCGTCAAGGCTCCGGGCTTCGGCGACCGCCGCAAGGACATGCTGCGCGACATCGCGATACTCACCGGCGGCGAGGTCATAAGCGAGGAGCTCGGTCTTGAGCTGAAGGACGCGACGATGGATATGCTCGGCCGCGCGCGCCAGGTCAAGGTCCAGAAGGAGAACACCATCATCGTCGACGGCGCCGGCGACGCGGAGCAGATAAAGGGCCGCGTTGCGCAGATCCGCGCGAACATCGAGACCACCACCAGCGATTTCGACCGCGAGAAGCTCCAGGAGCGCCTCGCAAAGCTGAGCGGCGGTGTCGCGGTCATCAAGGTCGGCGCTGCCACCGAGATAGAGATGAAGGACAAGAAGCTGCGCATCGAGGACGCGCTCAACGCGACCCGCGCGGCTGTCGAGGAGGGCATCGTCCCCGGCGGCGGAACGGTGTTCGTCAACGCCATTCCGGAGGTCGAGAAGCTGCTCGACACGACCGAGGGCGACGAGCGCACCGGCGTCAAGATAGTCGTTCGCGCGCTCAGCGAGCCGGTGCGTCAGATAGCCACCAACGCCGGTCTGGACGGCTCGGTCATCCTTGAAAAGATAAGGACCGCCGACAAGAAGGGCTACGGCTTTGACGCGGCGAAGGAGCAGTACGGCGACATGATAGCGGCGGGCATCGTCGATCCGGCGAAGGTCACCCGCACCACCATCGAGAACGCGGCGTCGATAGCGTCGATGGTGCTCACCACCGAGTCGCTGGTCGCGGACAAGAAGGAGCCGCAGCCGGCAGCTCCCGCAGCGCCTGGCATGGACGGCATGGGCGGAATGTATTGATCGCCCACTGAAAACAGGTAAGAAAAAACCGACACTCACGGAGGTGGGTGTCGGTTTTGTTTTGTCGAAAATCATGCCATCCGACCAATGCGCGGAGGACGGCGAAACCTTAAAGCCCCAGGATCTGGGTGGAGATGGCAAAGTAGATAAGTAGAGACAGGGCGTCCACCACGGTGGTGATGAATGGCGAGGCCATCACGGCGGGGTCAAAGCCAAGCCGCTTTGCCAGCATGGGCAGGAGACAGCCTACCAGCTTGGCGATGATAATGGTCACGAAAATGGTCAGCGCCACTACTACCGCCACCATCAGGCTCTTTTGGTCTATGAGCATCACCTTGCCGAACACCACGACCGCCAGGGTGGCGGCGCACAGCACGGCCACGCGCAGCTCCTTCCAGATAACCCGCAGCCAGTCGGAAAATTCCACATCCCCCAGGGACATGGCGCGGATGACGGTGACCGACGCCTGTCCGCCGGAGTTTCC
>CAZBNJ010000060.1:0-6885 GCA_964493515.1 uncultured Oscillospiraceae bacterium | reverse complement strand
CCTCGCCGACCAGCTTTCGGATGAACGCGCGCAGCCGTTCGCGGTAGCTCTCGCCGACCGAATAGGTCTTTATCGGCTGTCTGCCAGGCGGAAGCTCGTCGATAACCGACAGGTCGAGGTCGCCGTAGATTATCAGCGAAAGCGTGCGCGGTATCGGCGTTGCGGACATGACCAAAACGTGTGCGCTGCGACCCTTGTCGGCAAGCGCCGCGCGTTGGCGCACACCGAATCGGTGCTGCTCGTCGGTTATCACGAGACCGAGCGACCGAAACTCGACCGCGTCGGTTATCAGCGCGTGCGTGCCTATCACAAGGTCGTAGTCGCCGGCCGCTGTCGCCGCCTGCACCGCGCGTTTTTCTGCGGCGGGCAGCGAGCCGATGAGCAGTCCGACGCGCAGTCCAAAGCCGCGCATCATCGGTTCAAGTGAGCGGAAGTGCTGCGCCGCAAGCAGCTCGGTGGGGGCCATCAGCGCGGTCTGGTGACCCGACTTGCAGCAGAGCCACGCCGCCGCCGCCGCGACCACCGTCTTTCCCGAGCCGACGTCGCCCTGGAGCAGTCGGTTCATCGGACGGCCCGAGCAGAGGTCGGCAAATATCTCGTCCACCGACCGCCGCTGCGCTCCGGTGAGCGGGAAGGGGAGCTTTCCGACAAACTCGGACGGGTCGAGCGGGTCGATGCGCGGCGCGTCGGTCGCTCGCTCGAGACGTTCGCCGCGCAGTCCGAGCGACAGGATGAACAGCTCCTCAAAGACGAAGCGTCGGCGCGCGGCGCTGAGCGTTTCGTCGTCGGTGGGGAAGTGGATGTTACGATAGGCGGTGGGCGCGTCGAGAAGCCCGAACCGCTCGCGTATCGAGGCGGGTATCGGTTCGGGGAAGTCGCCGTCCGCCGCAGCAAGCGCCGCCTCAACGACGGAGGTCATCGCCGCGCGCCCAAGCCCCGCCGTCAGTCGATAGACCGGCAGGATGCGACCGGTCGTCTTGTTCGTTCCCTCCGGCTCGAAGGCGGGGTTGGTCAGCTCGCGGCGGAGCAGATTGCCGTCGCCGAATTTGCCGTAAAAGACGTAGTTTTCGCCCATCTTCAGGCGGTTTTTTATCCAAGCCTGATTGAAAAATGTGACATCACAGACCGCCGTGCCGTCGCTTATCCGGCACTTCGTGATGTCCAGTCCGCGTCGGATGCGGCTCAACGTCGGAGCGGACATAAGCCCTCCTTCGATGCAGGCGCTCTCGCCGGGAAGCACGTCGCACAGCCGCTTTATCTCGCGCCTGTCCTCATAGTCGCGGGGGAAGAAGCGGAGAACGTCGCGCAACGTAAAAAGGCCGAGTTTCGCTAAAAACCCGGCTTTTTTTTCACCTATTCCTCTGATTTCGGCTACCTTGGTGTCGAGGTTCGGCATTGTATCACTCGGCGGACACGAGGTAATAATAGACCGGCTGGCCGCCCGGAATGACGGTCACTTCCGCGTCCTTGAACTCACGCTTGAACAGATCCTGCGCCTCGAGAGCGGCGGTCTCGTCCACGTCCGCGCCGTAGAAAACGGTCACGAACTCGGCGGGACGCTTGTGCAGCTCCTTGGCAAGACGCTTGAGCGCGGCGGACAGCGACTTGGTCACGCCGACGAGGTCGCTCTCGCAGATGGACAGATAGTCGCCCTGCTTTATCTTGCGGTCGTCAAAGAAGCTGTCCCGCGCGGCGTAGGTTATCTGACCGGTGCGGACGCGGGCGGCTGCGCCCATCATCTCGTCGCGATTCTGATTCGGCTCGGCGTCCGGGTCGAAGGAGAGTATGGCGGACACGCCCTGCGGCACCGTCTTGGTGGGCAGCACGATGACCGTCTTTTCGCTCATCGAAATGCACTGCTCCGCCGCCATGATTATGTTCTTGTTGTTCGGAAGCACGAACACGACCTCGGCGGGCGTCGCGTCTATCGCCGCGAGTATGTCCTCGGTCGACGGATTCATCGTCTGACCGCCTTCGACCACCTTGTCTACGCCCATGTCCTCGAACACCGCGCGAAGTCCCGCTCCAGCGCAGACCGCGACCAGTCCGTAGCGTTTCTCGGGTGCGGCGATGCTGCGGGTGCCGGGCACGACCGGAAGCATTCCGGTGATGATGACCTTCTCGGTGTGCTGCTCGCGCATGTTGTCTATCTTCAGCTTGGTCAGCGACCCGTATTTCAGACCCTCCTGAATGGCGAGTCCCGGGTCGTTGGTATGTACATGTATTTTGATTATGTCCTCGTCCTCGACAAAGACCAGGCTGTCACCCAGACTGTCGAGATAGGCGCGGAGCTTCTCGTGCGACCTGCCGACCTCGTTGCCGCTCATGTTCACGATGAACTCGGTGCAGTAGCCGAACTTTATGTCCTCGGTGGCGAAGTCGGCGAAATTTGCCTGCGAGTTGGTCACGGCGACCTCGCCGCCGGCGCGCTCTATCGTCTCGCCGCGCAGGGTGCGGAGCATAGCGTCGAGTATGACGCAGAAGCCCTCGCCGCCGGCGTCCACAACGCCCGCCTTTTCGAGCACCGGGTTCTGGTGGACCGTCTTTTCAAGCGCCTCGCGCGCGGCGGACAGCATCTCCTCGATGACCGCCTCCGCGTCGTGGTTCTCTATCGAAAAGCTCTTTGCGACCTCGGCGGAGACGCGGCTGACGGTGAGTATCGTGCCCTCCGCCGGCTTCATGACCGCCTTGTACGCCGAGCGCACGCCCTCGCTCATCGCCTCGGCAAACATCGCGCCGTCCATGTCCTCCTTGTCCTTGAGAGCCTTTGCAAACCCTCTGAACAGAAGCGAGGTTATAACGCCCGAATTGCCGCGCGCTCCGCGAACCATCGCACGAGCGGCGGCGTCGGATGCCTCGCCGACCGTCTTGTAGTTGTGAGTGGAGAGGTCGCCCGCCGCCGCAAGCAGCGTAAGCGACATATTCGTGCCGGTATCTCCGTCCGGAACGGGGAAGACGTTCAGTTCGTTTATCGGCTGTTTTTTGTTATCCACCTCAGCCGCCGCGCCGAGAATCATCGCGGAAAGCATGGCTCCGTTTATCTTTTCCATAACCCTATAAGCACCTCCGTGTTATACAAAAGCGAACTTAATCGCTCATCACGCTGTCTACACAGACATCCACGCCGGACACCTTTATGCCGGTCTGATCTTCGACCGAGTAGCGCACCTGCTCGATTATCGAGCGGCAGACCGCGTTTATGTTCACCCCATGCCGAACGATGATGTGCAGCTCGGCTTTTATCGAGCCGTCCGGACGCTCGGTCACCTTGACGGCCTGATCGATGTTTTCTCTTTTTATAAGACGGATGATGCCCTGCTGGTTTTCGGCAGCCATTCCGCGCACACCGAAGCAGCGGGAAACGACGGCGGTTATTATTTCCACAAGCACGCCGTTTGATATCTCAAGCACGCCTTTCGGAAGATCTGTTCTCAAAAACGCTCACCTCCAGGGGATGCAAATGTCGTACAGTCTATTGTAGCCTATTTCTATCAAAAATGCAAGCACATTTCACCAATAGCGCGAAAACGGGACTATCGGTCGGGGGTGCGGATGTGCACCTGAAGCGGCATATAGTCCTCGCTGTACTCCTCCTCGGTGAAGTACATTGTAATGCGGTAGTCGCTGTCCGGCTCGAGCAGGTCATCTTGAAAGACGATTTGGTACATCGCGGTGCAATTATCAAAGTATCTAATGCGTTGGTAGTAGTTAGCGGAGTCGGTTTGTGGAACATCCTGCCGAGTCCATCTGCCGCCACGCATCGCCTCCACATCTACCATACTGTATTTTTGGAAAGGCAGTTCGCCGTAATTTGCGCGAATTTCCAAGTTGATAAGCGTACAGTGAAGCTCAGGATATGAGCGCAATACAAGGGAAAGAATATCATAGCGGCTTTTGCTCGCAGCGGGAACTTCGTACTCTATCGCGATGTGGTGGACTGTGTCATCACAGGTAAAGCCGCTGTCACGATTGCCGAACACCTCACGGAAGTTGAAAGTCACACGGTATCTGCACGGGTCGGCGTATGGAATGAGGATAGGGAACTGGCATTCGTCCTGCTTGTTGGTAACAATGGACGGTGAAGAAGTGTAGTTTATAGCCGGCATTGCATAAGCAAAGTTGTCAATGTCAGCATAATGTATCCATACGCCATCTTCGAGGTATTCAATAGTCCCCAAACCGAACGGAGTGCCGTCATCCCACGGATGCACGACAAAATTCACATCCGCCGTGCACATCGAGAATTGACGGTGTTCCACCGATAGAAGGTGTATGTTGGCAATAGGACCCCCGTCAAGATAGAGCCGAGTCACCGTCAGCAAATCGGTTTCGCCGGACATAGTAAAGGGTATGTCCAAGTTGCCCTCGGTATACACCGGCTGTATGTTGCCGAACTCGCCGTAGGTCAGAAGCTGTCCGCGCGCCGGCGTGAGAAAACAGAACGCGATACCCGCGAATATGACTATGGTCAGGAAAAGAGCGAGCTTTCGGTTCATGGTGTTTCCTTTCTCCGCGTGTGCTCTTTTTACTTACAAAATAATTATACCATAAATAAAAATTTCTGCAATTCCAATACACAAACTTCGGCGCTTCGACCGCTTGCGCGACACGCCCTTTTCTGCTATAATCCAAGTTATGAACAAAGCGATACCGCTTCCGCGTATACTGGTGTGAGACTTTTGAACAGGAGGTGCGGCGTGGCGTACAAGATATATGAAAACAGGCTGAACATCGTGGACTTCCAGACGCTGCGCATCGCCGGAGGCTTTGAGCCGCTGGACAGCGCCAGAGTCAAGCGCGCGCTCGCGGCGTCGCTGATAAGGCTTTCGGCGGAGGACGACGGCGAGACGATAGGTATGCTGCGGGTGGCGGGCGACGGCGCGTTCGTGTTCGTTATCGCCGACCTGCTGGTGCATCCGAAGCGGCGGGGCGAGGGGATAGGAACGGCGCTTGTGAGCCGCTCGCTCGACCTCATCTCTATGATGGTGCCGCAGGGATCGTGGGGAACGGTGACGCTTGTCGCGGCGAGCGGTCGCGAGGAGTTCTACCGAAGCCTCGGCTTCCACACCATACCATACGGCGAGGTAGGGCACGGTATGCAGGCATATGTCCGCGGACACAGATGAAAAACGCTTGACAAAGGCAAAAAACGGTGTTAGAATCGTTTTCGTGAAAGGCTTTGACCGGGACAACGACAAAGCGGAAGGCTTCCTCGAAAGAGAGCGTGGGCACAGGCTGAAACCCATGCGTGGCGGCGCCGCATTGGATACCACCCGCGAGCAGCTTCCCGAAAGCCGCAGGGCGAGTAGGCGGAGACGTGGCGCGCACGTTACAGCGCGGTATTGAGTGGCGCGAGGTTTTGCGCAATCAAGGTGGAACCGTGAGGATTTACCCCACCCTTGAGACGATTATTTGTCGTCCCGAGGGTGGTTTTTCACATTTCGGGACAAAATCCGAGACAGGAGGAGATTTTCATGAACATCATTCTGAAGGATGGCAGTTCGATCGAGCTTGCCGCCGGCGCGAACGCATACGACGCGGCGAAGGCGATAAGCGAGGGACTTGCCCGCAACGTCTGCGCCGCCGAGGTAAACGGCGAGGTGGTCGACCTGCGCACCGAGCTGTGCGAAGGGGACAAGCTCAACCTGCTGACGACCAAGGACGCGGACGGTCTGCACGCGCTGCGCCACACCGGCTCGCACATCATGGCACAGGCGGTCAAGCGGCTCTACCCGGATGTGAAGCTCGCGATAGGCCCTGCGATAGACACCGGATTCTACTACGATTTTGACGTCGAGACCCCGTTCCAGCCGGAGGATCTGGAGAAGATCGAGGCCGAGATGAAGAAGATAATCAAGGAGAAGATACCGCTTGAGCGCTTCGAGCTGCCCCGCGCCGAGGCCCGCAAGCTGATGGAGGAGAAGGGTGAGCCGTACAAGGTCGAGCTTATCGACGACCTGCCGGAGGACTCGGTGATAAGCTTCTACAAGCAGGGCGACTTTACCGACCTCTGCGCCGGCCCTCACGTTCCGGACACCGGACGGCTGAAGGCGTTCAAGCTAGTAAACGCCACCGGCGCTTATTGGCGCGGCGACTCGAACCGCAAGATGCTCTGCCGCATCTACGCGGTCGCGTTCGCGTCGAAGGAGGAGCTGGACGAGTATCTGCATATGCTTGAGGAGGCGAAAAAGCGCGACCATCGCCGCCTCGGACGCGAGCTTGGGCTGTTCGCGCTGCTCGACGAGGGCCCGGGCTTCCCGTTCTTCCTGCCGAAGGGTCAGATACTGAAGAACAAGCTGATAGACTTCTGGCGCGAACTCCACCGCCGCGAGGGCTACCTCGAGATATCCACCCCGATGATGCTCAACCGCGGACTGTGGGAACGTTCGGGACACTGGGGACACTACAACAACAATATGTACACCACGGTCATCGACGAGACCGACTTTGCGATAAAGCCGATGAACTGCCCGGGCGGAATGCTCGTCTACGGCCTTGAGCGTCACAGCTATCGCGACCTGCCGCTGCGCTGCGGCGAGCTTGGCCTTGTCCATCGTCACGAGCTCAGCGGCGCGCTCCACGGACTGATGCGCGTGCGTTGCTTTACGCAGGACGACGCGCACATCTTCATGACGCAGGAGCAGATAACCAGCGAGATAAAGGGCGTGGTGCGGCTCATCGACGAGGTCTACTCACTGTTCGGATTCAAGTATCACATCGAGCTTTCGACCATGCCGGAGGATCACCTCGGCGACGAAGCGACGTGGGAGGACGCCACCGCCCGCCTTGCCGCTGCGCTGAACGAGCTTGGCAAGGAGTATGAGATAAACGAGGGCGACGGTGCGTTCTACGGCCCGAAGATCGACTTCCACCTTGAGGACTGCC
>CAZBNJ010000059.1:4321-7466 GCA_964493515.1 uncultured Oscillospiraceae bacterium | reverse complement strand
AACGACATATTCGGTGGTGACCGACGGTTCGACCGTGTCATCGGATTCGCTCAGCTCAATCGCCGAGAACTGACCGAGCACCGTTCCCGCCAGGTCGCTGAAGCCGGGATCGGTCGGTTCGATGCGATTGCCGTTGTAGCTGACCGCGACCATGTCGCTTCGGTCTACATTCAGGCGATTTGCGCTGACGTTCAGCGAATTTGCGGCGTAATCGGGCGAGACCGGGGCAGACATAAGCGACATCTTGAACTGATAGCTCTCGACAGGCTGTTCGGCGGATTCCGGTGCCGAAGTCGAATCCGAGCTGTATTGCTTAGCCGACGAGAACGCGGTATTTGCCGATCCGCCTTCGCTGCCGGCTGCCGGCGCGACGGTCGGTGACGCGGCTTCGTCCCGTTTTGCTTCGGCGTCTCCGCTTTCGATAGGAGCTGCCGCATCCATTACCACACCATCGACGGCCGCATCGTCCGAGACTGCCATAGAGACGGCTTCCCCGCCATCATCGGTGGCTGCGCCGCCGGTTATCGTGCTGCGTGTCTGCGGGTTTTCCAAAACCGGCGCGGACAGGAGCGCGTTCTCTTCAACGTCGGCATCCTCCGCCATCTCGTTCTGCATCGAAAAGTCGTCCATAGCGGGTATTCCGCCCTCGTTTGAGTCGCCGAAATATCCGCCGCGAACGAGCAGCACCACGGCGATCGACGCCGCAAGCACGCCACCGAGTCCCGGTATCAGACGCTTCCTGCGCGACTTCTCCACCCTTACCGAGCGCATGACCGACGCGGTGAGCGTGTCAGGCGGTTCTTCGAGCGAGTCGTCGGTGAGCGAGGATATGAGCAGCATATCCTCGGCAAGCTTGCGGCACTCGGGACACTCGGCAAGATGCGCGTAAAGCTCATCCTGCTCGGCTTTTGTCAGATCGTTGTCCAGTCTGCGGCTGATAAGTTCCGCAAAGTATTCATTCACGGCTTATCACCGCCTTTCACCTCTTTAGACGCAAAACCGTCCGGAATGTTCCCACGTTCTACCAAAATTTCACGCAGCCGCTGCCGCGCGCGCGACAGACGCGACTTGACAGTCCCCTCCTCCACGCCGAGCACGTCCGCTATTTCGGCATAGCTCAGGTCGTCTATCTCGCGAAGGATGAACACCGAGCGGTGCTCCTCGCTCAGCTGCGATATGGCATAGTCCAGTTCGCGGCGAAGCTCCTTTCGAGACAGTTCGCGTTCCGGCTCGGTGCGCTCGTCCGGAGGCTCGTACTCAAACGATTCGTCCTCACCTTCTATCACAAGCGACGCCTCGCTTCGGCGTGACTGCTTGCGGATATGGTCGGTGCAGAGATTTGCGACGATGCGGAAGAGCCACGTCGAGAATTTCGACTCACCTTTGAATGTCTTCAGCGACTTCCACACCCGTATGAACGTGCCCTGCGACAGGTCGAAGGCGTCCTCCGCACTGCTGGTCATCTTTAGCGCCATGTTATACACCCGCTTTTCGTACAGGTGAACGAGTTCCTCGAAGGCGCGGTCGTCGCCGCTTGCCGCCTTCTTCGCAAGTTCCATCTCGTCCGTCGCCCTCGCCTCCTCTCAAATCATACGAAAACTTACTTCAGGTCTCGCAAAATGCCTTTGGTTATCGAATAGATGTCCTCGAAAGTTGTGATATGCGAGATCTTCTCACGATAATATCCCGCGTACGGTATGCCCTTCAGGTACCAGGCATAGTGCTTTCGCGCCTCCAGACACGCGACCTTCTCGCCCTTGTCCTCCCGCGCTATCTCAAACTGACGCACAGCCGTTTCGCACTTCTCCTCAAGCGACGGCTCGGGCGGAATCTCTCGACCTTCCAACGCCGCCGCGACCTCGCGAAACAGCCACGGCTTGCCGAACGTACCCCGCCCGAGCATCACCGCGTCCGCGCCGGTGAAATTGAGCAGCCGCACCGCGTCCGCGCCGCTGAAGACATCGCCGTTTGCTATGACCGGGATGGACACCGCCTGCTTGACCGCGCGAATACAGTCGCGGTCGGATGAGCCGGAATAGAGCTGCACGCGGGTGCGTCCGTGTACGCACACTGCCTGTACGCCAAGGCTTTCGGCAAGTTTTGCAAGCTCAACGCAGTTTGCCGAACCGCTGTCCCAGCCGCGGCGCATCTTGACGGTGACCGGCAGCGGCGAGCCTTCGACCACCGCCTCGATCACTCGCGCGGCCTTGTCGAGATCACGCATCAGCGCGCTGCCCTCGCCGTTGGAGACGATCTTGCCCATCGGGCAGCCCATGTTTATGTCTATCGCGTCCGCGCCGGATACCTCCGCCGCTATTCGCGCGCCCTCACGCATCGCGTCCGGATCGCTGCCGAATATCTGAGCGGCGCACGGGTGCTCGCCGTCCGCTATCCTAAGCAATTTTCGAGACTTTTTGTCGCCGAATGTGAGCGCTTTCGCGGAGACCATCTCGGTGTATGTATACTGTGCTCCGGCTTCGCGGCAGACGGTGCGGAACGCCAGATCGGTCACGCCCGCCATCGGCGCGAGGACAATTCTGGCTCCGCGAAGCACATTTTTGTCAACATTTCCCACAGAAAGTTCTCCAATTCATTGTATTGCGTCGGACAATATGGCGCGATATATGAGATAACGTGTCATTATATCATAATGTGCAAGTTTTCGCAAGCCGAATGAATCGTGCCGAATTGGGAAAACTTACGGCAAACAGGCTGTTTGAAAAGGAGAATTGAGCGTGAAAGTTGTTTTTTATGACACAAAGCCGTATGACCGCATATGGTTTGAGCCGATGCTTGAGGACGCAGGTATAGAGGCAAAGTTCTACGAATACAAGCTGTCGCACGAGACCGCGGCGTTCGCAAAGGGTGCGGAGGCGGTCTGCATATTCGTCAACGACGAGTGCGGCGCGGACACGATAGACGCTCTTGTCGACGCAGGCGTGAAGGTCGTACTGCTGCGGTGCTCCGGATACAACAATGTCGATTTGAACGCGGCTGCGGAGCGGCTCCATGTGCTGCGAGTACCAGCGTATTCCCCCGCCGCCGTCGCCGAATACGCGATGGGACTGGTGCTCGCTGCCAACCGCAAGATACCGCGCGCGTACGCCCGCGCCCGCGTCGGCAATTTCAGCATAAACGGATTTCT
>CAZBNJ010000059.1:0-4221 GCA_964493515.1 uncultured Oscillospiraceae bacterium | reverse complement strand
GGTGTGATAATCGTGAACACCTCTCGCGGCGCACTAATCGACACAGCCGCGCTGCTCGACGGTCTGAAATCGCGCAGGATAGGCGGCGCAGGGCTTGATGTGTACGAGGAGGAGGACCGCTACTTCTTCGAGGACTTCTCAAACGAGGTCATAGCCGACGATGAACTGCTGCAGCTGCTGTCCATCCCCAACGTGATACTGTCCTCGCACCAGGCGTTTTTCACCGAGGATGCCCTGCGCGCCATCGCCGAGGTGACCGTAGGGAATCTGCTCGACTACCGCGACGGCCGCAAGCTGAAGAACGAGGTGTTAAGTGAAAATACTTCACACACCGGCGAGAACACAAAAATTCGATTCTAATGTGTAAAGCTCATAGCTTTAATCTCACAGAAAATCTGTAAAGCAAACAGGTTGACAAGAAACTCCGGCGTGTGTCGGAGTTTCTGTTTGCATATTTTGGGAAAATGCGGTATAATACCCTTGATTCGGACTTATGGAGGTTGTCTCAATGGGAATAACTATCGGCATAGACATCGGCGGAAGCACGACTAAGATCGTTGGCATACGCGACGGAGAGATACTCGCGCCGCTGATGGTGCGGGCAAACGATCCGATAGCGTCGCTGTTCGGCGCATTCGGCAAGTTCATCGACGAGAACTCGCTTGCGCTCGGCGACGTGGATAAGGTCGCGGTGACCGGCGTGGGTGCGTCCAGCGTGGATAAGCCGATCTATGGTATACCTACCTTCCGCGTTGAGGAGTTTCTGTCTAACGGACTCGGCGGTCTGTACCTTAGCGGTCTCGACGAGGCGGTTATAGTCAGTATGGGTACCGGCACGGCGTTTGTCCGCGCCGACAAGGATGATATTCGTCACCTCGGAGGCTCGGGCGTCGGCGGGGGTACGCTGCTCGGGCTGAGCGGGCTTATGCTGAATATCCGCAACATTGACATTCTTATAGATACCGCAAAGGACGGCGACCTCGGCAAGGTCGACCTGACCATCGGTGACATCTCGAAGAACCAGATCGGCAACATGCCGGACTACATAACCGCGTCCAATTTCGGCAAACTGAGCGATCTTGCTGACCGCGCGGACATCGCGCTGGCGATAATCAACCTGGTATTCCAGACGATAGGAATGCTTGCGGTGTTTGCGTCGCGCGAGTTTGGGCAGAAGGAGGCGGTGCTCATCGGAAACCTGTCGCGCATCCCCTATTGCCGTGAGATATTCAGCGGACTTGAGCTTCTGCACGGCTTCAAATTCGTCATCCCCGAGCACTCCGAACACGCGACCGCTGTCGGCGCCGCGCTGGCAGTGATAAACGGACGCGACTGCATACGTTTGTAAGCGAGCGTCACGCCGCTTTATCCGCCGCGACTATTGCGTTTGGGTATATCCTGTTCATTCGTTCGTCCGGAAAGCGGCTGTCCAATATCTGGTCTATCCTTCCGGCAGGAGCTATGCCTGCTCTCCGCTCCTCCGCGCGCGCTCCCGCCAATGCGGACACCGCGATGTTGAACACCATGAATACCGCGAGCAGAGCGCTCAAAAACCGCAGGTGCGGTATCCTGCCGACGATGCTTATTATCGACGGCAGTATCCGTATCCACACAAGACCGGCAATACCCCAGAAAAGCATATACGGCAGAGTCGTGCGCCCGTTTATGTTCAGCGGCAGGTCGCTGTAATCCCAGCTTATCGTGCCGAAGCATATCTCCTGTACAAAGCTGCATATGTACTCAAATCCGCCGCCTATCAGCGCTCCGACGAGAAGTATTACGCCGCCGTGCCTGTTGCTTATCGGCGCGAGACACAGCGTCATCGCTACCGCGCCTATGCCGTAGACGGGGTTGAACGGTCCGTAGACCAGACCGGCGCGGCTTTCAAACTTGTGCTCGACGATGACGGTCAGAAGCTCCTCCCACAGCGTGCCAACAACGCATCCGATAATAAATATCCAGAAAATGTTGATCGCGGCGAGGCGTATGCGCTCCCTCTGCCGCACGGCGACTCGGCTTGTGGCTTCCATCGGAAAATCACTCCTAAAACTGATGTTCTATGGACATTCTACAACGCAAAGCTAAACAATGCAGAAAGTAAGCATAAACTTTTCATAAACGGAGGAAAAATGTCGACAGATAAAGTCCGAGGACGCTTCGCGCCAAGCCCAAGCGGCAGGATGCACCTGGGCAATGTCGCGTCGTCGCTTGTCGCGTGGCTGTCCGCAAAGAGCGCGGGCGGCGAGATGGTTCTGCGAATAGAGGATCTGGACAGAGGACGCTGTACGCGCGAATACGCCGAGCAGATAGTCCGCGATTTTGCACGCCTCGGCTTGGACTGCGACGAGGGCGGTCTTGTGAGCGGCTATATGCAGAGCGGCTGCGACGACTACTACCGCTCGGTGCTCGAACGCATCGCGACAAAGGCAAACGTCTATCCCTGCTTCTGCACCCGCGCTGAGCTGCACGCGGCGTCCGCCCCACACGCGACCGACGGCACGCCGATATACGACGGTCGCTGCAAACGGCTCTCGCCCACCGAACGCGACCGGATGCTTTCGGAGCGCAGCGCCGCGCTCCGTGTGGAGGTGCCCGACCGAGAGTACGCGTTCGACGACCTGCGGCTCGGCTGGGTATCTCAGAATCTTGCAAGCGAGTGCGGCGACTTTGTTCTGCGCCGATCGGACGGGATATTCAGCTATCAGCTCGCCGTTGTAGCCGACGATATCCGAATGGGCGTGACCGAGGTGGTACGCGGGCGCGATCTTGCCGATTCGACACCGCGCCAGCTGTACCTCTACGAGCTGCTCGACGCGAAGCCTCCCCGCTATCTGCACACTCCCCTGCTCGTCGCGCCGGACGGAAAGCGGCTGTCCAAGCGGGAGCAGTCGCTGGACCTCGGCAGGCTGTTCGACATTGCCCGACCGGAGCGAATCGTCGGTGAGCTTGCGTGGCGGCTTGGACTCATCGACCGCAGTGAAGCGGTCACGCCGACCGAACTTCTGCGCGAGTTTTCCCGGGAAAAGCTCGTCCGCGGCGACGTGACGATAGACGAACGTGAATTTTTGCAGCACATTCAGCAGTGAATTAGGTGAAAAACATGGAGATTAGAGAGATAACCGAAAACAAGCGTGAATATCTGCCGCTGCTTCTCCTTGCCGATGAGCAGGAGGACATGATAGACCGCTATCTGGACAGAGGTCGGATGTTCGTCCTCGACGACGGCGGCGTCAAAGGCGAGTGTGTCGTGACCGACGAGGGCGACGGTATACTTGAGATAAAAAACATAGCCGTTGTGCCGGAAAGCCAGGGCAAGGGCTATGGCAGAAAACTTATCGAGTTTGTGGAGCGCGAGCTTACTGAAGGCTTTCGGGTGCTTCAGGTGGGCACCGGCGACAGTCCGTTGACCGTACCCTTTTACAAGCGGTGCGGCTTTGTCGAGAGCCATCGGCTGAAGAATTTCTTTTCCGACAACTACGACCATCCGATAATCGAGTGCGGCGTACTGCTCACCGACATGGTTTACCTGCGCAAAGATTTGGGATAGGTGCGCACGGCAAAATTTTTTTGAATTTCCTATTGATTTTTCAGGCAAACTCTGTTATAATTCCGAATGTTGACGAAGTCGAGGCGTGGCTCAGTTTGGTAGAGCGCTGCGTTCGGGACGCAGAGGCCGCAGGTTCGAATCCTGTCGCCTCGACCACACAACAAAGTCGCTGTGAATGTTGGCATACAACACTCACAGCGATTTTACTATGACGGTCTTTCTCTCTTTTGGAGGTGTACGCGTGCGGTTTTCTGTCATTCCTTACAGCGATAAATAAGGACTACGAACCGCGATATATGAAAAGGGCACTCTAATCTACATATTTCGGAGATGATGAAATGACAGAACTGCGGCTTGCGACACTCGATGACTGCGACGCGATTCGGGAGATATACCGCCCGTATGTCGAGCAGACTTCGATAACCTTCGAGCTTGAAACACCGACGCACGACGAGTTTTCGGCGAGGATGCGGGATATAATGAGCTTCTTCCCCTACCTTGTCGTCGAGCGGGACGGAGAGGTCGTCGGATACGCATACGCCCACTTTCTGCACGAGCGAGCGGCGTATCGCTTCAACGCCGAGCTGTCGGTGTATCTCAAGCAGGGGCTGACCGGCTGTGGACTGGGTTCAAAGCTCTACTCGGCGCTTATCGAGCTGCTGCGCGCACAGGGG
>CAZBNJ010000058.1:0-8082 GCA_964493515.1 uncultured Oscillospiraceae bacterium | reverse complement strand
CAGGATAGCGCCGTCCATCTGAGCAGCGCCGGTGATCATGTGCTTGATATAGTCGGCGTGGCCCGGGCAGTCGACGTGCGCATAGTGACGCGCGTCGGTCTCATACTCGACGTGAGCGGTGTTGATGGTTATACCGCGCTCGCGCTCCTCCGGAGCCTTGTCGATCATGTCATAGGCCTCGTACTGAGCCTTGCCGCTGAACGCCAGATACTTGGTGATAGCAGCGGTCAGAGTGGTCTTGCCGTGGTCGACGTGACCGATGGTGCCGATGTTAACATGCGGCTTATTACGTTCAAATTTTGCCTTCGCCATTTGTCTAGTCCTCCTTATACAGACACATTAGTAGTTTTTCCCTGCAATGCGCAAGGATATTGTACCGCAAAACACTCGGTTTTGCAATAGCTTTTTTCAAAAATTAGTCCTTCTTCTGGCGCGAAGCCACGAGCTTCTCCTGGATCGACTTGGGCAGCTCGACATAGTGGCTCGGCTCCATGGTGTACTGGCCGCGTCCCTGCGTGCGGCTGCGGAGATCGGTCGCGTATCCGAACATCTCGCTGAGCGGGACGAACGCGTCGATCTGCTGAGCGCCGCTGCGCGCCTCCATGCCGTTGACCTGTCCGCGGCGGCCGTTCAGATCGCCGATAACGTCGCCCATGTACTGATCGGGGACGTTGACAACAACGTGCATGATCGGCTCGAGAAGCACCGGACTTGCCTGCTGGCACGCCTCTTTGAACGCCATCGAACCGGCGATTTTAAACGCCATTTCGGACGAGTCGACCTCGTGGTACGAGCCGTCGTACAGCGTGACCTTGACATCGACGACCGGATAGCCGGCGAGAACGCCCGACTGCATCGCACCCTGGATACCGGCGTCGACCGACGGGATGTACTCCTTCGGAATGGCGCCGCCCACGATGTTGTTGATGAACTCGTAGCCCTTGCCCGACTCGTTCGGCTCAACGATGATCTTGACGTGGCCGTACTGACCCTTACCACCCGACTGACGGGCGTACTTGTGGTCGACGTTCGCGCTCTTGCGCACGGTCTCCTTGTAGGCGACCTGCGGCGCGCCGACGTTCGCCTCCACCTTGAACTCGCGGAGCAGTCGGTCGACGATTATCTCCAGGTGGAGCTCGCCCATGCCGGCGATTATCGTCTGTCCGGTCTCCTCGTCGGTGTAAGTGCGGAAGGTCGGATCCTCCTCGGCGAGCTTGGAGAGGGCGATGCCCATCTTCTCCTGGCCTGCCTTGGTCTTCGGCTCGATAGCGACACGAATGACCGGCTCCGGGAACTCCATCGACTCGAGGATTATCGGGCTCTTCTCATCGCAGAGAGTGTCGCCGGTGGTGGTGTTCTTAAGACCGACGGCAGCGGCAATCTCGCCCGCGTAGACCTGATCGATGTCCTCGCGGTGATTGGCGTGCATACGAAGTATGCGGCCGATACGCTCGCGATTGTCCTTGACCGAGTTGTAGACCGAAGCACCGGCGGTTATCGTGCCCGAGTAGACGCGGAAGAAGCAGAGCTTTCCGACATACGGGTCGGTCGCGATCTTGAACGCAAGCGCCGCGAACGGAGCCTTGTCGTCCGCCGGACGGCTGTCCTCCTCCTCGGTCTCGGGGTTGATACCCTTGATGTCCGGGATGTCGGTCGGGGCGGGCATGTAGTCGACAACCGCGTCGAGCAGCTGCTGAACGCCCTTGTTGCGATAGGCGGTTCCGCAGAGCACCGGGACCATCTCGTTTGCGATGGTTCCCTTGCGGATGACGCGCTTGAGCTCGTCTATCGAAGGCTCCTCGCCCTCGAGATACTTCTCCATAAGCTCGTCGTCCAGCTCGCAGACGCCCTCTATCATCTTGTTGTGCCACTCGTTGGCCTTCTCCACCATGTTCTCGGGGATGTCCTCTTCCGAGAAATCCTTGCCGAGCTCGTCATGGTAGATAATCGCACGCATCTTCAGCAGGTCGATTATGCCGGTGAAGAAAGTCTCCGCACCGATCGGCAGCTGAAGCGGGATCGCGTTTGCGTGCAGGCGGTCGTGCATCATGTCGACCACGTTGTAGAAGTCCGCGCCCATGATGTCCATCTTGTTGACGAACGCCATGCGCGGAACGCCGTAGTGGTCAGCCTGACGCCAAACGGTCTCGCTCTGCGGCTCAACGCCGCCCTTTGCGCAGAAGACCGTGACCGAACCGTCGAGCACTCGCAGTGAACGCTCGACCTCAACGGTGAAGTCGACGTGTCCCGGGGTGTCGATGATGTTTATGCGGTGATCCTTCCAGAAGCAGGTG
This sequence comes from uncultured Oscillospiraceae bacterium, assembly GCA_964493515.1. Taxonomy (GTDB): domain Bacteria; phylum Bacillota; class Clostridia; order Oscillospirales; family JAAYOS01; genus CANRIN01. The sequence continues at coordinate 5,788 of CAZBNJ010000058.1, read as the reverse complement.
GTAGCAGCCGACGTTATGGTAATGCCGCGCTCCTGCTCCTGCTCCATCCAGTCCATCGTCGCCGAGCCGTCGTGAGTCTCGCCGATCTTGTAGTTCTTTCCGGTGTAGAAAAGAATACGCTCGGTGGTCGTCGTCTTGCCGGCGTCGATGTGGGCCATTATGCCAATGTTCCTAGTCCGCTCAAGCGGGTAATCCCTTCCCATCTACGCTTCTACTCCTTTAACTGATTACCAGCGGTAGTGAGCGAACGCCTTGTTCGCCTCTGCCGCGCGGTGCATCTCTTCCTTGCGCTTGAAAGCGTTGCCGAGACTGTTCTCGGCGTCCATAAGCTCGCCTGCAAGACGCTCCTTCATAGTGCGCTCGCTGCGGTTGCGCGCAAACTGGGTTATCCAGCGCAGCGCAAGCGTCTGACGACGCTCCGGGCGAACTTCCACCGGGACCTGATAGTTCTGACCGCCGACACGGCGGGCCTTGACTTCAAGCACCGGCATGACGTTCTCGAGCGCCGCCTCGAACACCTCGACGGGGTCCTTGCCGGTCTTCTCGCGAACGATGTCGAATGCTCCGTAGACGACCTTCTGGGCGGTACCCTTCTTGCCGTCGAGCATGATACTGTTGATAAGCTTCGTAACAACCTTAGAGTTGTACATAGGATCCGGAAGCACGTCCCTCTTGGGGACAAATCCTCTTCTGGGCACTTATCTTCCCTCCTTCACAAAGAATATGAGATCATAGGTACTCGAAAAAGCAGTCTTTCCCGCAAAGAGCCCACGCTATATAAACGCAGGTCTTAAATCCGCGTGAAATGACTTGAATTTGCCGCGCACGAAAGCTTATTTCGCCTTCGGACGCTTCGCGCCGTACTTGGAGCGCGCCTGCTTGCGGTTCGCGACACCCTGGGTATCGAGCGTACCACGGATGATGTGATAACGCGTACCAGGCAGATCGCGGACACGACCGCCGCGGATCATGACCACCGAGTGCTCCTGAAGGTTGTGACCTTCGCCCGGAATGTAGACAGTCGCCTCCATGCTGTTCGAAAGACGCACACGAGCGATCTTACGCAGCGCCGAGTTCGGCTTCTTCGGGGTCATGGTACGCACCGACGTGCACACTCCGCGCTTCTGCGGGGACGGCTGGTCGGTCATGCGGTTCTTCAGGGTGTTGAAGCCCTTCTGCATTGCCGGGGACTTCGACTTGTAAGCCTTGTCCTGACGGCCATGGCGCACCAACTGGTTAAATGTAGGCATATTTTTCCTCCCTTCTTCCAGAATTATATTCTTAACGGGAAAATGAATTATATCCCGTTAGAATCGGTAGTTTTGTCGACGATCACCGCCGCCACCGCCGCACCGACGGTTATGCCGCAGCGTTCGCCGAGCTCCTTCATCGTCGGAACGCTCTCGCACACGACATGATTCATGCGGCAGAGCGCGGTTATCTCGCGGCGTATCTGTCCGGACGCGTCCTGCGCGAGAAAGACTCGTTTCGCCTCTCCCTCACGGATAGCGCGCCGCGACTGCTTCAGCCCGACGACTTTGTTATTGGTATTCAGTTCATCTGGCATATCCAACCTCCGAAAGCGCACACGATTGATTTTATCACCGCTTTTCGGAAAAGTCAACACTTTATTCCTCGTTTTCCCGGTTATATCCGGTGGACGTGGAATCTATGGTCGGCGCGACGTCCGCCGCTCCGTGGCTTGCGATGAACTGCTCGACCAGCTCTTGGAACTCGGGACGCACCGGCTCGTCGACCTCCATGTTGAAGTCGCGGTACATCTCCATGCCCGAACCGGCGGGCACGAGCTTGCCGATTATCACGTTCTCCTTCAGTCCGACGAGGTTGTCAATCTTGCCCTTTATCGCGGCGTCGGTCAGCACGCGGGTGGTCTCCTGGAAGCTCGCCGCCGACAGGAAGCTCTCGGTCGAAAGCGACGCCTTGGTGATGCCCATCAGCACCGGGCTTGCGACCGCGGGCACAAACTCGACGCCCTTCGCCGCGCAATCCGCCTCGGTCTCCTTCTGGACATTCTCAAACTCGAGCACATCGACCAGCGCACCGAGCAGGAGATTCGTGCTGCCCGGATCCTCCACCTTGACCTTGCGCATCATCTGACGCACGATTATCTCGATGTGGCGGTCGTTGATGTCTATGCCCTGCTGACGGTAGACCTTCGAGACCTCGCGGATGAGGTAGTTCTGCACCGCAGCCGGTCCCTTCAGACGCAGGACGTCGTGCGGGTTGAGCGCGCCGTCGGTCAGCTCGTCGCCCTGCTCAACGATGTCGCCGTCGCGCACCTTGAGCACAAGGCCGAACGGGATGAGCATATGGGTCACGTCGTTCGGGTCGTCCGGATTGGTTATCGACAGACCACGCTGTCCGGCACGGCGTATCTCCTCGCGATGGACGATGCCGCTCGCCTCCGCCATGATGGCAAGGCGCTTCGGACGGCGAGCCTCAAACAGCTCGGCAACACGCGGCAGACCCTGAGTGATGTCGTCGCCCGCGACGCCGCCGGTGTGGAAGGTTCGCATGGTAAGCTGCGTGCCAGGCTCGCCTATCGACTGCGCGGCGATTATGCCGACCGCGTCGCCGACGTTTGCGGGCTGGTTGTACGCGAGGTTCGAGCCGTAGCACTTGGCGCAGACACCGCGTGCCGCATGGCAGGTAAGCACCGAGCGGATCTTCGCCTCGGTCACTCCCGCGGCGATGACCTTTGCCACGTCGTCCTCGTTTATCATGTGGTCGGTCGGAACGATGACCTCGCCGGTCTCGGGATGGACGATCGGCTCGACGAGGTAGCGTCCGCGCAGACGGTCGCCGAACTCCTCGATGACGTGTCCGTTGTCCGATATCTCGCGCACGACTATGCCGTCGTTGCAGCCGCAGTCGACCTCGCGGATGATGACATCCTGCGAAACGTCGACCAGACGGCGGGTCAGATAACCCGAGTCGGCGGTACGCAGCGCGGTATCCGCACCGCCCTTACGCGCCGAACGCGAGGATATGAAGTACTCAAGCACCGACAGTCCCTCGCGGAAGTTCGCGCGTATCGGTATCTCTATCGTGCGGCCGAGGGTATCCGCCATCAGTCCGCGCATTCCGGCGATCTGACGCAGCTGGTTTGTGTTGCCGCGCGCGCCCGAGTTCGCCATCATATATATCGGGTTCATCTCTTCGAGATGCGCCTGCATCGCCTTGGTCACGTCGTCGGTGGTCCTTTCCCACTCGCTGATGACCAGACGGCGGCGCTCCTCGTTGGTGATAAGTCCGGTCTCGTACTCATCCTCGATGTCGCCGACACGCTTCTCGGTCTCGCCGATTATCTGCCACTTCTCCTCCGGCACGACCATGTCGTTTATCGAAATGGTTATTGCCGCCTTGGTCGAATACTTATAGCCGAGCGCCTTGATGTTGTCAAGCAGCACCGCGCTGTCCGCAAATCCGTGCTTTGCGATGCAGCGCTCGATTATCTTGGAAAGCTCGCGGCTGCGTACCATGAACGCTATCTCCAGGTCGCAGACATGCTCCGGATCGGAGCGGTCGACATAGCCGAGATCCTGCGGTATCACCTCGTTGAATATCAGCCGTCCCACGGTCGCGGGTACGGTGCGGGTGACCTTCTCGCCGTTCACCTCGCGTGTGATGCGCACCTTTATCGGAGCGTGGATGCCCACAATGCCGTCGTTGTACGCCATCAGCGCCTCGTTGACGTCGGCGAATATCTTGCCCTCGCCCGGCTCGCCCGCGTGGTCGATGGTCAGATAGTACGAGCCAAGCACCATGTCCTGCGTCGGCACGGTAACCGGCTTGCCGTCCTGCGGACGGAGCAGGTTGTTCGCCGACAGCATCAGGAAGCGCGCCTCGCTCTGAGCCTCCGCGCTAAGCGGGACGTGAATAGCCATCTGGTCGCCGTCGAAGTCCGCGTTGAACGCGGTGCAGACCAGCGGGTGCAGCTTTATCGCGCGGCCCTCGACCAGCACCGGCTCGAACGCCTGAATGCCCAGTCGGTGAAGCGTCGGCGCGCGGTTGAGCATGACCGGATGCTCGCTGATTATCTCCTCCAGCGCGTCCCAAACCTCGTTGCGGGTGCGCTCGACCATCTTCTTTGCGCTCTTGATGTTGTTTGCAACGCCGTCCTCGACCAGCTTCTTCATGATGAACGGCTTGAACAGCTCGACCGCCATCTCCTTCGGCAGTCCGCACTGATATATCTTCAGCTCCGGGCCGACGACTATGACCGAACGTCCCGAGTAGTCGACGCGCTTGCCGAGCAGGTTCTGACGGAAGCGTCCCTGCTTGCCCTTGAGCAGGTCGGACAGCGACTTGAGCGCGCGGTTGTTCGGTCCGGTGACCGAGCGTCCGCGGCGGCCGTTGTCGATGAGGCTGTCCACCGCCTCCTGCAGCATGCGCTTCTCGTTGCGAACGATGATGTCCGGCGCCTCGAGCTGAAGCAGGCGGCGCAGACGGTTGTTGCGGTTTATGACGCGGCGGTAGAGATCGTTGAGGTCGCTGGTCGCGAAACGACCGCCGTCCAGCTGTACCATCGGGCGCAGCTCGGGCGGGATGACCGGCAGCACGTCGAGGATCATCCACTCCGGCTTGTTGCCGCTCTGACGGAAGCTCTCCGCGACCTCGAGGCGCTTGATTATGCGCATCTTCTTCTGACCGCTCGAAGCCTCCAGCTCCTCGTGCAGCTCCTCACAGAGCTTCTCCACGTCGATCTCCTGGAGCAGCTCCTTTATCGCCTCGGCGCCCATTCCGGCGCGGAAGTCGTCCTCATAGCGCTCATACATATCGCGATACTCCTTCTCGGAGAGTATCTGATATTTGAGCAGCGGCGTATCGCCCGGATCGATGACGATATAGCTGGCGAAATACAGCACCTTTTCAAGCAGGCGCGGGCTCATGTCCAGCATAAGTCCGAGACGGCTCGGCGTGCCGCGGAAGTACCAGATATGGCTGACCGGCGCGGCAAGCTCGATGTGTCCCATACGCTCGCGGCGAACCTTGGCGCGAGTGACCTCAACGCCGCAGCGGTCGCATATCTTGCCCTTGTAGCGGACCTTCTTATATTTGCCGCAGTGGCACTCCCAGTCCTTGGTAGGTCCGAAAATGCGCTCGCAGAACAGGCCGTCGCGCTCCGGCTTGAGCGTGCGGTAGTTTATCGTCTCCGGTTTCTTAACTTCTCCGTGCGACCACACGTCGCGTATAAGTTCGGGCGAGGCAAGGCCGATCTGTATAGCTTCAAAAGTATCGTGGCTCATCTGCTCTTCTCCTTTTCCCGATTATTCAAGATCGAAAAGTTCGTCATCCGACGATTCCTTCTCTTCCTCGGCAAAGTCGTCGTCGCCGAGCATGTCGTCGTAATCTTCATCCGAGCCTTCGTCCTCGCTGTCGTACTCGTCGAGGTCGCTGTCAAAGCCGTCCTCCTCGACATTGCGGACGAGATATCCGGCGGACTCAAACTCTCCGGCGTCCGCACGGTCGCGATAGCTGTCGCTGCGCTCGACCGCGCCGAAGCTGGTGTCCTCGTCCTCCTCCTTCAGCTCGATCTCCGCGCCGTCCTTGTCTAGCACGCGGACGTCGAGACAGAGCGACTGAAGCTCGCGGATAAGCACCTTGAACGCCTCCGGCACTCCCGGTTCGGGAATGTTGTGACCCTTGACTATCGCCTCGTAGGTCTTGACGCGTCCCACAACGTCGTCCGACTTGACGGTCAGGACTTCGCGCAGGGTGTACGCCGCGCCGTAGGCCTCGAGCGCCCACATCTCCATCTCGCCGA
>CAZBNJ010000057.1:0-8239 GCA_964493515.1 uncultured Oscillospiraceae bacterium | reverse complement strand
GCGCTCGATCCGGCGACGGCGGAAAAGGTGCTCGAGCTGACGCGCGAGACGGTCGCCGAGCGCAGCATCACCTGCCTGATGATAACCCACAATATGCACAGCGCGCTCGCGCTCGGCAATCGAACGCTTATGATGGACAGCGGGCGCATTGTGCTCGACGTGGCGAACGAGGAGCGGGCGAGCCTCACCGTGGACGACCTGCTCGAACGGTTCAAGGCGGGCGTGGGCAAGCAGCTCGACAACGACAGGATACTGCTTTCAAAGTGAGGGCATACGGCGGATGAAATTTGAGAATACGTTTTTCATAAACGGGACCGCCTATGCCGGGAAGTCGACGATGGTGAAGCTGCTCGCCGAAAAGTATGACGGCATTGCCTGCGAGGAGAACTACCATGACGCGCTGCTGCCCGAGCTTGACAAGGACGAGTTTCCGTGCCTGACCTATTCGAGAGACCTGCAGGATTGGCACGACTTTGTCCGACGCTCTCCGGACGAATACGAGGCGTGGATAGCCGGATCGTCGCGGGAGTGCGAAAAGCTGGAGCTGCGGATACTGAGCGAGCTGAGCGGCAAGGGCAGGATGGTGTTTGTGGACACGAACATCTGCCCGGAAACGCTGAAAGAGGTGTCGGACAGGGACCATGTGCTGATAATGCCCGCCGACCCCGACATATCGGTGAATCGCTTTTTTGAGCGACCGGACAGGGAAAAGCAATTTCTGTATCGGCTGCTCATGGAGGAGCCGGATCCGGAGCGGGCGATGGAGAATTTCAGACAGGGTTTGAGGAGGATAAACTCGCCCGAAAAGTATGACTATTTTCTCAATTCCGGCTTTCGGGTCATTGTCAGAGACGAGAACAGGAGCATAGAGGATACCCTCGCGCTGGTCGAGAAGGCGTTCGGTCTGCGAGGGTAGATAAGCGGAGGTCGGGCGAAATGCTCGACCTCTCTTTGTGTCTGTTGCAAGTCGCCGCGGCGTATGGTATAATTGTCCTGCAAAAAACAATTTCAAAGGAGCGATAACAAATGGCAAACATAATGAAATTTCGTCCCACACCCAAGGAGTACAAGCCGCAGGAGGTGTTCCCCGGCGTGACCCGTCCGACCGCGAAGCAGCCGGGCCGCATCGAGCGAGTGGACTACACCACCTCCGGCCAGCCGAAGCACGCGTATGTGTATCTGCCGCACGGCTACGACCCGTCGAAGAAGTATGACATACTCTACCTGCTTCACGGCGGCGGAGACCGCGCGGACAAGTTTATCGGCACCGACGACACCGAGAACGAGTTCAAGGGCACGCTCGACCACATGATAGAGAACGGCGACATCCGTCCGGTCATCGTCGTATCCCCGTCCTACTATCCGATGAACAGCGCGCTCGGCGGACCGGGCAGCGCGGGCGATCTTGTCGAGATATTCCACAAGGAGTTCGTGGAGGATCTCGTGCCGGCGATAGAGGGACGCTTCTCCACCTATGCCGCAAGCACCGACAAGGCGGGCATCAAGGCGTCGCGCGACCACCGCGCGTTCGGCGGCTTCTCGATGGGAAGCTGCACGACCTGGTGGCAGTTCATCCACGGTCTGGACTATGTTTCCACCTTCCTGCCGCTCAGCGGAGACTGCTGGGTGCTTGGACAGCGCGCGGGCGCTACGCAGCCGAAGGAGACCGCCGAGGCGCTCGCAAAGTCGGTGCGCGAGTCGGGCTGGACGAAGAACGACTTCCGCATCTTTGCCGCGACCGGAACGAAGGACATCGCCTTTGATGCGCTCGACCCGCAGATAGCCGAGATGAAGAAGCTCACCGACGTGTTCGAGTTCGGCGAGACCGCCGACCAGGGCAACCTCCACTATATCCTCGCGCCCGACCTCGAGCACCAGTGGGGCCCGATATGGGACTACTGCTACGACATCATGTGCGAGATATATCCCAAGGACTGACGCTCTAAAAGAGATACGGCAAGGCAGATCCGCCGAGCGGGTCCGGAGCTGACTCCACAAGGAGAAAAGATGATGAAGAAGTTTTTGAGCATTGTTTTGACACTGGCGCTCTGTCTCGGCCTTGCCGCAGGAGCGTTCGCGGCGGACGCGCCGACGGTGCCGCAGGGCGCGGCGGTGGCGGTCATCGTCACAAGCAACGTCCGTGGCGACGTCGACGTCTACCCGCAGATCGCCGCGCTGAAAGCCGACTACGAGAGCCAAGGGCTTGAGGTCATCCTCGCCGACGGCGGCAACTTCCTGAGCGGAAGCGTCTACGCCGCAAGCGATTTAGGCGAGACGATAATCGAGCTTATGAACCTTGTCGGCTACGACGTTGCGGGCATAGGCGAGCACGAGTTCGACTGGGGAAACGCGACCGTCGGCACCGAAAATCACGGCGACCTCGTGCAGTACAGAACGCTGCTCGACTTTGCCGCGTCGGACGGCGTGAAACTTGTCACCTACAATGTGCTTGGCGCGGACTACGACTTTGCGTTTGAGCCGTCGTACACGGTCGAGACCAAGGCGGGCTTTGAGATAACCTTCGTCGGCGCGACCGCGTTTTCGACGCCCAGGAGCTTTGCCGCCGATTCGATATTCGCGGGGTACATGCTGCTCGACGGAGAGGCGGAGAACTTGGCGATGAACGACGCCATGCTCGCGTCGTCGAACGCGCAGATTATCACCCTCGTCGCCGACCCGTCAGAGGACACGTCGGTCGAGGTTTGGTTCTACACGAAGGACGGCTCGATAGTGAACAACTCCGGAACCTATCTGCCCGAAACGGTGGAGCTTGACGCCGATTCGCCGGTCGACGCGACGGTCGCGGCGCGCGTTGCCGAGGTAAAGGCCGCGCAGAAGGACGCGCCCGCCGTGCAGAGCGAAGTGAGGCTCTACGGCGCGGAGCAGGCGGCGTGCAAGGGAGAGACCAACCTCGGCGACCTGTGGGCCGACGCGCTGCGTTGGTTTGCGACCGACGGAGATATCGAGAAATACTTCGAGGCGAGCGGCCGGATAGCGGTGGACGACGCCCACGTCGTCGCGCTGTGGAACGGCGGCAATCTCAGGGCGGACATACGGCCCGGACTTGTCACCTCGACCGACCTCGCGGCGGTACTGCCCTACCCGAACAGGGTCGCCGTCGTATACCTCACCGGCGCGCAGCTCGTCGAGGCGCTGGAGGCTGCGTCGCAGGGGCTGCCCTACACCGGACGCACGGCGTCGGCTACAAACTCGTTTATGCAGGTCAGCGGACTTGAGTATACGCTCGACATCGGCGCGGAGTTCGACGCGGGCGAGAGGTACGGCGAGCACTGGCGGCGCGCGGATTCGGTACAGCGCGTGAGCGTCACGGGCGTGAACGGCGCGGTGTTTGACGAGACCGCGACCTACGCCGTCATAACCTCCAACGCGAACTACAACGGCATGGACTCGTCCTATGTCCTCAAGGAGGCGCAGCAGGAGGACGCGCGCTGCGCGATAACCACGGCGACGGTGCGCGACGTCGTTATGTCGTACATCGAGCGCGAGCTGGGCGGCGTCATAGACGAACGCTACGCCGAGCCGCAGGGACGCATTTCGATAGAGGGCTATGTCGACCTTCCCGCCGAGCCGATCTACCTCGACGCCATCAGGTTCGTCAGCGAGCAGAAGCTGATGAACGGCACCGGCGAGGGCAGATTCGAGCCGAATGCCCCGATGACCCGCGCGACCTTTGCGACGGTGCTCTGGCGCTACGCCGGTGAGCCGGAGGTCGAGGACGCGACCACCTTCACCGACGCGGACGAGAGCTGGTATCTCGACGCGATAGCGTGGGCGCAGTCGACCGGAGCCATCAAGGGCTATGGCGGCGGAGTGTTCGGCTGCGACGACCCGGTCACCCGCGAGGACGCGGCAACGATACTCTGGCGACTCTGCGGCTCACCGAACGACCTGACCGCAGACTTTACCTTCGCCGACGAGGGTGAGATATTCGACTATGCGTCGACGGCGGTCGCGTGGGCTTACGCAAACGGCATACTCGACACGACCGAGGACGGCGCCATCGAGCCTAAGCGCGAGGCGAACCGCGCGGAGCTTGCGGTGCTGCTGATGAACTACGACGCCGTGGCGCAGGCGTACAACATTGGCGCGCACATTGACTAAGTGCGCGTCGTGCCGCTATGTCGGCGGTTGACTTTTTGTGAAAAGTGAATGGTCGATATGCGTGGGTGAGTGAAATTTACCGACTGTAAAGCCTTGTGCCGCAACGAATCATGTGTTCGTTGCGGCACTGTTTTTGCACTATTGTGAACACACCATAACACATTAGGAGTTCGCAAAATTGGAATTGCACGAATTGAGACGACCAAGTTCGTGGGTTATGCGGATTGTTTTCCGACCCCCTGAAAAGCTAAAATATCGGTATGGTGAATACACCGAATTAAAATCAGGAGGGACCGAAATGAAACGCACTTTTGCACTTTTGCTTGCGCTTCTCATGTGCGCCGGACTGCTCGCGGGCTGCGGCGGAAACGGTGAGGAGAACCCCACCGGCACACCGAGCGGAGAGCCGTCGACCGCACCGAGCTACGAGGCGCCGACCGACATCGACACGCCGACCGAGATCGAGCTGCCGTTGACAGAGGACACCGTGTCCTTTGACTACTGGCTGCCGAACGGTTCGACATTCGAGGACTTCTCCACCTACGCGGACAACACGTTCTATCAGTGGATGGAGGCGCAGACGAACGTACATCTCAACTTCATGCATCCCGCAAGCGGCAGTGAGCGGGAGAACTTCCAGACGATGGTGCTTTCCGCCGACTATCCCGACTTCATCCAGTCGATAAAGGGATATTACGACGGCGGCGTGGACAAGGCAATAAGCGACGGTGTTATCCTCGCGCTTAACGATTGTGTCAACGACTATATGCCTCACTACCGCGCTAAGGTATACGAGACCGAGCAGATATTCATGCAGTCGGTCAGCGACCAGGGCAACCTGTGGGGCATACACTGCATACTCAGCGCCGGACAGGGGGCGTGGATCGGACTCGGCATCCGTGAGGACTGGCTGGGCGACGCGGGCATGACCATCAAGGACGTTGAGACCATCGAGGGCTATCACAACGCGCTCAAGGCGTTCAAGGAGTACACCTACGACCACTCCGGACCGCTTGAGCTGTCCTCCGGCGGCTTCCAGGTCGGCGGCGGCGTCAACGGATCGTGGAACGTGGCCAGCGTGAACTTCAACAACAGCGGTATCATGAACGTGAACGGCGTTGCGACCTATTCGCCGCTTGCTCCCGGATTCAAGGAGTATGTCGGCACTATGGCGGAGTGGTACGCCGAGGGCCTGATAAATACCAACTATGTCGCCGACGCGGCATTCGCCATCCCCGAAGATCGCTGGGTCAACAGCGAGGTCGGTTCGGGCGAGTTCATATACACGATGGCGGATATGTTTGCCGGCGCTGCCGCAACGAGCGAGCTTCAGCCCGACCCGGACTTCTCGCTTGTAGCGATAGCCACCCCGAAGCAGAACGCCTCCGACAACTGGTTGACCGACTATCACGTCCGCAACGGCACGCCCGAGCAGGTCAATCCGTCCAACTCGATGGGCATATCCACCCAGTGCGAGAATATCGAGCTTGCCTGTCGCTATTGGGACTATGCGTGGAGCGACGAGGGCATCCACGCGGCCAACTGGGGACAGATAGAGGGTGAAGAGGGCGACAATAACGCCCACTACTACGTCGACCCGACCGACGCCAACGGCGACGGCAACCTCGAGGTCTATCAGCCGTGGATGATGGAGAAGTACCAGAATCCGACCTACATACAGACCAAGTTTGCGGTACACAACGGCCCGACCTACTGCATCTTCAACCGCGAGTGGTGCGTCACCCCGCAGCGTCTCATTGACTTCACCACCACCTGGAACGAGGTCGGTGCGGACTATATGTGGCCGGCATCGGTCACCCTGACCGCCGACGAGGGCGCGTCGGCGTCCGGCATACTCGCAAACTGCAACACCGCAGTGAACGAATGGATCGCCGCGGTCATCACCGGCGCGCAGTCGGTGGACACCTACGACACGCTTGTGAGCACCGTGAATTCGATGAACATCGAAGAGGCGGTAGGCTACTACCAAGCGGCTCTCAGCCGTTACAGCGAGCGTCGCCAGTACATTGGCTAAATCGAACACAGGAATTCTATTCTCCTTAAAAAATACCCGGTCTCTTGCAGACCGGGTATTTTTGCGAAGAAAAACGACCCCGACGCGCGGTCGAGGTCGTGAAGGGTTCGAGCTTTACGCGTTTCTTGTCCGCCACTCGGAGGGGGTCATGCCGCACTCCGAGCCAAACACCTCATAGAAGTAGCTGACGTTTGAAAAACCGATGCGCTCGCTTATCTCGCGTACCGACAGCTTTGTCTCCTCAAGCAGCAGCTTTGCGTTCTCGACACAGAAGCTGTGCTTCAGCTCGATGAACGTCTTTCCGGTGTACTTTCGGATGAGCTTTGAGAGATAGCTGCGGTCGTAGCCGAACTGGCGTGCGGCCTCGTTGAGCGTTGCGGTGGCGTAATTCTTTTCGATGTAGCTGAGGACGAAGGTGACGTTTGAGTGCCCGTCGCTCTTTCGGGTGTATACGCGACCCTCGCCGCCCGACTGTGCGCGATATAAAGCGCACATCAGCGCGATGAAGTGACACTTGACAAGCTCCGCCGACAGCACGTCCGGGTCGAGAAATTCGCTGATGAGCATGTCCGCCGCGCGCTCCGCCTCCAGACTGCCGCGAGCCGCAAGGTGGAGATATCCGGTTCGACTGCCGCTGAGCATCTCGTATATCGAGCTGCACGGTGCAAGCGAACGCAGCATTGCGGCGGTGAGGAAGTCGGGCTTTACCATTATGTTTATCGCCACGGTGTCCTCCGAGCAGGCGTCCACCGAGTGCGACTCATCCGGCGCCATCATCAGCAGATCGCCCTCGCCCATCGTCACGTTGCCGCTGTCAAGACGGTGGGTTATCCGTCCGCGCAGCAGATACATCAGCTCGAAATGCGGGTGCGAGTGCCTGGGTATCGCGCGCGTCGAGAAGTGGGTGGAAAAGGAGATGGGCGTCATCATTTCAAGCACGTCCATCAGCTCGTCGCCGTCGTCGGTGGTGATGTTGAACCGCCCTGCGCGCCACTCACGGCTGCCGTGAGCGTATACGCTGGTTGCGGTAAAGCGGCGCAGTTTTTCGCATATTTCAGACCGTTCCATGTGCTCGCCTCCTTATGTCTTCGGTTTGATTATAACATCGAAGCACACAAAAGTGTAGCACCATATTGGTGTAAAATGCCGCATATGCCCACCAAAATACCACATTAGGTCATTGTCTGGGCTTGGATTTTGCAGTACCATGAGGCTGAAGGCATAAACCCGCAAAGGAGCTGAACAGATGAAGATAACCAACCTGAGAGTGAACCATTTCGACGAGTTTTTCGGACATCGGAGCGACACGCTGTCGATGAGCTGGGTCGCGTCCGGCGAGGGAAAGACGGCGGTCGAGAGCCGCGTGGAGATCGCGACCGACGCGGCGATGAGCAATATTGTGTACGACAGCGGATGGGCGGCGCTCGACCCGCTCTGCCACGTCCCGCAGCTGTCGCCCGCGCCGCGCACCCGCTACTTCTGGCGAGTTTCGGCAAAGTCGGACTACGGCGACGAGGGAACGAGCGAGGTCGCGTGGTTTGAGACCGGCAAGCGCGGCGAAAAGTGGGAGGCGGAGTGGATAACCTCGCCGTTTGACAAGGATGCTCACTTCCTTGCGGCGCACGACTTTGACGCGTCGGGCGTTGTCTCGGCGAGGGCGTATGTCGCCTGTCACGGCAGCTATGAGCTGTACCTCAACGGCGAAAAGGTCGGCGACGAGCTGCTCGCCCCCGGCTATCACAGCTACGACTTCCGCGACCTGGCGTACGCCTACGACCTGACGCCGCTGCTGAGGGAGAAGAACCGCATCGGCGCGATGCTGTCCCCCGCGTGGTTCAAGGGACGGTTCGGACTTCCCGGGCACGGCTCGCGTCAGTATGACCTGTACGGCGAGCGGATGGAGTTCCTCTGCGAGATACGTCTCAAGATGGCGGACGGCAGCGAGCGGGTCATCGGCAGCGGCGGCGACTGGCTCTGCCACGCCTCGCCGGTGACGATGAGCACTATATACGACGGCGAGGACTACGACGCGCGGCTGGAGCAGCCCGACTGGTGCGAGTTCGGCGTCACCGACGGATGGTC
>CAZBNJ010000056.1:0-8296 GCA_964493515.1 uncultured Oscillospiraceae bacterium | reverse complement strand
ATGTATTACAGCTTCTGCGGCTGCTGGCTTTCAATGCGTTTCAGTATCCGCGCGAGCACGACCACCGACGCGGCGGAGAGCAGCAGCTCGGCGCAGAACTGCGACCACGCGAGTCCGTACAGCGGAAAAAGGTGGTCGAGCAGCAGGATGAACGGTATCTCGAGCACGATCTTTCGCAGTATCGCGAACAGCAGCGACTTTGAACCCATGCCGCACGCCTGGAACACGCCCACCGCGATAAAGTCGATGCAGAGGAAGGGCAGCGCGAGCGACAGCCCGATGAGGAACTTTGAGCCGTAGTCGATGACGGTCGGGTCGGGCATGAATATCGAGATGAAGCCGCGCGCGAACACGATGTACAGCGCCGTAAGCGCGGTCAGGAAGCCGAGCGATATCCGCATCGTGAAGAACAGCGCCTTTTTCAGCCGTTCGGGATTGCCGGCCGCGTAGTTGTAGCTGATGAGCGGCATTATGCCCTGCGACAGTCCGAGCGCTATCTGGAAGGGAATGTTGTGCAGCTTGTTGGCAATGCCCATCGCCGCGACCGCGCTTGTGTTGTACGCGGCGGTCAGGTTGTTGAGCAGCGTCATGCCGGTCACGTTCAGCAGGTTTTGTATCGACGCGGGAATGCCCACGCCGAACACTCCGACGACGATGCTTTTGCGCATGCCGAACATCTTTGGGTTTATGCAAACATAGGTGCGTCCTCGCTTGACAAACAGCAGCACGAAGAAGTAGAGACAGGCGACGCAGTTGGAGATAAAGGTCGCGCATCCCGCGCCGCTCGCGCCCATGTTGAGTCCCCAGGGCAGGATGAATATCGGGTCGAGGATTATGTTCAGCAGACAGCCGCTCATCGTGCCCAGGCTCGCGTGCAGCGACGCGCCCTCCGACCGAACGAGGTACGCCATGACGACGTTGAGCATCGCGGGTGCTGCGCCGAGGGTGGTCGTCCAAAACAGATACTGCGTCGTAGGCGCGAGCGTGTCGACATCCGAGCCGAGCACCCGCAGCATCGGCGAGCGAAAGACGGTGTAGCCGAGCGAGAACAGTATGCCGCATATCAGCGTGCAATAAAAGCCGAACGCCGAGCTGCGGCGCACCGTGTCGAAGTCCTTCCGCCCGAGCGAGCGGCTCATCATGGACGAGCTGCCGACGCCGAACAGGTTATTGACCGCGTTGAACGCCAGCAGCACAGGGGCTGCCAGCGTAACGGCGGCGTTTTGTATCGGGTCGCCGAGCATACCGACAAAGTAGGTGTCGGCAAGGTTGTAAAGCACCATCACAAGCGAGCTTAAAACGGTGGGTATGCCCAGCGTCATCACCGCTTTGGGTATGCTTGTGCGCTCGAAAAGTTCTGTCTTGCGGGTATCTTCCATTTTGCAGAGGTCCTTTCGCGTTTCGGGTCACATACATTGCTATTATGAAGCAAAACGGAAGAAATTGCAAGCCTTATTGCGGCTGGTTATCGGCGGGTATCTGACGTCCCTCGTGATCGAGAGTGAATTCGCCCTTGTAAATAAGCTCGCCCGCGGGGATGAGCGAGTAGCCGTCCGCCTGCAGCGACTCGATTATCCCGGGCAGCGCCTCTGGCGTGTGCAGCGCGGCGTTGTGGAACAGGACTATCGAGCCGGGTTTTACGCGGTCGAGAACCCGTTTTGTTATCTCGGATGCGGACAGCTCCTTCCAGTCAAGGCTGTCCACACCGGCAACGGTTGGAAGTGCCTTGCAAAGTCACCCAAATCGTGGTAGAATATACTCGCACGACAATAACACAAAAGGGAGCGATGAATTATGGCAGTTATCAAGATGAATTTCCTGTCCAAGAGCCTCCAGATGCAGACGAACGTGACGATTTGCCTGCCGTCCCTGAGCTTCGCCGATATGATGGGGGGCAGGGAAGACGTGTACGTCCCGGGTATGAAGTATCAGGTGGTGTGGCTGCTTCACGGCTTTAGCGGCGACGACAGCGACTATCTGCACTTCACGAATATCACCCGCTACGCGGACGATAACAAAATCGCAGTAGTCATGCCCGCCGACTTTAACGCCGGCTATGAGGACGCCGAGCGCGCGAAGTATCAGGCGTTCGTGGCGGAGGAGCTTCCCACGATGTGCCGCGCGATATTCCCGTTCTCGGACAAGCGCGAGGACAACTTCATCGCGGGCCTTTCGATGGGCGGCGGCGGAACGGGCAAGATAGCCCTGAAGTACCCCGAAAACTATGCCGGCGCGCTGATAATGTCGGCGGGCGGCAGTCTCAATCCGACCAAACCGCGTGCCGGAATGCCCGCACCCAAGTACGACGGACCCGCGCCGTACGAGGTGCTGCAGCAGATAGCTAAGGACAATGTGGCGTCGGGCAAGAAACTGCCCAAGTTCTACATCACCTGCGGCGATAAGGACGGCGCGCTGGAGGGTGCGCAGTTCGCCCGCGACTTCCTCAAGGAGACCGGCTACGACGTGTTCTACGAGGAGGTGCCCGGATACGGCCACGAGTGGGACTTCTGGGATCTGACGATGCGTAAGGCGCTGAAGGAGTGGTTCCCGATACGCCACAGCGTCATCTATCCGGAGAAGTAAGCAAAACAAAAGCGGCTGCCTGCGCGGTAGCCGCTTTTTTCATGCCGTTTTTTGCGTGGAGGAGCTACACCCTCGTCAGTCGCACCGCCATATACTCCTTGCCGGGGAGCGCGACGCGGAAGTTGCCGCTGTGGACGCCGGCGTCGGTCAGCGTCATCTCCCAGGTGTCGATGATCTCGACCTTCCACTCTCCCTCCGGTTTTACGAAGTCGCGGAAGGAGGGACGTCCGAAGCCGTAGTAGTGTATCTCATAGCCGCCCGCGCCGGCAAAGCCCACGTCGGGCACGCCGACGACCTCGTCGAAGCTGCCCTGACCGCGCTTCAGTCCCAGCCCCGGCGTCTGGGTCATTATGTCGTGCAGGAACTTGATGCGCGCGGGACTTTCGCCGTGCAGATCGCCGCCGTGGCTCCACCAGAGTATGTCGTTCTCACTGTCGATGAAGGTCTCGCCGTGGCCCGCGTAGCCTCCGCGAAGGGCGGCTTCCCAGAACCTGCGGGTCAGCTCCTGACCGGATATATTGCCCCATCCCATGTCGATGTTGCCCTCGTAGGCTATCTCGTCCCACACGATAGGCTTGCCCCAACGGGTGCGGTAGTCGTCGGTGTACTCGACATGGCGGTAGAGATCCTGCCGCTGAAGGCTGCAGTGGGTTATCCACGGACGCGAGTGGTCGTAGAATGCCATGCAGTTGTGTATGCCGCGCAGGTGGTTGTACGGGTCCTTCTCGCAGATTATCTGCGCGAACCGCTCCCAGTCGGCGAGCTTCTTTTTGAACAGCAGGTCATACTCGTTTGCGAGGCTCCACCACACGTTGCGATAGGCGGCAAATCTGGCTATGACATAGCGCCAGTAGAGGTCGTCCTGCTCGGGGGTCATGGCGGAGAAGCCCCATCGGTCGTAGGGGTGCATGACGATGATGTCCGCCTCGATGCCGCGCTCCATCAGCTCGGCGATACAGCGCTCGACGCGGCGGAAGTGCTCGGGATTGAACCGCGTGAAGTCCCAGTCGTTGCCGCTGAAGTCGACGAAGTAGGAGAAGTTGTCCTCGTTCATGTTCGAGCTGTCCACCGGCGTGCCGACATACGGGAAGGTCTGCGGGTCGCGGAAGTTGTGTATGTAGTGCTTTGGGAACACGCAGAAGCGCATCTTATTGAAGTAGCCCTTGTCCAGCTCGGCAAGTGTCTTTTGATGGACGTCCTCCGGCTGGTGCGCCCACGCGTAGCAGGTCGTGCCGACCGAGTAGTAGGGCGTCGTGTCCTCGTAGACGAAGTGATACTGATTCGCCACGCGGACGGGGCCGTGATTGCCGCCGCTCGGCGGGGTGACGGTGAACTCGCCCTCGACGCTCTCGCCGAAACTGCCGCTCATCGTGTAGCGGTACTCGCCATCAAACGACGGCATGAACCGCGCCTTGTACACGCCGTCGCCGTCGTAGAAGCCGTCCGCCGTGACGCTCTCGTTTTTGCCGACAAATGTCGCGCTTACCGTGTAGTCGGTGAAGGGATTGCCGTCGGTCCTGCCCGGCGCGGAGACCTCGAACATCGACCAGCGTTCAACTGTGTTCATAAGCTCACTCCTCGTTGTGTTTGTGTCCGATATCATTATAGAGGATTTAAGAAGGATTGTCCAGTGGACGGGCATATTTCGAGCTGCCGACCACATATCATCCCTTTGGGGAGGTGTGTGTATGACTGTTACAAACACTTATCTGACAAAAGATCGTGCCGAGCGAATGGCGCGGCTCGCGGCGATACACCGTCGGTGCATCCTGCTTCTCGCGGCTGCGCGCAAAGACAGGCGATGAACGCGATATACGCGCGGCAGTCGGTGGACAAGAAGGACAGCCTCTCGATAGAGGGACAGATCGAACAGTGCCGCAGATTTGCCGACGGCGATGCGCTCATTTTCACGGACAAGGGATTTTCGGGCAAGAATACCAAGCGCCCCGCGTTCACCGAGCTGATGCAGGCGGTGGAGGCGTGAAGGGTCACAAAGATACTGGTCTATCGGCTCGACCGCTTCAGCCGCTCGATATCCGACTTCAGCCGGCTGTGGGAGATATTGCAGCAGAACCATGTCGAGTTTCAGTCGGTGACCGAGCAGTTCGACACATCCTCGCCGATGGGGCGCGCTATGCTGAACATCGTTTTGGTGTTCGCACAGCTCGAGCGCGAGACCACCGCCGAGCGAGTCAAGGACAACTATGTTCACCGATTTTCGCTCGGTGCGTGGCCGGGTGGACCCGCGCCCTACGGGTTCGACCTCACCAAGATCGAGGACGACGGACGGCGGGTATCCTCGCTCGCCGCGAACCAAAATGCCGATGTTGTGCGGAGCATCTTCGAGGAGTACGACAAGCCGGACGCGTCGCTTCGGAGCATCGCGCGTGAGCTGAGCGCCCGAGGCATACACGGACCGAAGCGGGAGGGATGGGACAACGTGACCCTGTCCCGCATCCTGCACAGCCCGCTGTACGTCCGCGCGGACGAGAACGTGTACTGGCACTGTCTGGCGATGGGGCTGAAGATACAGCAGGGCATAGAGGCGTTCGACGGCACCCACGCCTGCAACGTGATAGGACGTCGCGACCGCAGTCGAAACAAGTACAACGCGCTTGAGGGACAGATGCTGACCGTCGCAAACCACGAGGGTCTCATCGACTCCGAACTGTGGCTGAGAGTGCAGGCGAAGCTGTCGAAGAACAGGCAGATATCGCGCTCGAACGCGGGCAAGTACTCGTGGCTGACAGGGATTCTGAAGTGCGGAAAGTGTGGCTACGCGTTGAAGGTGAACTACATAAAGGCGGAGGACAAGCCCTGCCTTGTCTGCTCGGGACGGTCGAATCTGTCTGCCTGCGACGCGTCGATACGCGTGGAGCTGAAGGAGCTGGAGGAATACGTCGCGGCGCGGATACGAGAGATGATAGAGGGCTGTCCGTCGGAGAGCGTTTTTTCGGATGACGGGGGGACCGCCGAGGAGATACTCGCGGTGGAGCGAAAGATAGAGCGGCTGGTCGCCGCGATAGCCGAAAGCAGCGAGGTGTCGGCGGCGTACATCTCAAAGCAGATAGACCGGCTGAACAAGGAGAGGGAGGCGCTGATAGCGAGAGGCGCGTCTCCGGCGCGGTGCGAACACCTGGACTTTGGGGCGGCGAGCTTTGAGGAGAAGAAGGTCATTGCCGCAGAGTTCATCGACCGCGTGCTGATAGACGGGGACAGGGTGGAGATAGTGTGGAAGGTTTAGCCCCACTGAGCGGAAACCGACCGCTGTCACTTTAAGTCGCGAATTACCCGTCCGATATCACTGTTTATGCAGACAGACTGGCGCTCGATGTCGACGGGGCAGGCGGCTTCGCCGAAGTTGACGCAGACGTATGTCGCGCTCGGATTCTGCGCGGTCATACGCCAGAACGGATACTTGATTATGCCGGGTGTGTTGTATCCCACGCCAAGCTCCAAGAACAGGATGCTTCCGTCCTTTTTTGACCTCAAAAAGTCCTCATATCGCGCCGCCGCCCTCAGCCAGCCCTCGTCCTCCACGAACTTGTCGTCGGCGCGCAGATTCATCGTCAGCGGTTTCCCGCACTTGGGGCATTTTGGGACAAGCTCGGTGGGAACTCGCATATCCTTCTGTTCTGCCACCATGCGGCGGATAGTCTCCTCGTTGTCATAGGTGTCTATGTCGCAGGGGACCGAGCACTGGAACAGGCCGTAGTCGCCCTGGGTGTAGAACAGCCGCTGTTTGTCAAAACCTGCCTTCTGAAAGCAGTGGTCGACGTTCGTGGTTATCACAAAGTAGTCCTTGTCCTTCACGAGCCCAAGCAGCTCATTATACACCGGCTTGGGCGCGTCCATGTAGCGGTTGATAAAAATGTAGCGGCTCCAGTATGCCCAGTGTTCCTCCAGCGTGGAGTAGGGGTAGAAGCCGCCCGAGTACATGTCCCGAAAGCCGTACTTTTCGGCAAAGTCGGAGAAATATTTCTCAAAGCGCTCGCCGGTATAGACGAATCCCGCCGAGGTGGAAAGCCCCGCGCCTGCGCCGATGACCACGGCGTCGGCGGAGTTGAGCGCGGCGCGCAGCCGCTCAATCTGCCGCGAGTAGCTCTCGGTAGATCTCGTAGTCGACATCTTTGAAAACATTGAATATCACCTTGATTTCGCTATTGTTTTTCGTTCGGTATTCGCGGACCGTTTGCACCGCGATCTCCGCAGCGCGCCGGTTCGGGAAATGAAATTCTCCTGTTGAAATGCAGCAGAACGCGACGCTTTTGACACCGCTCCGCTCCGCAAGCTCCAGACAGGAGAGATAGCAGGCGGCGAGCAGCTCCTCGTCGCGAGGCTTCAGCCCACCCGCGACGATAGGCCCGACGGTGTGCAGGACGAACTTGCAGGGGAGGTTGTAGGCGGGCGTTATCTTGGCTCCGCCCGT
Organism: uncultured Oscillospiraceae bacterium; assembly: GCA_964493515.1. Taxonomy (GTDB): domain Bacteria; phylum Bacillota; class Clostridia; order Oscillospirales; family JAAYOS01; genus CANRIN01. The sequence continues at coordinate 1,284 of CAZBNJ010000056.1, read as the reverse complement.
CGCCTCCGGGTGTCCCTGCCGCTCCATCAGCCGCGCGCACTCGAGTCGGAGCTGAACGCCGGCATAGGTGTGGATGGCGTTGTCGATGCAGGCGTGGCAAGGGATGTAGCAGCCGGTCATACCGCTGTTCGCGGCGTTCACAATGGCGTCGCAGCGAAGGGTGGTGATGTCGCCCTGCCACAGATATATGCCGTCGGAGATCGGGGACAGGTCGACGACGTCGGTCACGTCCCTTGACGCAAGCTCCTCCCGCAGATATTCGTCCTGTACCGCAAGGAAGTGTTCGTCTATGTCCTCCGGCGGTCGGACGTTCATCAGCGAGCGGAGCAGACTCCGCTGTTCGTCAATGCTGTTTGGTATGGAGATATCCTTATAGCGAGACTTCTCACCTAAGAGGTGCTGTATCAGAAAAACGCGGCGTTCGTTCTGTGTCATGGTTATCCTCTCAGTCTGTGCGGATGATTTCACACCCGTATTATGCGGCCCTCTCTGCGCGGCTTTGCGTGCGGTTCGGGACCGTCGAGGTATCCGAGCGGCAGATGTCCGGCGGCAGTCAGTCCCTCGGGGATGCCCCACTTTTTGCGCAGCTCCATGCCGTATTCGGTGCCGAAGGTCTGCTCTCCGCGGCTGATGAAGCAGGCTCCGACGCCCAAAAAATGCGCCGCGAGCCACATGTTTTCGGCAAGGAATCCCGCGTCTTCGCGAGCGCTCACAAAGAGGTGCAGGACAGTGGGCGCGTCATAGAACACGTTTTTGAGGTTGATGTCGTCAAGGATGCTCGGCTGGTCGTCGGACACATGGCGGTTGAGCTCGGTGGGTTCCTTCCATCCAAAGCAGGCAAGGCGGCTGATAACACCCAGCTTCTCGTTTACCTCCCTGTCCTGCGAGACGACGACGATGGAGCGCTGGTTGTTGCCCGCGCTCGGTGCGTATAGTCCGGCGGCGAGTATCTGCTCAAGGACATCCTCCTCGATCTGCCTCGGCTGAAAGCGGCGGATGGCGTGGCGGTTCACGATCTTCTCGATAAGCTCGTTCATGGTGTTTTTCCTCCTATAAGTTTAAGTATACACTAAAATTCAATGTCCTTCCAGCACTGCGGGTCGGCGGCGTAGAAATTGCCGTCTCTGCCGCTCGCAACGGCGGGACATCCGCGACAGAACGCAAGCAGCTCGCACTTGGAGCACTTTTCAAACTTGGTGTAGTCCCGATAAGCCTCCATTTCACAGACCCACACGTCGGCAAGTCTGTCCTCGAACACGTTCGCGACCTTGCTGTTCTGCACCC
>CAZBNJ010000055.1:0-8434 GCA_964493515.1 uncultured Oscillospiraceae bacterium | reverse complement strand
GGCACAGAGCGCGGCTATCATTATCATGCCGTTGGTCGCTTCGGAGTACATCTTCACGTTCGCCGGATGGTGGTTGAGCATCTTCGCGCCGAGCAGACGCGCCGCGCGGAAAGCGGTCACATCGCCGGCGGTATCCGAGTTTTCGGCGTAGCCGTATATCTCGGTGCGGCCGTAGCTCTCGCCGACAAGTCCCATCGTAAACGACTCGTATATCGAGACCTCCTCGGCGCTCATGCGGCGGCCGGACAGCGGATAGAGCGCACGCATGAGCTGCTCGCCGCCGATGACGGTGACCGCGTCGGTCCTCTGCGAGAACGGATACAGGTCGGTCGAATATATCACCGCGCAGACCCTGGCGGTCGTCTCGTATGCACGCATCTCGACGCTTTCGCCGACGCGGGCGGGTGCCTCGCTGACAAAGTTCAGCGTGTCTCCAACCGCAAATCCGCCCTGCTGCGGCTCGTTGAAGTACGCGTCCCGCGGCGATGCGGACAGGTTCAGCTTGTCGTCCACGCGCGGCAGGACAAGAATGCACGCCGTGCCCTTTGTCAGCGCCGACACGTCGATACTGCCCGCGGCTATCGACGGGGACAGCTTCGCTATCGTGTCCTCACTCTCGAAATCCATGCCGTAGATGTCGGTCACGAGCGCGTCCCTGCCGTTTATCTCGCGGACCGCGCCGCCCTCTCCGTCTCTCGACGCAAGCTCGGCGAGCACCGGATTTGACTCGGCGTAGTTTTCGAGTACGATGCCGACCGAGCGTGCGACCGGGTAGACGAGCAGCTCGCCGATGCCGCCGCCCTCCGTTATCGTCTCGACAGTGTCCTCGATGTAGCGCTGCGCGAGTCCGTAGCTGAGCGTCATCGTATAGTCGGGCGCGTTTACGCTCTCGACATTCTTTCGATAGCCGTCATAGGCGTTGTTGCCGAGGAACACCGACAGGATGAGCGACCCGCAGAACAGCGTGACGAGCAGCACGAGCGCCGCCGTCTTACGCGCGCCGGTTATGCGCAGCATACGCCTGAACATACCGATGCGCTTTGCCTTGGGACGCGGCTTCTGCTCACGCTGCGGACGCTCCCGTCCGGCGGTCATCCGCGCGGTGAACGCTCCGGTCAGCAGCATTCCGAAGCCGACCGCTCCCACGCATCCGAGCACGCCGAGCGCTATCGACCTCGGGTCGGCGACAAACATCATTCCGTCGCCGGACAGCCGACACGCGGCATACGCCACGCCGAGTCCCAGCGCCACGCCTATCGGCAGCGCGCCGAGGATTATGTACCCGCCCTCGAGCAGGTTTATCGCAAACACCTGACCGCCGGTCGCGCCGATGGACTTCATCACCGAGCTGCGGCGGCTGCGTCGTCTGGACTGCGCCAGATAGATCTGGAACACCGCGAAGAACGCGACGATGTATATCGCGATGCTCATCACCTCGCCCATCGCGCCGGTGGCTGTGCTTGCCGCGAGCGGATAGGCAAACGAGTTGAGGCGGAATATCTCGCCCGACTGCGTCTGATAGGCGTAGTCGGCGGAGAGATGGTCGGTCGGGAAGGGTCGGTACGCCGTCAGTTTGTCGCCTATCTCGTTGTTGCGCACCTCGCGGAAGGTTATGTACTGCACACCGCTAAGGTCGTTCATCACAAAGCCCGAGCCAAGCACGGTCTCGGTGTTCACACCCGACCAGGACGTAAAGGACACGACCGAGCTTATATGTCCCTGGTCGATATAATCCTGAAAATACGGCGGAAGGTCGTCGGCAAGCTTGCCGCTGAAATATCCGTTCACGCCGTCCTCAATCTCGTCCACCTGCAAAAAGTAGCGGCCTTCGCCGTCGTTTGTGTATACCGGAAGCTGCTTTTCATACAGCTCGCCCGCGGTCAGGGTATCGTCGCAGCTCAGCAGGATGTACTGCGGGAAATACTCGTTCATCCCCTCCTCGCCCTCGCGTACCACGTCCATGGCGGCGCGCATATGGTCAGCCTCGCTCTCGGTAACGAATGCCTCGGGAAGCTGCATCTGCCCCACGTCCCACAGCTCGGCGTACGGCTCGATGATTCCGGTTATCGTGTACTCGCGCCACGCGGTAAGCTCGTCGTCAAAGTCGTCGGACAGCACCTCGCTGCCCCTGTCCGCGCCAAACTTTTCGCCGAGCAGGGAGGTCACGAGCTGGTGTGACCGAAGCCTAAGATCTGTGCCCTCGTAGCCGTATGTATTGACATGGCGACGGGTGCCGCCACCGGTCTTCCAGGGGTCGTCATCCCTTCCAAACCAAAGATGATTGCCGTTCTCGTCGTAATATTGACCGTACTGCACGCAGCTTGCTATCCAGTGGCTACGCCCGTCCTCGTCCATTTCTCCGAACCACTTGGTGTATTTCTCGCGAAGCCCGGCGCGCTGCTCCTGGGTCATCTCCGCGTATGGTATAGAATTATCCTGGGTCGCGTTCAGCTTCATCATGTACTCTACCGTAGCGGCGATAAGCTCGTCGTCTATTGTTACATACTGCATGATGACGTCCGTCATATCGACGCGCCGCTCCTGCTGATAGACGCTGCTGTAAATGTACTCGACACTTATCGTGTCCCCCACCTTGTAGTCCTCGGTGAGCGACGACGCGACCAGCGCTATCTCACCCTTGTTCTGCGGGAACTCGCCCTCGCGCATGGTTATCGAGCCGCGCTCAAGCCAGGCTTCGGACGCAGCCGCTACCACGCCGATGTCGCTGCGCTCGCCGACAAACTCCGCCGCCAGCGTGTCCGGCGCGACCTCGAGCATCTTCTCAAGCGTTGTGTCGTCGGCGGCGTAGAACATCGTCTGCCAACTGCCGTACATCTGCCTGCGGTTCTCGGTTTCGCTCTCGTTGAGCGAGTCGATAAATATCGTCGACGCGGTCATGAACAGCACCACCAGCGCTATGACAGCGAACAGCAGCAGCGTATCCCTGCGGCTGCCGCGCATCATTCCGCGCACCAACCGGTTTGCTCTTGAAAACTTCAACTGCGTACCTCCTTTCAAAAGTTCCCTTAAATATGAAAGTTGCAAGCGAAAATCCTTCGCTTGCACTTCATTATAACAGGTAATTGCGCCGCTGTCAACACTTGAAATCGAGCAAAAATGAAAGTTTAGTTTGCGGCAAATTTCATTTTTGCGCCTATTTCTTCTTCAGATAGCGCTCCTCCTCCGAAAAGACGCAGCCGCAGTATTTCTGCATATACAGCCCCATCTCGCGTGCGCGGCGCTGTCCCTCGCGGAATCGCGGCCGAAAGTCGCGGTAGACAAAGGGCACGCCGTACTTTTCGCCGAGCGAGTCGCCTATCTCGTGAATGAGGTCGTGGCGCTGATACGGGCTTATGAGCAGGGTGGTCGAAAAGCCGTCAAAACCGTGCTCAGCGGCGTACTTCGCGGCGCGGTCGAGGCGCATCGTATAGCACGCGCCGCAGCGATCGTCCAGCGACGGCAGCGCCCGCACCCACGCGCGGAGGTCGTACTCGTCGAACAGCTCCAGCGGCATATCCACCGTCTTTGCGTACTCGACGAGCGTGTCCCGCCGCGCCTTGTATTCGGTGTACGGCTGGATGTTCGGGTTCAGCCAGAATCCGTGCGGTTCGATGCCCTCCTCGCGCAGCGACGATATGCACTCGACCGAGCAGGGCGCGCAGCAGATGTGAAGCAGTATCGACATCGTTCTCACCTCTCCTTTGAAAGACAAATGCCGGGGGCGGTCACCCTCGGCATTTCGTTTTTTCGTCTTATTTGCCGGAGTTTTCCAGCGACGCGCGGATGAAGTCCCTGAACAGCGGGTGCGCGCGGTTCGGACGGCTCTTGAACTCAGGATGGAACTGCACGCCCACGAACCACGGATGGTCGCCGCGCTCCATTATCTCAACCAGCCTGCCGTCCGGCGACATTCCGGCTATCTTGAGGCCCGCCTTGCCGAGCGCGTCGCGGAAGTCGTTGTTGACCTCGTAGCGGTGTCGATGGCGCTCGCTTATCTCCTCCTCGCCGTATATCCCGCGGACGCGGCTGCCATCCACCAGCTTGCAGGGATAGTGTCCGAGGCGCATCGTGCCGCCCTTTTCGGTTATGTCGCGCTGATCGGGCATTATGTCGATGACCGGCGCGGGCGAATCCTCGTCGAACTCGACCGAGTTTGCGTCCAGGCCGCACAGGCTGCGCGCCGTCTCGATGGTCGCGATGTGCAGTCCGAGGCAGATGCCGAAGTAGGGTATCTTGTTCTCGCGCGCGTACTTCGCGGCGATTATCATGCCCTCGATGCCGCGATCGCCGAAGCCGCCGGGGACGAGTATGCCGTCCACGCCGTGGAGCTTCTCGTTTACGTTCTGCTCGGTGACAAATTCGCTGTCTATCCACTCGATGGTCACGTTCGCGCCGTTCTCATAGCCGCCGTGGTGCAGCGCCTCGACCACCGACAGATACGCGTCGTGGAGGTTGACATATTTGCCGACAAGGCCGATCTTGACCTCGCGGTTGGCTGTGCGCATACGGCGGAGCATATCGTTCCAGTCGCCGAGGTCGGGCGGGTTGTCGCCGAGGTCGAGCTTGCGGCAGACCACCGTGTCCAGTCCCTCCTTGGCAAGCATCACCGGCACCTCGTACAGCGAGTCGGCGGTGGCGTTCTCTATGACCTGCTCCTGCGGTATGTTGCAGAAAAGCGATATCTTTTCGCGGATGTCACGGGTTATCGGGCTGTCGGTGCGGCAGACTATTATGTCCGGCTGGATGCCTATCGACAGCAGATCCTTGACCGAGTTCTGGGTGGGCTTTGACTTCAGCTCGCCCGAACCGGGTATTGCGACGATGAGCGAGACATGGACGTAGAGCACGTTCTGCCTGCCCACCTCGGTGGCGACCTGGCGGATAGACTCGAGATACGCCTGGCTCTCGATGTCGCCAACCGTGCCGCCTATCTCAACGATGACCACGTCGGTGCCCGGCGTGCCCATGCGGTAGATGCGGTTCTTTATCTCATTGGTGACGTGCGGTATCACCTGCACCGTGCCGCCGAGGAAGTCTCCGGCGCGCTCGCGGTTGAGCACCGACCAGTAGATCTTTCCCGACGTGACGTTGGAATTTGCGGAGGTATTCATGTCGGTAAAGCGCTCGTAGTGTCCGAGGTCGAGGTCGGTCTCGGCGCCGTCGTCGGTGACGAACACCTCGCCGTGCTGGAAGGGGCTCATGGTGCCGGGGTCGACGTTGAGATACGGGTCGAGCTTCTGCATCGCCACGCGAAGTCCGCGCGCGCCGAGCAGTCGACCGAGCGACGCCGCGGTTATGCCCTTTCCAAGCCCCGATACCACGCCTCCGGTCACGAAAATATACTTGACAGCCATTTCAAAAACCCTCCGCAAAAGTTTTTTCAGTTATCCCCACAATCTGACATATTAGTATATCACGCTTTAGAATCTTTTTCAACCGCCGCCGGAAAAATTTTGTGACCGAAAAACATTTTTCCGAAAGTATACCCTTTTGTGTAAACTCCACCCATTCGACGCACCCCGCTGTGAAAGGGGGTGTTTACGTTGGAATTCAGCTTTGAAGTGGTAGTCTATCTGCTCGGGCTTGCCGCCACCGCCGGCACGATACTTGCACGAATCTCCGCGCTCGAGCGTAAAGTAGAGAGACACAATGGGCTTATCGAGCGGGTATACAAGCTCGAGCAGTGGCACACCGGCACCGAAAAACGACTGGACGATCTGGAGAGGGAGGTAAGACAGTGAAAAAACTTTTGTGTTCGATGGCAAACCGTGCCGCCGCGCTGCTCGAGGTCAAGAGCCTCGTCACACTGGCGCTGACCGGCGTGATGTGCGCGCTCATCTTCTGCACCGAGATAAACGGCGAGGCGCTTGCGCTGTTCTCGGGGGTGTACGGCTCGGTCATAACCTACTTTTTTACAAGAAAGGCGGCGTGATATATGGAATTTCGCGGTATCGACATAAGCGAGTATCAGGGTGAGATAGACTTCGAGCGCGTCAAGGCGAGCGGCATCGACTTTGTTATGATACGCAGCGGCTACGGCAGGAACAGCGATCAGCGCGACGGCTATCTCGAGCAGAACATCGACGGCGCGCGGGCTGCGGGACTCAACTACGGCTTCTACCACTACTCCTACGCCACCACGCCCGAGCGCGCGGCGGAGGAGGCGGACTTCTGCCTCGAGCTGATACGCGGCACCGACCCGACCATGCCGGTCGCCTACGACATTGAGGATCCGTCGCTAAAAGGACTGAGCCGCGAGCAGCTCAGCGCCGTTGCCCGCACCTTCCTCGAGCGCGTCCGCGCCGCCGGGTACTATCCGATGCTCTACGCGAGCCTGAGCTGGCTTACTACCCGCTTCGAGCCGTCGCTGCTCGAGGAGTATGACGTGTGGCTCGCGCAGTGGGCGGGCGCTCCGACCTACACCGGCGAGTTCGGGATGTGGCAGTACACGTCGAGCGGGCGTGTGCCCGGCATCTCCACCGCGGTCGACCTGAACATCGCGTACAAGGACTACCCCGCGATCATCGCCGAGATGGGGGACATCGGCGACTCTTGGAGCAATACGCCAAGCCCGTACGCGGCGGAGGCGGTGCGCAAGGCGGTCGAGCTTGGCGTGCTGCGCGGCAACGAGTACGGCGATCTGATGCTGCACTCGCCGCTGCTTCGTGAGGATTTCTTCGTGCTCATCGACAGGCTCGGGCTGCTCGGTTGACATAATACGCCTGTGCATAACCCTGTTGAAAATGTGTAAAAGCCGCCTACCACATCGGTAGACGGCTTTCTTTTTGCGATTTATCAGAATTTATGTCGCCTCAGTTCGGCGTTTTCGGAGAGATGGCGGTGCTGTCCTGGAAGTCGTTCTCGTCGTTGAGCGCAAACTGCAGGGTCTCGTATTCGCCGCTGTTGTAGTGGTACACCTTCAGCGTGAAGCTGTCCCCCGCCTTGCACTTCTGGACGAGCGTGCTCAGGTCGGTGTAGTTCTCGATGCGCTCACCCTGCGCCTCGACGATGACGTCGTTGACCTGAAGTCCCGCGAAGTAGGCGTTCGCGTTCGGATTGACATAGCGCACGAGCACGCCGGTCGGTATCCTGTAATACTGGCTCATCGCCTCGTTTACGTTGTCGCAGCGCAGGCCAATCGCCGGATATCCGCTGACATAGCCGAACTCGACAAGCTCGTCTATTATCGCCTTTGCGGTGTTGGTCGGGATGGCGAAGCCAAGTCCCTCAACGGTGGTCGAGTAGTCCTGCATCTTCAGCGTGTTTATGCCCACGACCTGGCCATACTGGTTTATCAGCGGGCCGCCCGAGTTGCCCGAGTTTATCGCCGCGTTGGTCTGTATCAGCGTCATGGTGCGCTCGTCCACCGTCACGTCGCGGTTTATCGCCGAGACGATGCCGTCGGTGAAGGTGCCCATCAGCTCAAGGCCGAGCGGGTTGCCTATCGCGTACACCGGGTCGCCGACGAGCAGCGCGTCGCTGTCGCCGAACTCCGCCGCCGGAAGTCCGCTGGCGTCTATCTTCAGCACCGCGAGGTCGCTCTTCTCGTCCGAGCCGATGAGCATCGCCTCATGCTCGGTGCCGTCCAGCATCACCACCGAAAGCGCGGTCGCGCTCTTGATAACGTGGTGGTTGGTGATGATGTAGCCGTCGCTCGACATGATTATGCCGGTTCCGGTCGAGGTCGAGGTCGTGCCCGAGAAGTAGTAGTAGCTGTCCGCATACTTGGTCGCGACGACGCCGACCGTCCACTGCTTGCACTTCGCGGCTACCTGCTGCGGCGTAAGCGCTCCCTTGCTGTCGCCGTGGTCGAGCTGCATCTCCGGTCCGCCCTCGCCCACGCCGTTGCCCTTGAGCGGCTCGTTCGGCGCTATATCCGGCGTCGGCGAGACGTAGAGGTCATAGTCGGGGGTCGGATCGGCGCTCGGATCAATCGGGTCGCGCACGTTCAGGCGGTCGTCCTGCGTACCGCGGCGCTCGACGCTGAACAGCGTGCCGTTGCTGCCCGGCTCTATCGAATAAAATATCGAGAACACGCCGAAGCCTCCGCCGAGTATCGCTATCGCGACCATCGCCGCGATGAACCGCTTCATGCCCCTGCCCATCTTCTTTTTCGGCTGCGGCATCGGCTGATACATCGGCTGACCGCTCTGCTGCCATCCGTAGCGCGGTTCGGCGTTCCACTGATTTCCCTGCTCGGCGTACCGATTCTGGTCGAACATCGGCTGCTGCGCGGGCTGATAGCTCGGCTGCACCGGCTCGGCGTATATCGGCGGCTGTGTCGGCTCGGGGCTCCACTGAACGGTCGGCTCGGGCTCCACCGGCGACTGCGCGGCAGGTTCTTCGTATATCGGCTGCTGCTCGGCAGGCTCGGTATCCGGCGTCGGCTCGGGCTTGAACTCCGGCTCGGCGCTCATGTTTTCAAAATCTCTCT
>CAZBNJ010000054.1:0-8965 GCA_964493515.1 uncultured Oscillospiraceae bacterium | reverse complement strand
TTTAAGGACATAATGTCGTCGAACATCAATGCGATGCTCGACAAGATGGAAGATCCGGCAAAGATGGTCGATCAGTACATACGCGACATATCCGATGACCTCGGCAAGGTCAAGGCGGAGACTGCGGGAGTTATGGCGGAGGAGCAGCGCCAGAAGCGTCTGCTTGAGGAGTGCCAGGCGGAGATAGACAAGTATCAGAAGTACGCCGCGCGCGCCGTGCAGGAGGGCAACGACGACGACGCCCGCGCTTTCCTTACCCGCAAGAACGAGCTTTCCGCGTCGCTGCCCGGACTTGAGCAGGCGTATGCGCTTGCCAAGGACAACGCCGCGAAGATGCGCCAGATGCACGACAAGCTGGAGAGCGAGTTGAACGAGCTGACCGCCCGCCGCGACGCGATAAAGGCTAAGGTCGCCGTCGCAAAGACGCAGGAGAAGATAAACAAGATAGACTCGACCATATCCTCCGCAGCCGGAAGCATCTCCGCTTTCGAGCGCATGGAGGAGAAGGCGGACCGTATGCTGGACACCGCAAATGCGATGGCGGAGCTGAACAAGGACTCGAACGAGGAGCTCAAGGATCTCGAGGCGAAGTACGACCGCAAGAGCGCGGACGTCGAGGACGAGCTCGCGAAGCTCAAGGCGGAGCTTGGCAAATAAGCCGAAAACGTGTGAAAACGGGGCGGGCGGTGCGTCCGTCCCGTTTTGTATGGAGGTAAGCGCTGTTGTCTGATACCCGAAACGACGCCGTGCTCTTCCTCTGTCCGGGCTGCGGCACGGCAATGGAATGGGACGCGGCAAAGCATAAATTTCTCTGCCCAAGCTGCGGCACAGAGACCGACGACACCGAGGGGGACGGCATAGTCAGCGAGCTGCCGTTCACGCCGGAGATGCTCGCAAAGGCGCGCGTCGCCGTGCCCACCGACCGCCAGGTGATATACTGTCAGTCGTGCGGCGCGGAGATAACCGTGGACGGCGCGGTGACGAGTGTCGAGTGCAGCTACTGCGGCTCGCCGCACGTCCTTGCCACCAAACAGGAGGCGGGCATACCGCCGGAGGGCATCCTGCCGTTCGCCGTTGACAAGCGCGGCGCAAAGTCGATATTCCTAAACTGGGTGGGCAAGCGATTCTGGGCGCCGAAGGCACTCAAACGACTGTATCAGCAGCAGGAGATGAATGCCGTCTACCGCCCGTACTGGACGTACGACGCGCAGACACAGTCGAACTGGCGTGCGGAGGGCGGCGAGGTGTACTATGTCACCGTCGGAAGCGGCAAGAATCGCCACAGCGAGCGCCGTGTCAGGTGGTATCCGATACGCGGAAATTGGAACCGTGTGTTTGACGACATTCAGGTGCCCGCCGACAACGGACAGAACGCCATCGCGGCGAAGGTGGACAGCTACGACCTGCACGCGGTCGTGCCATACGCTCCGGCGTATTTGAGCGGGGTCGGCTCGACGCGGTATGTATTGCAGCCGGACGCGGGATTCGAGACGGCAAAGCAGATAATGCACTCGATAATCCTTCAGGAGGTCAGACGGAACATCCTGCGGAAGTACGACGAAGTCCGCTCGCTTACCGCTACGACCAACTTCTCGCAGGTGAGCTTCAAACAGGTGCTGCTGCCGATATGGGCGACCGGATTCATCTACCGCGACAAGCAGTACGGCTGTGTGATAAACGGTCAGACCGGAGCAATAGCGGGAAATTATCCGAAGAGCGGCGCAAAGATAGCTGCGGCAATAGGAATAGGCATATTGGTGCTTGCCGGGCTCGTCTGGCTTTTGGGATATTCGGGACTGCTCAGTTAGCGCGATTTTTGGAAAGGAGAAGGCGATATGGGACTGTTTTCAAGGCAGTGGGCGGACGTCATCGAGTGGAAGGAGTACCGCGACGACGTTCTGTTCTGGATATGGCGCAACGGCGAGATAAAGAAGGGAAGCCGCCTTGTGATAAAGCCGGGTCAGGACGCGGTGTTCCTGTACAACGGACGTATCGAGGGCGTGTTCAAGGATGAGGGCAGCTTTGAGGTCGCAAGCGACATCATACCGTTCCTGTCCTCGCTGAAGGGCTTCAAGTTTGGATTTGCGAGCGGACTTCGCGCTGAGGTGATGTTTGTCAACACCAAGGAGCTGACCGTGAAATGGGGCACGAAGAACGCGATAAACATACCCGCGGAGGGAATGCCGGGCGGGCTGCCCATCCGCGCGTTCGGAACTATGGTGATAAAGGCGAGCGACTATATCGCGCTTATCGACAAGATAGCGGGCATGCGCCAGATGTTCACTGTAGAGGATGTACGCGAGCGCGTGGTCTCGGCGCTCGATCAGCTGCTGATGAAGTGGATACCGCGCGAGGGTCACGACATGTTCAACCTTCAGCAGAACGCGCCGCAGATAGCAGCGGGAATACGCGAGGATCTGGACATGGACATGGCGTCGGTAGGCCTTTCGGTGGTCGACTTCACAATATCCAGCTTCACATATCCGCCGGAAGTGCAGGCTATGATAAACAAAAACGCCGCCTACGGCATGGTGGGCGACGTTGACAGATTCCGCAGCGTGGGCATGGTGGACGCGGCGTCGAGCGGCAAGGGCGGCGCTATGGCAGACAGCATGGGCGCGGCAATGGGCATGATGGCGGGCATGAACATGGCGCGCGAGATGAGCGAAAAGCCCACTTCTGGCGCGAAATTCTGCCCGAATTGCGGCGAAAAGCTGACCCCCGGCGCGAAGTTCTGCCCCGAGTGCGGACAGAAGCTCGGTTAGGAGGGAATGAGCATCAGCACGATGCCGTAGATGACCGAACAGACGGTGCTGAACACGATGACCGGACCGGCGATGCCGAACATCTTGGAGCAAACTCCGGTGACGATGCCCTCCGGTCGGAACTCGATAGCGGGGGAGCTGACGGCGTTCGCAAAGCCGGTTATCGGCACGAGAGTGCCCGCGCCGCCGTACTTTGCGAGCTTTTCGTAAAGCCCGATGGCGGTGAAGAACGCGCCGAGGAACACCATAACTATCGAAGTGGCGGTGCCTGCCTGCTCCTTGTCCAAGCCGACCGTGTCGGTGAAGATGTTGCGGAAGCACTGGGCGACGCAGCATATCGCTCCGCCGATGAGAAACGCGCAGATGAGATCCTTCCACAGCGGCGAGTTTGGCGACGCTTTCTCGACCATCTTGCTGTATTCCTGCTTGGTAGGTTTTGCCAAAGTTTATCAATCCTTTCGTCGGTTGTTCGACTATATCCTGCGCGTTTTCACGAAAAAAATGCAAAAAACAGAGGAGGCATCGCCTCCTCTGTTTTTTCGCTCAAATCCTATTCGATGCCGCACAGCTCGAGCGCCGCGTCGAGAGCCGCGTCGTGCAGGACGGTCACGTCCGCCTCGGCAGCGGCGGCGTTCAGCGCCTCCATCGTGTCGAAGTCCACATAGTCGCGGAGCTTCAGACCGTGCGCCCGACGGAAGCGGTTTATCGCGTCGAACTCGGCGCCGTCGAGCACACCGTTCAGACGGCTGTCGGTAAGTCCGAGCAGGCTAAGCCGCTGTTCGAGCGCGTACACGTTGTCGCCGCGCGCGCCGGGGTACATCTCAAGCCAGGTGTGCAGCGGGTCGAGCGCATACGCTGCGGCGATGGTGTCCGGCGGCGCGACGATGTCGGATGGGATACCCTCGCCGTTGTAGCTTATGTCCTCGCCGACCAGCACCTCAAACGAGGTTATCACCGCGACCGACTCGTCGTACAGCTCAAAGTGGTTCTGCCCGACGCCCTTTCCGTAGGTGTATTCGTCCTCGCCGACTATCCACGCGCCAGCCATGTATCCGAGCGCTCCGGCAAACATCTCGGCGGCGGAGGCGGTATTTGAGTTGGTGAGCACGACCACCGTCTCCGGCTCCCAACCCGCACCGAGCGAGTAATATGTTTCCGGCTCCTCGTCGCGGAAACGCAGCGAGAACATGGGCAGATCGGACTCCCAGAAGGTGTAGTTCAGGATGTTCAGCAGCGTGTCCAGACTGCCGCCGCCGTTGTCGCGAACATCGAAGATGACCGACGTGAAGCCCTCGTCGCCGAGGTCGCTGTATGTGTTCACAAAGTCGAAAAAGGTGTCCGGCATATCGCCGAAGTGCGCGATGCGTATGTACGCCACGCCGTCGCCCATGTCGGTAAAGGCGATGTTTGAAAGCTCCACCTTGCGGCGGGTCATGGTAAACTCCAGCTTGTCGCCGTCGCGCAGCACGCCGACGGTCACCTCGGTGCCCTCCTCGCCGCGCAGCTTGCCCTGGATGGCTTTGTAGTAGCTGTCCTCGAACTCCACGCCGTCGGCGGAGATAAGCACGTCGCCCGCCTTCATACCTACCTCCTCGGCGGGCGAGCCGGGTATGACCGCGACCACCACGCCGTCCAGAAGCGCGTCGAGCTGGATGCCGATGCCGACAAACGAGTCGGTCAGCACATAGCTCGATTCGTAGGTGGACGGCTCCATGAAGTGCGAGTATCTGTCCTGCGTCGCGAACATCTCGTTTGCGAACTCCTCGAACAGCTCGGGATGGCGCGAGAAGAACTCGACTATCGCGCTCTTGAGTATCTCGTCGTCGCCGGGGTAGTCGTACAGGCTGTACGTCTCGATGATGCCGAGCAGTCCATCCAGCTTTTCACGTTCCAATATCCTGCTGATAAGGTTGAGCGTCTCGTCGGCACCGTCGGTCGGATGGTCGTCCGCCGCGAACGCCGGTAGGGACAGCAGCATGGCAAAGATGAGAAAGAGTGATGCTATGCGTCTGAGTTTCATGGTTTTCTCCTTGAAAGCGGTTGTGTTTGTTACATCTTTTCGGGAGCGCTCACGCCGAGTAGCTTCAGTCCGGTGCGGAGAAGCTGACGTACCGCGAGCACGAGCGCGTATCTCGCCGACGCGATGCTCGGCTCCTCGCCGCGTATGCGGCAAGCCGCGTAGAAGCTGTGGAACGCGCCCGCGAGGTCGATGAGGAAGCGGTTTATCATGCTCGGCTCCTTCTCGCGCGCCGCCGAGCGTATCACTTCGGGGAAGTTTGCGAGCAGTCGGATGAGCGTGCGCTCCTCCGACGTGGCAAGCAGCTCGGGCCTAAGCGAGTCCGCCGGAGCGGGGGAGATACCGTCCGCGTCCAGCGTGGCAAGCAGGGTGCAGATGCGCGCGTGGGCGTACTGGACATAGTAGACCGGGTTCTCGTTCGTCTGCTTGATGGCGAGATCGAGGTCGAAGTCTATGACCGAGTTTGAGGTCTGCATATTGAACAGGAAGCGCACGGCGTCGCGCGGCACCTCGTCGAGCAGATCGGCAAGGCTCAGCGCGCGTCCCGAACGCTTGGAGACCTTCACCAGCTCGCCCTCGCGGTAGAGCATGACGAACTGGAACAGCAGGAACTCGAGCTTGGACGCGTCCACGCCTATCGCCTCCATGCCCGCCTTGAAGCGCAGCGTATGGCCGTGATGATCCGCGCCGAGTGCGTCGATAACGCGGTCGAATCCGCGCTTTTCAAACTTGTTGCGGTGATAGGCGATGTCGACGGCATAGTAGGTGTACAGCCCGTTTGAGCGCACCAGCACCTCGTCCTTCTCAAGTCCGAAGTCGGTAGCCCTGAACCAGAGCGCGCCGTCCTGCTCGTATGTGTGCCCGTTCTTTTTTATCATGTCTATCGTCTCGGCGACATAGCCGGACGCGTGCAGAGTAGACTCGGCAAACCACACGTCGTAGTTTATCCCGTAGCGCGCAAGGTCACGCTTCATGCGTTCGATGTTGCGGGGGAGGGCGAAGTCGACCAGCTTGTCGATGCGCTCCTGCTCGTCCAGACCGACAGCGTCGTCGCCGTATTCCGCGCGGAACTCGGCGGCAAGGTCGGTTATGTCCGCGCCGTGATAGGCGTCCTCCGGCATCTCTATCGAGTCCTCTCCGTTTATAAGCTGAAGGTAGCGGACGTTGAGCGAGCGGCCGAACTTTGCGACCTGATTGCCCGCGTCGTTTAAGTAGAACTCACGCGTGACCTTCCATCCGGCAAAGTCGAGCACCGACGAGAGCGTGTCGCCGAGCACGCCGCCGCGCGCGTTGCCAATGGTCATCGGACCGGTCGGATTTGCGGACACGAACTCGACCTGTACGCTGCGGCCCTCGCCGTCATTCACGCGGCCGTAGTCGTCGCCGTCGCGCAGCACCGCCGAAACGACGTCGCAGAACCAGTCCTCGCGCAGCTTGAAGTTCAGAAAGCCGGGTCCCGCTATCTCGCAGGCGCAGAACATACTGCCATCGAGCGAGATGCGCTCGCTTATCGCGGTGGCTATCTCACGCGGGTTCTTGCCGAGCTTCTTTGCCGCGGCGAGGGCGAAGCTGGTCGCATAGTCGCCGTTGCGCAGGTCGCGCGGTATCTCTACCGACACGGTTATCTCGTCCGACGCGGGCAGAACGCCGTCCTCCGCCGCGCGCCTGTAAGCACCGAGCACAAGGTCGGCGAGCTGCAGCTTTGCGCTTTCAACAAGGTTTGTCATCACGATTCCTCCAAAATATTTCGTATTCAGCCCTCTTTTTCGACCGAGGGCGCAACTTTCAAGCTCAGTCGTATCTCGTTTGCTATCTGACCGTCGATCTCAAGCGCGTAGTCCACCTCGAGAGTGCCGCCGGTGTCCGGCTCGAGCGTCATATCGATGCGGTGGGTGGTCACTCCGACGAGCAGCGAGCCGAACTGCGTGTCGTAGTAGACGAGGTGTCGTCGTCGACGCTCGAAGATCATCTGTGTGTTCACGCCGCCCTCGCGCTTTACGGTTATCTGTCCGCCGAGCACAATGGTTATCGTGGTGTGCGTGACCTCGGAGGTCTCGGGGTCGGTCTCGTCGTAGATTATCTCATAGCCCGAATCGGTGGACGAAAAGTGTCCGCCGACCAGCATTTCGATGTCGTCGGTGTTTCCCTCGAAAACCGACTGCGATTTAACGGTTATCAGCGCGTTGACGCGGTTTGGCATTTGTTCATGTAGTCCTTTCAGAAATAATATCCACAATGCGGATATTATAGCACAAAGTTGCGGATAAGTAAAGCCGACAAGACCGCCGTTAAGCGGGAATTTATCAGATTTTATCAAAGACTATGGTTGCGCATTACGGATAAATGCGGTATAATAAAGTGACCCAAAATATGCAATCATTAAAACATAAGGATACGGGTGGCATGAAAGAGAAACGAAACACACGGATAACGACATACGCGCGCAGCGGGAGACGGGCGATCTGTCTGTTGCTGTGTCTGCTGATTTTTTTGTCCGGTCATATAGCGGCAAGCGCGGAGCCGTCGGACAATAACAGGACGGTAAGGGCGGGCGTTTTCTATTTTGACGGCTACCATATGGAAAACGAGAACGGCGACCTCACCGGGTACGGCGTGGAGTTTCTGAACCTTGTCTCCCAATACTCCCACCTGAATTTTGAGTTCGTCGGATATGAGAAGTCCTGGGAGGATATGCTCACCATGCTGGAGCGCGGAGAGATAGACGTGGTGACATCCGCCCGAAAGACTCCTCTGCGTGAAGAGCTGTACGCATTCTCTCTTCCGATAGGAAGAAACAGCACGGTGCTGTCCGTTCGGGCGGACAACACCAAGCAGTTATCAGGAGTCTATGCCACCTATGACGGTATCACGATAGGCGTCGTGCCGGGAAGCAGCCAGAATCAGAGCCTGGTCGAGTTTGCGCGGGATAAGGGGTTCACCTATAAGGCGCGGGAGTACGCCGACGCCGGTCAGATGGCGACGGATCTGCAAAACGGAGTTATCGACGCCATCCTTTCCAGCAACCTGAGAAAGACGGAAAATGAAAAGACGCTGGACGTCATAGAGACCGACTATTTTTACGCCATCGTACAAAAGGACGACACCGAGCTGCTGGATGAGATAAACTACGCCATCGACCAGATGAACATAAACGAGGGTGACTGGACAAACGTCCTGCACTACAAGTATTACGGCAACAGCGCTCCCAAAACGCTATCCTTTACCGAGCGCGAGCAGGCTTACATACAGGAGGTGGCTGCGGGCCGCAAGCAGATAACCGTAACCTCCATGGGCGACCGAAAGCCATATTCCTATGTGGAAAACGGCGAATTGAAGGGAATACTGCCCGACTACTTTGCTCAGCTTATGGAGATGGCGGGGCTGTCCTACGAGACCGTTGTGCCAAACGACCGCGCGGAGTACTACGACCTTGCGGAAAACAACGGGGTGGACGTGGTCATCGACTGGCGTCAGGACCAGCTGAAATCTGACGGCTTGAAGCGAAACGGATTTTATACGGAAGCCTATCTGAACACCGGCATGGCGCTGGTGACCCGCAAGGACTTCAACGGTGAGATAGGCACGCTGGCGGTGGCGGACATGCTGGCGGACGTGGCGGTCGACCAGGATATGATAGGGAACGCCACCGTTCTGGCGTGTCAGACCAAGGAGAGCGCCCTCCGCGCGGTCCTGGACGGAGAGGCGGACGCCACCTATGTGTATACCTACACGGCGCAGTCGTTTGTGAACAGCGACAACACCGCGCCGCTGAAGTACAGCATGGTCGACTCCGTGAGCTTCGATTTCAGGATGTATGTCAGAAGCAGCAGCGACCATGAGCTTATCACCATACTGAACAAGTGCATCGAGCAGATGTCGGGCGACGCCATGAGCCAGCTCATCACGACCTACACCGCAAGCACGCCCGAAAATATGTCCTTTGCGCAGTATGTGCGGGCGCATCCGGAGGTCGTGGTCATAGCTGCGGCGCTTGCCGCCGTTGCAATCGGCGTGATGATCGCGCTCTATCTGCGTTCACGCTGGAACAAAAAGCTCCTCCGCACCACCGAGCTTTCCAACAGGCAGTTGGAGGAACAGCTGGCGGTCGTCAACACCCTGAGCCGAGATTATGTCAATGTCTACGCGGTAAACGCCAGGACAGACGCCGTCAGGGTGGTAAAAC
>CAZBNJ010000053.1:0-8975 GCA_964493515.1 uncultured Oscillospiraceae bacterium | reverse complement strand
TGAAATGGCTTTTCGGAACAGCGAGGAAGCAAGGCGTGAAAAGGACGGCGTTGTCTACTTTGTCCGTCCGGAGATCGAGGCGGGTGGGCAGAAGTATCAGCGGCTTGCGATACAGACCCACTTTGTCGAGCGCGGCGAGAGCTACATCGAGCTTGTAAAGAGGTACGTCCTGCCGCTGTGGCAGGAGGGGGACATACTGTCCACAAGCGAGAAGATAATCGGCATGTGCCAGAACAACGTGGTCGAGATGAAGGACGTGAAGCTCGGATGGTGGGCAAAGCACCTGTCCAAGTTCGCGAGCCGCTCCGCCGCGGGCATCGGCATGGACGAGCCGTACAAGCTGCAGCTTGCGATAAACCTCGCCGGACTGCCGCGGATACTGTTTGCCTGCGTCTGCCATGTGTTCGGAAAGCTGTTCCACAAAAAGGGCGTGTTCTACAAGGTCGCGGGACACGAGATAGCGGGTATAGACGGATTCTACTCGCACTCCAGCTTTGACGTGTACAAGACGATGGCGATACTCAATCCGCGCGAGCCGGACAAGGTGTGCGCCGAGATAAACAGCGAGACCGGCGTTACGGCGTATCTGGTCGACGCGAACGATCTGGAGCGCGAGATACTCGGACGACCGCCGGTAAAGCCGGTGGAGGACGAGGTGTTCCTCGAGATGATATGCGACAATCCGGCGGGTCAGTCGGACGAGCTTACGCCGCTGATAATCATCCGCAAGGCTGAGTAAAAAAGGGCATAGAGAAACCCCGTCGGAGCGCGTCCGGCGGGGTTTTGTTCAGTTATTTTGAATCATCGGTCGATGGCGCTCATCGCCGCGCCGTCCGCAACGACGAACAGGCGCGGATGCAGCTGAAGTATGCTCGCGGGCAGGGCGGGTGTGATAGGCCCAAACAGCGCGTCGCGCAGCGCCTGCGCCTTGGACGCTCCGCTCACCGCGAGCAGCACGCTTTTGGACTGCATTATCGCGCGGATGCCGAGGGTGATGGCGCGGGTGGGCTGCACCTCGCCGTCGCGGAAGAAACGCGAGTTTGCCGCGACGGTCTCGTCGGCAAGCTCTATCGCGTGGGTGTTCGGCGTGAACGAATCGGAAGGCTCGTTGAAGCCGATGTGGCCGTTTGAGCCGAGACCGAGCAGTTGGAGGTCGATGCCGCCGAGCCGCTCGACAAGCGCGTCATAGCGTGCGCACTCGGAGACGATGTCCGACGCGAGGCCGTCCGGTATGTGGTTCGCGCCGTCCGCGAAGTCGACGCGGCGAAATAGGTTTTCACGCATGAAGTACGCGTAGCTCTGCCGGTCGTCCGCGCCAAGCCCGACATACTCGTCGAGGTTTACCGACCGCGCGCGGTTGAAACTTATCCGACCGTCGGCGACCTTGCGCGCGAGCTCGTCGTATATCCCGAGCGGTGTCGAGCCGGTAGGGAGACCGAGCACGCAGTCGGGTTTGCTTTGCAGCTCGTTTGCGATAAGCTCGGCGGCCTTGGCGCTAATGTCGGCGTAGTCATCTGCCCTGATGATCGTCATATTGCCCTCCGATTGTCTGTTTTCTTTATTGTATCACGCGACGGCACAAAGGTCAATCGCGCTTGTAATTTCGGCGGAAAAGTGGTATTATCAGATACGGAACAGGAGGGAACACGAAATGAAACTGGAACTGAGACAGGTGACCGTCGACGAGAAGCCGATACTCGCGAACCTGATGGAAAAGTATCTGTACGAGTTTTCGATGTGGGAAAAGACCGACGTCAGCCCGCTCGGACTGTACGGCTACGACTGGCTGGACTGCTACTGGACCGAGAAGGGGCGCTGGGCGTTTTTCATCCTCGCGGACGGCAAGCTGGCGGGCTTTCTGATGGTGAACGACTATCAGGAGACCCCGGGCATAACGACTGACTACGCGATGAGCGAGTTTTTCATCATGAACAGATACAAGCGGATGGGCGTTGGCAGCTACGCCGCGCGCACCGCGTTTGAGATGTTCAGGGGAAAGTGGCAGCTGAAGTATCTGCCGTCGAACGTGCCGTCGCAGCTGTTTTGGGACAGGATAGTGCCGCAGTGCGCGCCAAAGACCGCCGAGCTGCACGTCGGGCTGGGCACGGCCTATGAAAACGGCGAGCGCGGCAACGTCTGGACGTTCGATACGAGCGTAGGATAAAGTATGCCCGCGCGGCATGGTTCGGAATTCGGAATAGGTATTGGACATATAGCCGAACAAGAGGTAGAATGTAGCATGGAAATAAAAACCGAAAGGAGAAAGATCCATGCCGCATATAGCAATTACCATGTTTGCCGGACATGACGACGAATACAAGAAGAATCTCGCCATGGCGGTAAAGAACTGCGTGGTTGACACTCTTGGCATCGAGCGCGGAGGCGTGTCGGTGTCGGTACACGATGTCGAGCGCGAGAAGTGGCCGGAGCATTTGAAGCGATTTGCGCCGGAGACATTCTTCGCACGCCACGAGGACTGATGAGCGTCGGTTGACAAAAACGGACTATCCCCAGGGGATAGTCCGTTTTTCGTTATAGCAGCGGTTCGTTGTCCCAGTCGCCGACGAGCGGGCTGTTCATAACGCGGAACCTGCGGTTCGTGTCACAGATGCGCCTCAGCGCGTCGAAGTTGCGGTCGGGGTCGAGCATCAGCCGTGCGAGGCCGTCCAGCTCGGCAAAGTCGGACTCGGTGAGCTTGTCGAACTTGCCGTCGACATAGCAGGGCTGGAACTCGTAGGATATCTCGTCGTTCATAAGCGCGTGAAAATCGTAGAACAGATAGCGTATCACGGCGCGGAGCGAATTTGTGCCAAGCCCGTCGGCGTAGAGAAAGCGCGTACCGTCGTCGCGTCCCTCGCGGATGTCAAGCCACGCCTGCGCCGCCCAGTCGAAGCGGTTTTCGGGCATGTCGTACTGGTCAAAGCCTATCGCCTCGTCGTAGAACCCGTCCGCGTCGATGGTGCGCCAGCGGTCGCCGAGCCACACCTGGTTTATCCAGTGGTCCATGCTCACGCCGTCGCGGAAGTAGGGCGCAAAGCCCGCGCGGCTGCGGCAGGGGATGCCCTTTGCCTTGTATATCGCGCTGATAAGCACCGATACATAGCGGCAGGTGAGCACCAGCTTGTGCTCGACTCTGCGGTCGGGGACGAATCCGCGACCGTCCAGGCGGAACAGCTCGGAGGTCATAGCGGCTGCGGTGAGCAGGATGTCGTCCTCACAGCGCATCCGCCACCAGGGATAGTCGTTCATGTCGCCATAGCGCAGGTCGGCGTTGGCGTTAGTGTTCCCGTCGCGAAGCGTTACGCGGTGGATTATCTGGTGAGAGACCAGCTCACCGAGCGCGCGCGGGTCGTCGGGAAGCTCGCGGAACACGTCGGCATATGCGCCGGCGTAGGTGTATGTGCCGGTGGACAGGTAGTGGTCGAGCAGCTTTTTGTTCATGGTCGCGCCTCCTTTTTGTTTGGTGCAGGACGATCATAGCACACGCGAGAGGTACGGGCACGACTTTTTCTGCTCACTTGTGGCTGAGTTCGTAGATGACGAGCGCGACCTTTTTGCTGTCCGGCGACCAGCTGTTCACGTTTATCGAGCCCTGACCGCCGAAGAAGTCGATGAGCCTACGCTTGTTTCCGCCGTCGTAGTCCATCACACTGAGCGACACGTTCATGTTGGACAGGTGCTCCTGTGGGTCAAGCTCACCCTTTTTGAAGGTGAGGTAGACGACGCGGCGCATACCCGGCGAGACGTGCGGGAACCAGTTGTTCGCGTCGCTGTCGGTCATCTGCGTCGGAGAGCCGCCGTCGCGGTCCATACGCCAGCACTGCATCAGCCCCGAGCGGGTGGAGTTGAACCAGATATGTCTGCCGTCCGGCGAGTATTCCGCGCCGTCGTTAAAGCCCTCGCCGCGGGTGATGCGGCGCTCCTCTCCGCCGTCCGCGCCTATGGCGAAGATGTCCACGCCGGTGTCGCGGAACGCGCAGTAGCATAGCTCCTTTCCGTCCGGCGACCATCCGTGTAGGAAGCTCGGCGAGTTTTCGGTGACGCGCACCGGCTCGCCTCCGTGCTCAAGGTCGACGATAAAGATGTGCGACGAGAAGCCCTCGCCGACGCCGCAGCTTATCGCAAGCCGACGGCAGTCGGGGGAGGGAACATGATCGTTGTTGCAGCGGACGCAGCTTCCGGTGTCCACCGCCTGCTCGGTGTCCCGTGATATCGAGTAGCGCCAGATGCGGCCGCCCGAGTTGTACAGCAGCGTGTCGCCGTCGACAAGCCAGTTCGGGGCCTCGATTATGCGGTCGTCGAAGCGGTGAAGCTCGGTGAGTTCGCTGCTCTCCACGTCGAGCGTGCAGAGGATGCTGGACGTGTTCGCGCGGTACTGACCGAGGCTTCCGAGAAAACGGAGAGTGTTTGCGGCGTGAGTCATGACGTCGCTGTCCTGGTCGGCTATCTGCGGGATACCGTGCGCGCGTGCAAACTGGAAGCAGGCGCGGAGGTCGAGATCGCCCTTGCTTATCGGCGCCTCGCTTGCCGACGCGTAGTCGTAGTCCTTGTAGTGTATCGACCACACCTTCTGCTCGTTTCGCCAGAGGAACGCCTCGGGGTCCTCGCCGCCCGCCGCTATCCATCCGAGATCCGGCTGAAATCCGACGTTGTCGCCCGCCGCGCGGACGAGATACTCATAGGCGGTCACTCCGTCGAGCTTCGCGAGCACCTCGGGCGGATTGTTGTGGACGAGCAGCTTCAGTCCGTGCTCCGCGAGCCGGTCGGCGCAGAGCTTCATCGACGCCGCGAGCGCGTCGAGCGACTGCTTGTCAAGCTCGCGCGGACATCCGACAACGAACTGCGTGTTGCCGATGGTCTCGGCGAGCGCGAGCAGACGGTCACAGTCGGCGGGCAGGTCGAGCGATATGATATGTACCGACGGCACGGTCATGCCGAGCGAGCGGATGATCGGCAGATAGTCGTCGATGAACTTCTGCGGGTCGATGAAGCCGAAGCCGCTCATGTCGCGGCCTTCGACAAGCGAGAAGCACGGCTCAATCATGCCGTAGCCGAACTCCCTGACCCTTTTGAAAAATGACTGCGGGTCGCGCTGCCACTCGGGACGTGCGCCGTACATCTGTATTCCGAATTGCATATAGCGGTCGCCTCCTGTGTTATTTATAGACCTATTATAGAGCATTTTCTGCGGGTTGTCCACAAAAGAAAGGGAAAGAGAAGAAGAAAAACTGTGCAAACCGCTTGTTTTTCGGCGGCGGAGTTGCTATAATATACTAAATATCCCTGAAGTATAATCTACAAAAACCATGTGGGATGTGATGACTTATGGATATGAACATGGCGACCGAACGCAGCTGCTACGCAAACCGCGAGCTAAGTTGGCTGCGCTTTAACGAGCGCGTTCTAGAGGAGGCGAAAGACCCCTCCAATCCGCTGTTCGAGCGGCTGAACTTCGTGTCGATATTCCAGAGCAATCTGGACGAGTTCTATATGGTGCGCGTCGGAATGCTCATGGACACGCTGGAAAGCGGCGTGACCGACGACAAGCTGGGCATGACCAGCCGCGAGCAGCTGTCCGCCGTGGTGGAGCGCACCGCCGAGCTGCTCGGCGAGCGCGATTCGATATACAAACAGCTGATGGGCGAGCTAAAGCAGTACGGCATAGAGCTGTGCAAGTTTTCGAGCTTGAGTGACAAGACGCAGGCGGTGCTTGAGAAGACGTTCCGCGCGAACATCCTGCCGCTGCTGTCGCCGCAGATAGTCGGGCGGAAGCAGCCGTTCCCCTTCCTCACGAATAAGGCGATATACGCGGTCGCGGCGTTGAAGTCGAAGAACGGCAGCGAGCGGATGGGAATAGTCCCCTGCGACGAGGGCACGCTTCCGAGGCTCATCAAGGTGCCGGGGGAGGACGGCAAGCTGCTGCTTATCGAGGATGTGATAGCGGGCTTTCTCGACCGCGTATTCGAGCACTACAAGGTGACCGGCGTGGTGCTCGTCCGCATCGAGCGCAGCGCGGACATAGATGTCGACGACGGCGACTGGAGCGGCGGAGATATGCTGTCCGACGAGTATCGCAAGAGCATGGAGAAGATGATAAAGCGCCGCAAGCGACTGAATCCGGTCAAGCTGGAGTATCACGGCAAGCTCAACGACGGGGTGAGGGACAGCCTGAGCGACTCGGTCGGAATACCGAAAAAGCAGATGTTTTCAAGCGACATACCGCTCGATCTCAGCTTTATCCGCGCGATAAAGGACTATCTGCGCGACAAGTCGGAGCTGTTCTATCCGCGCCGAGTGCCGCAGAATATGTCGGGTATATCCCAGACCGAATCGATGACCGAGCAGGTGCGCCGCGGCGATCTGCTGCTGAGCTATCCATACGAGAACATACGACCGCTCATGCGCCTTTTGCAGGAGGCGGGCAGCGACCCCGAGGTGGTGTCGATAAAGATGACGCTCTACCGCGTGGCGAACAACTCGAAGATAGTCGAGGCGCTGGTGGACGCGGCGGAGAATGGCAAGGAGGTCGTGGTGCTGGTCGAGCTGCGCGCGCGATTTGACGAGGAGAACAACATCGGATGGTCGCGTGTGCTCGAGCGCGCGGGCTGCCGCGTGATATACGGCCTGGACGGACTAAAGGTGCATTCCAAGCTGCTGCTGATAACCCGATACCGCGCGGGCAGCGTGGAGTACATCACGCAGGTGGGCACCGGGAACTACAACGAGGACACGGTGCGGCTGTACACCGACTACGCTCTGATGACCGCGTCGCAGGAGATAGGCGCGGAGGCGGCAAACGTGTTCAACTGCCTGTCGATGGGCGAGACGGTGGAGCACACCGAGCATCTGCTGGTCGCGCCGAACTGCCTTCGCACCAAGATACTGGACATGATAGACGGCGAGATCGCCTGCGCGAAGTCGGGCTGCGACGCGTATCTCGGATTTAAGCTGAACGGACTGACCGACAAGGTGATAATCAGCAGGCTCATCGAGGCGTCGCAGGCGGGAGTGAAGATAGACCTGCTGGTGCGCGGGATCTGCTGCATCGTCGGCGGCGCCGCGGGGTACACCGACAACATACGCGTGTGCAGCATCGTTGGCAGGTATCTCGAGCATTCGCGAATATACATCTTCGGCACCGGCGAGCGGCGCAGGGTGTACATCTCGTCCGCCGACTTTATGACCCGCAACACCACCCGGCGCGTGGAGGTCGCGGCGCCGCTGTACGACAAGACGATACGCGCGCACGTCGAGAAGATGTTCTTCGACCAGCTGCGCGACAGCGCAAAGCTTCGCGTTCAGCAGCCGGACGGCAGCTATCTGCTGATGAAGTCGGCGACCGACCCGTTCAACACCCAGGAGACCTTTGCGGACGAGGCGGCGAGCGGCGCGTGGTGGGGCACAGTCCCCGATACCGCGGCGGCCGAGCCGAAGTCGGAGCCGCAGCCCGTCCGAGCGTCGGCGGTCGCGGAGCCGTCGAAGTCAGCCGAACCGAAGAGGGGATTTTTCGCGAGGCTGTTCGGCAGAAAGTGATTTGAAAATATCAAAAGCGAAAACTTTTGTCCCTTTTACCCTTTTCGCTTACGGATGTGCGTATCGGTGGCTGCACCGATCCCCGCTTGAAGTTGAAAATTGTCCGTGATACAATCGATGTAACAGACCGGAATTTGCAGTAGGTTGTAAAATCTGTATTCTCAAAGGAGAACAGGAAATGAAAGTAATAGCGATAAACGGAAGCCCCAGAAAAAACCGGAATACGGCACAACTATTGCAGCAGGCGCTCAAGGGAGCGGAATCTGTTGGAGCGGAAACGGAACTTATCAATTTATATGATCTGAAGTATCGGGGCTGTATCAGCTGCTTTGGATGCAAACGCAAGGATGCTGTTCCGTGCAAATGTTATATGAAGGACGATCTGACACCTGTACTTGAAAAAGTGCATAGTGCAGGAGCACTTATTGTAGGAAGTCCTATCTACTTGAGTGATGTTACGGGACAGACGCGCTGCTTCCTGGAGCGTCTGTATTTTCCTGCCATGACGTATGATGATTATGGCAAGCAGCTTTATGACGGTCAGATAAATGCTGCGTTTTTCTTTACAATGAATGTCAGCGATCAGTATGCGAAGATGTATAAGCCGGTTTTTGAGAGCAACACCAGTTTGCTGAAAAGATTCGGTGGAACAGCGGAATATTATATAGCCACAGATACCCTTCAATTTGATGACTATTCAAAATTTCAGGCGGGACAGTTTGACGAAAGCGCCAAACGTCAGCGGCACGAGGAGCAGTTTCCAAAGGATTTGGAGAACGCATTTGAGATCGGCAAACGGTTAGCGAGCAAGTGATCAGCTTGCTGAGCGGTTTGACGAGAGCGGAATATTTTCAGACGAGTATTGACACGAAAGGCAAAAACGAAAACTTTTTGTAAGAAAGGGGACTGTATTTCATGAAACGCATCGGATTACTGACCAGCGGTGGGGACTGTCAGGCGCTGAACGCCACGCTTCGCGGCGTTGCGAAGGGCCTGTACAACCTCTACGGCAACGAGGTGGAGCTGTTCGGCTTTATCGACGGCTACAAGGGCCTCGTCTACGAGAACTACAAGAAGATGACCCCGCTCGACTTCACCGGACTGCTGACCGTCGGCGGCACGATACTCGGCTCGAGCCGTATGCCGTTCAAGAAGATACGCGAGCCGGACGAGAACGGCCTTGACAAGGTGGAGGCGATGAAGTACACCTATCGCCGGCTGCGTCTCGACTGCCTGGTGGTGCTCGGCGGCAACGGCAGCCAGAAGACCGCGAACCTGCTGTCGCAGGAGGGTCTGAACGTCATCGGACTGCCCAAGACCATAGACAACGACCTGTGGGGCACCGACACGACCTTCGGCTTCCAGAGCGCGATAACGCTCGCGACCGACGTCATCGACTGCATCCACACCACCGCGTCGTCGCACAACCGCATATTCATCAT
>CAZBNJ010000052.1:0-9810 GCA_964493515.1 uncultured Oscillospiraceae bacterium | reverse complement strand
CAAATGGGATTTATATCGTTTAACGAAACCTACTACCGCCAGAGGTTGGAGGCGCTTGAAAGCAAAACACTTACCCGTGATGATATCTACGAGGCGCAGCAGCTTCTGAAGGTGCTGGATGACCTTGCCGACGAGGGCTATTTTGCCCTGAACGACCGCATGGAAAGCAATTTTTCATGCTTATCGAGACTTCGTGCGGTGATAAAGAATGCGGGCGCTTCTCCGATCCCGATTGAGCATGGCAGGCTGGAAAAAACCGCATATACCGCGCAGGAATTTGAGCTGCGTGAGCTGCTTGACGGGATAATAGCAGAAGCCGGAAAGGTCGCCCGCAGCTCCGACAGTCCTTTTCTGAAGGACATTTACGCGTACTGCAGATGGATAGGATATGAAGAAGATACCGCATACGTCTTTCTGCTCAGAGACGCTTTGCTGCCATACATGTATTTCAGAAGCAGGCATCATGAACGAACTTATCCGTGGCTGATAAGCCGCAGATTCCTTGCGGACATCGCAAAGGTCGAGTGCGTGGATGACGATATTCGGCTGTCCATTTACGAAGCATTGGAGTCCGGATGCAGGGCATATGAGGATTTCTGCGCCTTTTGCAAAGACGGTATGCTGAGGGCTTTGGAGCAGCACTCGGAGCTGAAACAAGTTCTTTGTGGTCTGCTTTCTTCCATCAAGGAAAAGAATATCGTAGTTGTGGAGTCCGGATACGCCGGAACGATCCCCATGATGCTGAAAGCCCTGGATGACAGGGTGAGCTTTAAGCTCTATACAACAGCGCCGTTCCTCTATGATACCTACAAGGAGCTTATTTTCTGCCGCAGGTATGAGGATATCCGAAAGTTCGAGACGGTTTATTCGCAGGATCTGCTGCTTAGGTATTCGTCGTATCATGACGGAGGATTCTATGTAAATTTATCATGTGACGAGACCGTGCGGAACAGATCGTTTGAAGAAATAAGATACTTTATGGGCTGACGACAAATTCCGGCCCGTAAAAATTTCGGCGTGGGGGCTTGACAAACCGCGCGGTTTGGGGTAGAATATCTAAGCCGTGTGGGGGTATAGCTCAGCTGGGAGAGCGCTTGACTGGCAGTCAAGAGGTCAGCGGTTCGATCCCGCTTATCTCCACCAAAAAGAAACAGTCATCCGAAAGGATGGCTGTTTCTTTTTGACGAAGTAGACCGAGAACCGCTGACCTCTTGTCATCAACCCGCAACCTCATCGCCCGACTGAAATTCGGTCATCGTCGAGCGGTATTTTTTCGGCACGAACTGCTGCTGAAGCCGCAAATTTATCCGCTGCTCGATGGCGATAGTCTTGAAATACTCGCGCCACAGCGCCTCGTATTTGTCGTCGCCCCTTATCGGTGGGTTGTATTCGGGCAGCTCGGCGATGTACCACTCGCGCGGGTTTGAAAGTATCGCTCGGCCGCGCTCGATGTCGCGTATCATAAACGCCACGTCACGGAACCGGCGGTGGAAGTGCTCGCCGATGAGCTGCAGCACGTCGTAATCGGTGCGGATGTCGGCGGCGTAGACCCGCTCCTCCAGCTTGACGAACCGCACGAACTGCAACATTCGGTGCGCCTCGCTGCCGACGCGTCGGCGCGCGCCGTCCAGGTCGCAGACCTGCTGGTACTGCCGCAGCGCGAACGGGTCGCACTTGTGCTTTTTTGCGATGCGCATGACCGCGAGTATCAGGTCGTCGACACCCGGTTCGCGGCTGAGCCACGCGATATAGAACGCGCCGGAGACGTTGCCGCCCAAGCTTTCCAGCCAGGAGGACACGCTCGCGGCGTGCGCCTCGTCGGTGGGAGTCTCGCGGGTCTCGTACAGCGACGGCCCGGGCAGGTCGCGCGCGGCGACGATCTCGGCGTTCTTGTCGCAGAAGGCGAACACCTCGTAGATGGCGCTGAGCAGTCCCTCGT
Organism: uncultured Oscillospiraceae bacterium; assembly: GCA_964493515.1. GTDB lineage: Bacteria > Bacillota > Clostridia > Oscillospirales > JAAYOS01 > CANRIN01. Next base: position 7,871 of record CAZBNJ010000052.1, on the reverse strand, counting down.
ATGTGTTGTCGTAGATGTATCTCATAATGTTTAGTATATTTCGGTGTTGATTTTACTGTTTGTATTTGAGGACAATGCAATTTATTCGCCGTAGGGGAATTCATGCTCTGCCTTGGATTGAAACTCACGAAGCCGCAATATTCGGGCATCCGAGCCAAAGTCGACAAGCGTCACGCCGTCAAAGTCGCTGACCTCGCCGTCGTAGTCGCAGCGGAAGTACCACTCGACCGCGCACGAATCGCCGGAGTGAAGAAAGCGGTCTGTTCGCCACTCCAGCACCCGACCGCGTGCGTTCCAATCGGCAAACCAACGCTCGATCTGCGCGCGACCGTGGTACTCAGGTCCGTAACATTCAGTATATACCGCGCTTTCGGCGAAGATTGCCGAAATCTGCGAGCCGTCGCGGTCGAGCCACGCCGAAAACCACGCTCGCACCATCTGTTCGCGTTCTGATATACGTTTTGTAATATTGTCCATAATATATACCTCTGTTTATCCTTCGACCGGACTTGCGGCAAGCAGCGTCGGAAGTATTGCGGCGGTGGAGTCGGAGAGGGTCAGCCCCGCCGGCAGCGCCGGAATGTTCGGATTGCCGAACAGCGACATCTGCGGGAACGCCCGCCGCTCGCTGAGTATCTCGTGTAGCATCGGGCTGTCCGGCGGCGCGCTGCCTCCGTAGCGTCCGTTGGCGGTCAGGAAATACTGCGCGCGCTTGACCACCACCCCCATCTTGCGGAGATCCTCGAGCCGGACCGACGCGAGCCGACGCGCCCTGACGATGCGCTGCGCCGATTTCACGCCGACGCCGGGTATCCGCAGCAGCAGGTCGTAGTCGGCTGTGTTTACCTCGACCGGGAAGAACTCGGGGTGGTTGAGCGCCCACGCGCACTTGGGGTCGACCGCCGTGTCCAGGTTGTCGGCGTGCGCGCGGTCGAGTATCTCCTCGGCGTCGAATCGGTAGAAGCGCATCAGCCAGTCCGCCTGGTACAGCCGATGTTCGCGCAGCAGCGGCGCGGGCTTGTCCCGACCGGGGAGCATCGGGTGACTGCCCACCGGAAGATACGCCGAAAAGTACACTCTTTTCATCTCAAACGACGAATACAGCCCCTTTGACAGCCGTAGGATGTCCAGATCGCTCTCGCCGGTCGCGCCGACGATCATCTGCGTTGTCTGACCCGCGGGGGCGAAGGTGGGCGCGTGCCTGAACAGCCTGCGCTCGTCGGCGTTCTGCTCCTTCAGCGCGCGGATGTTGCGCATCGGGCGGACAAGACCTGCCTTCTCCTTCTGCGGCGCGAGCAGCTTAAGCGACTCCTGGCTGGGAAGCTCGATGTTGACCGACAGTCGGTCGGCGAGCAGTCCGGCGGCTCGGATGGCCTCCGGCGACGCGCCGGGTATCACCTTGAGGTGGATGTAGCCGTAGAACTTGTGCTTGTGGCGGAGCAGCTCGAGCGTCTTTGTCATCAGCTCCATCGTGTAGTCGGGGCTGCGGTAGACGCCCGAGCTGAGGAACAGCCCCTCGATGTAGTTGCGGCGGTAGAACTCTACGGTCAGGTCGGCAAGCTCCTCCGGCGAGAAGGTGGCGCGCGGGCAGTTTGACGTGGCGCGATTGATGCAGTAGGCGCAGTTGTACATACAGGCGTTGGATTGCAGCACCTTCAGCAGGCTCACGCACCGACCGTCCGCCGCCCAGGTGTGGCAGATGCCGCACATCGCCGCGTCGCCGAAGCCGTCCTTGCCCGCGCGTGCCGAGCCGGACGACGAGCAGCTCGCGTCGTACTTTGCCGCGTTGCCGAGTATCTTTAGTTTTTCCATCAGGTCGAGCGACATACAGACCTACCTCTCGAATAAATGTTCCGTGTGTGAGTACAGTATAGCATACAAAAGTTCGTTTGTCAAACGATTGTTCGGAAAAATTTCGCGAATTTTTTGCAGTGAAAACGCGCACACTACGCCGTGGGGGTGAGCGCCATACTTATCGAGCTTAGGAACGTATCCAAGCGGTACCGGCTGGCCGGCGGAGGGGTGGACGCGCTGCGCGGCGTGAGCCTCGGTATGCGCTCGGGCGAGTTTCTGGCGGTGATCGGGTCGAGCGGCAGCGGGAAGTCGACGCTTATGAACATTGTGGGCTGCCTTGACCGACCGAGCGGGGGCAGCTATCTGTTCGACGGTCGCGACGTCGGCGCGATGAGCGCGGGCGAGCGTGCAAGCCTGCGTGGAAGCAAGATAGGCTTCGTGTTTCAGGACTTCAATCTGCTCGGGCGGATGACCGCGCTGGAGAACGTGGAGATGCCGCTGACGCTGCGCGGTGAGCAGCCGTCAACCCGCCGCGAGAAGGCGATGGACGCGCTGCGCGAGGTGGGGCTTGAGCGCCGCACCCAGCACCGTCCGCACGAGCTGAGCGGCGGTCAGCAGCAGCGGGTGGCGATCGCGCGGGCGCTGGTGACCCATCCGTCGCTGATACTTGCGGACGAGCCGACCGGAAACCTCGACCGCCGCAGTGCCACGGTGGTGATGGACACGCTGTGCGAGCTGAATCGGCGCGGCGCGACGGTGCTGCTGATAACCCACGACGCGGAGGTCGCTGCGCGCGCTCGACGGACGATACGGCTTGCCGACGGCAGGATAGAGGAGTAAAAAAGAGCCGAAAGGCTCTTTTTTCTATCGCAAACCGAGCGCGACTGTGGTATAATGGAAAGGAACGGAAAGAGGGGGAAGTCGATGACGAGAGAACGATACGACGAGACGGTCGCGTATATGAACGAGTGCATGGGCGACGCGGCGCACGACCGAGAGCACGTCATGCGGGTGCTCGGCTACGCGATGACCATTGCGGAGAGCGAACCGTCGGTCGACCGTGACCTGCTCATCACCGCCTGCCTGCTGCACGACATCGGCCGCGCGGCGCAGTTCCGCGATCCGTCGCTCGACCACGCGGCGGTCGGGGCGAACATGGCGCGCGACTGGCTGGTCTCCCGCGGATATCCGTCCGAGTTTGCAGAGAAGGTGCGCTCGGCGATACGCTCGCACCGATACCGCACCGGCGGCAGGGCGGAGTCGATAGAGGCGCAGATACTGTTCGACTCGGACAAACTGGATGTCTGCGGCATGATGGGACTGTTCCGAACGGTGTCCTACAAGGCGCACGTCGCCGAGCCGTATTACACGCAAAACGCCGACGGAATGGTCGACTTTCGGGCGGACGCACCCGCGTCGGTGGTGCAGGAGTACCTCTACAAGCTGGCGCACGTCGCGGACAGGATGTACACCGCGAAGGCGAAGGAGCTTGCGCGGACGCTCGCCGACGAGCTGCGTCACGCGATGGAATTTACGGTCGACGAGGTGAATCGCTCGCTTGCGGGACTGCGGAAAATAGAAAACTATTTGTCATAAACAATAATATATATACTTTTGGTTTCGGGAGGCAGGGACAGTATGCAATCGCTACGGGAACTGTACAAGATAGGGCGCGGGCCGTCGTCCAGCCACACGATGGGACCGAGCCGCGCGGCACGCGAGATAGCCGCCGAGTATCCGAACGCCACGCGCTACCGCGTGACGCTGTACGGCTCGCTTGCGGCGACCGGACGCGGTCACATGACCGACCGCGCGCTTGTCGACGCGTTTGCTCCGACCGAGTGCGAGGTGCTGTTCGACCACGACACGCCGACGGTCGAGCACCCGAACATGATGGATGTAGAGGTGTTCGAGGGGGACGCGCTCGCAAGGCGCATCCGCGCGTATTCGATAGGCGGCGGCAGCGTGAAGTGGGCGGACCGTGAGTTCTGCGAGCCTGACGAGGTATACCCGCACAAAAATTTCAGCGAGATAGCGAAATACTGCGCCGACGAGGACATACGGCTGTGCGAGTATGTCGAGCGGTTCGAGCCGGGGATATACGACTATCTGGCGGAGGTCTGGCGCGCGATGGAGCAGTCGATAGACGCGGGACTGAAGGCGGAGGGAGAGCTTCCGGGCGGCGCGGGCACGCAGCGAAAGGCGCGCTATCTCTACCGTCAGCGGCACATAGACGAGACGGCGCAGACCCGCGAGAACCGCATGGTGTGCGCGTTTGCGTTTGCGGTGAGCGAGCAGAACGCCGCGTCCGGCGATGTCGTGACCGCCCCGACCTGCGGCGCGAGCGGCGTGCTTCCTGCGGTGCTGAAATATATGCAGCAGACCAAGGGCTTTGGCGACGACGAGATACTTCGCGCGCTCGCGGCGGCGGGGATCATCGGGCTTGTGATAAAGCAGAACGCGTCGATAAGCGGCGCCGAGTGCGGATGCCAGGCGGAGATAGGCACGGCGTGCAGCATGGCGTCGGCGGCACTGTGCGAGCTGCACGGAATGGGCATTGAGGAGATAGAGTACGCGGCGGAGGTCGCGATGGAGCACCATCTGGGGCTGACCTGCGACCCGATAGGAGGGCTTGTGCAGATACCCTGCATCGAGCGGAACGCGGTGGCGGCAATGCGCGCGATAAACGCGTTCAGCCTCGCGAATTTCCTGACGAGCACGCGTAAGATATCGTTTGACACGGTGGTGGAGACGATGTATCAGACCGGAAAGGACATGGCGGCGGCGTACCGCGAGACGTCGGAGGGCGGACTCGCGCGGACGTATCGAGTGAGTTGAGACAGGGGGACAGAGAATGAGGATACTGGTGACCGGATTTGAACCGTTCGGCGGAGAACCGACCAATCCGTCGTGGGAGGTGGCGAGCCGTCTGCCGAGCACGCTCGGCGGGCACGACATCACGGCGGTGCGGCTTCCGGTGGAGTATGACGGCGCGGCGCGCGAGCTGCTGCGGCATATCGCCGAGCTGCGGCCCGACGCGGTGATAAGCCTCGGACAGGCGGGCGGACGCGGCGCGATAACGCCCGAAGCGGTGGCGATAAACGCGGCGCACTCGCCTTCGCCGGACGGTACGGGCGTTGTGTGCGACGGAGTGAGGCTGCTGCCCTTCGGCGCGGACGGATACTTCACGAGCTTGAACGTGCGCCGCGGGATAGAGGCGATGCAGGCGGCGGGGATACCGGCAAAGCTGAGCTACGACGCGGGCGGATATGTCTGCAATGCGGTGATGTACACGGCGCTGTGCGCCGCAGGGACGGTCGCCGCAGGTAGGTGCGTCGGTGAGCGGACGGCCATCGGAGAGGAGACGCAGAAGCTGCTTGCAGATATTGCGGCGGCGGGGTACGCATCGACGATGAAATGCGGATTCGTGCACCTGCCGTTTACGACCGAACAGGCGGTGCGTCGCGGCAAGGGCGAGCCGTCGATGCCGCTGGAAATGATGACAGAGGGTATCAGCGCGTACATACCGGCGGCACTAAGCGCCGAGGCGTGACAAATACATTTTGGAGGTATTGGAATGGAACGAGGAAGCGGAATACTGCTGCACATATCCAGCCTGCCCGGCGACTACGGCTGCGGCAGCTTTGGGGCGGGTGCGAAAAAGGCGATAGACCGGATGAAGGAGTGCGGGTTCAGATACTGGCAGGTGCTGCCGTTTGTGATACCCGACATCGCGAATTCGCCGTACAAATCGGTGTCGGCGTTTGCGGGAAACCCGCTGTTTATCGACCTGGATATACTGTTTGAGAACGGACTGATAACCGCGTCCGAGCGGGACGGCGAGCGCCAATCGCAGCCGTATTCGGCGGAGTTTGAGAGGATAAACACGAGCCGTCTGCCGCTGCTGAAGATCGCGGCGGAGCGCGCACTTGAAAAACACGAAATAGCGGAAAGTGTGGACGAATTTACACAAACTCACCCTCAAATCGCAAAATTTTGCAAATACATCGCGACCAAGGAAGCGAACGGGAACGTCATCTGGACCGAGTGGACGACCGACGAGTATTCGCAAAAGAGCGAGCGCGAGTGGCAGTGGATACAGTATGAATTTGCGCGCCAGTGGGCGGAAATAAAGGCCTATGCGCACAAAAACGGCGTGAAGATAGTCGGCGATATCCCGATATATGTCGACACCGACTCGGCGGACGTTTGGGCGAACCGCGAGCAGTTCCTGGTGGACAAAAACGGCGAGCCGAGCGCGGTGGCGGGCTGCCCTCCCGACTATTTCAGCGAGGACGGTCAGCTTTGGGGCAACCCGATATACGACTGGAAGAAGATGGAGGCGGACGGCTTTAAGTGGTGGGAGGAGCGGCTTCGCGGCGTGTTCGAGTGGTTCGACGCGGTGCGCATTGACCACTTCCGCGGCTTCTCGACCTACTGGTCGATACCCGCCGGCGCCGAGACCGCAAAGGAGGGCAGGTGGGAGATAGGCCCGGGCAAGCCGTTTGCGGACATGGTGAACCGCGTTGCCGCCGACTGCGGCTGCGAGGTCATCGCCGAGGATCTGGGCGACATAAGCGAGGACGTGGTCGAGCTGCTCGAGTACAGCGGATTTCCGGGCATGCGGGTGATACAGTTTGGCTTTATGGGCGACTATGAGAGCACCCACCAGCCGCACACATACGTCAAAAACTGCGTGGCGTACAGCGGAACACACGACAACAACACGGTGCTGGGCTATCTGTACGAGCTTGAGCCGAGCGCAAAGCGGATATTCCTCGACTACTGCGGATACAGGGGCGACGATCTGGGCGAGGGCGTCCGCGCGGTGCTGCGCGAGCTGATGTCCAGCGTTGCGGACGTTGCGGTCATGCCGGTGCAGGACCTGCTCGGCTACGGCAAGGACTGCCGGATGAACACGCCCGGAGTGGCGGAGGGAATGTGGAAGTTCCGCGTGACCGCCGATCAGCTTTCCGAGATACCCGCCGAGTGGCTGCGCAGGATGAACCACATCTACCGCCGCGAGCAGTTCGGCGAGGTGGGCAAGGGCGCCGAAGCCGCGGAGGAAAGCGCCGAAAAGGGAGACAAATAATGCGGATGATCGTGGTGCGGCACGGCGAGAGCGAGGCGGATCTGTACGGCGTACACGAGGGACGGCTGGATATGCCGCTGACCCGACGCGGTCGGATGCAGGCGGAAGCCTGTGCCGCGCGGATAGCTGAGAGCTTTGCGCCGCAACGGATATACGCGTCGACGCTGAGTCGGGCGCGTGAGACGGCGGAGCGCATCTCGTCGGCGTGCGGCGGCGTGCCGATAATAGGTGAGCCAGACCTCCGCGAGCACGACAACGGACAGCTTGCGGGGCTTACGTTTGAGGAGGCGAACGAGCGGTTTCCGCGCGTGCGTGCGCCGCGGGAGGAGAGCGTCTACGGACAGGAGAGCGAGGCGGCGTTCAGTGAGCGCGGGCGGCGGGTGATGGCTCGGATACTCGACGACGCGCGCGGGCTTGACTGCATTGCCATCGTCTGCCACGGCGGGATGATAAACCGCCTGTTCTATGCGTTTTTCGGCGCGGACTGCGACACGTTGGTGCAAAGCGGCGACACGGCGGTACACGTCTGGCGAACGATAGAGGGCGACCCGGATGTCAGCCGCGCGCTGGAGTTTGCGAACAGCACCGGTCATCTGACGCCGTATCTGCGGTTACGCCCACGGAGCATCGACCACGGCGGCGAGCGGTATCGGCAGGCGCTCGACCTGCGTGACCGCGAGCTTCGGCGGCCGCTGGGTCTGAGCATCTACGACGACCCGCTCGAGCGCGAGAAGGAGGACCGGCACTTCGGATTCTTTGACGGCGACAGGCTGGTCGCGTATGGCTGCGCCACGCCGGAGGGCGACCGCGCGCACGTCCGTCAGGTGGTGGTCGAACCGGAATGGCGGGGCATCGGCGTGGGCGCACTGCTGATGGAGCTTATCGAGAAACGCCTTGCGGCACGCGGGTTTCGGGAGATATACCTGCACGCGCGGGAGAGCGCCGAGGGGTTCTATCGCAGGCTGGGGTACGTCGACCGCGGCGA
>CAZBNJ010000051.1:0-10380 GCA_964493515.1 uncultured Oscillospiraceae bacterium | reverse complement strand
TAAATGATGAGTTGAGGGGCGAGTGTGGGGACTCAACAATATACGTTTATATTTCACCGTCACATTGGGTAGATGATTCATACGAAGAGTACAACTTTATTGAAGGTCAGGAGTATCTGTTGATTCTGGAAAAACATATTTCAGTGAGATACGAGCACGATCGTTATCTTCTTTTGGGAAACATATTTGCACCGGTGTCGTATAACGTAGGTGTTTATATGGGATACCAGAGGCTCGCACAAACGGAATACAGCTATCGTGAAGAGCTGACGCGTACCGATTTGGCTGAATACAGAGAAGACCTACTTATATATGCTGAAACGCTTTGCGATAGTTCGGATAGACCGACTGAACCCATTGGGATTCCATACACCAATTCCACGGAAATCAGTGATATTATCAAGGAGAGCGAGTTTGTTTTGCAAGTTGTGCCAAGGGAGGTGCTCCAAGGGCAAAAGAACATCCTCGTCTGTGAAGTTATTCAAGAAATAAAGGGAAGTTATGATGTTCCGCAGCGGATATATCTTTCCAACGCGACCGGTAAAGAAATTGTTTTTGGGGATGCATATTACGCGGCTTTGAATAGGGCAAATGGACCGGATAGCGACAGCATGGTCTTTGTGGTTTCTTCAAGAAATAGTCTGTTTAACTGCGCTACCGACGCATCATCAAAGATTGTAGAAAATGAGTTTTTAGGATAGCGGGCAGCAGAATCCCCGTCCTTTTCTCACAATAGCTTATTGTAAAAGGGAGGCGCGCCATGAAGCGACCACTCGCCATCGTACTCACTGTCGCGATATTCGCCACCGTCGCGATGTGCTTTTTGCGACCAATGCATAGCAGCGCCTCATTCATCGTCGAAGACGAACCGGGAAAGGTATATACTTTTACCGAGCCACAGCAGCTCGAACTTGGCGGCAGGGATGCCGAACGCGTCGAAATCGAGTACGTCAGAACTGATGCGCATTTGGACTCCGCCGTGGTGCTGTCCTTCAAGTCCGCCGACGACGGGTGCTATACACTCGGCTCGTCGGTGTACAAGGACGGCATCGAGGACGAACGCGGAGCCATGTTTCTGACCGAGAGGTACGAGCGCGGCGAATGGCGAGCGTGCGAAAACGTAGAGACGGCGGTGAGCGAAATCAGCCTTATGCCGGAAATCTATGTCCGAAGGGCGTTTTCCTCATCCGAAACGAGAACCGAGTTTGTCGCGCTCAACACCGACGAGCCGGGTCGGTACCGGGTGACCTTCTATTTCAGGGAGTACATCCCCGCGTCCACAAAGAATATGCGACGAGGCGGATCGAGCGGAGAGAATCTCTACGAAGCCGCGTTTGAATATGAAGTTCCCACGCGCAGTCGGTTTTCGAGCGAGCCGAGGGTCGCAAGCCTCTCGATGCGCGATTACAGCGACGACCCAGACTGGGCCGAGCGCTTCAATACCACGGTCGCGCAGATAAATCTGCTGATAACGAACTCACACATAGGATATGGTTACTTGCAAAAAGACGAATGCGGGCTCGTGCGTCTCGGCGATTCTGGCGAATACGTTCCGGACAATGCGGTTCGAATAACATATGGCGAAATTATAAATTACATAGCCGATCCAAAACCCGAATACTACGTTCGCCCGGCACAAATGAACATATGGGGCTGGGAATACGGCGCGGAGTACCGCCTGACGATGACCTTAACCGAGAACCCTGACGGCAGCGGTAAGCAGTACACCCTGACGCTGCACCTCCGCTTCGACGAGTAACCCCACCCACCAACAAGGAGAGGCGCTGCCTCTCCTTGTTTTTTCCCGAAAGTTCGCTCGCCCTATGTACTTTGCGGCTGAGGTGTGATATAATCACTATATGTATATAAAGGTAGAAAAATCGAATACGCGGCTGTCGGCACGTCCGGGGTTTCGGATGTGCGCGATGCTCTGCGCGATAACGCTTCTGCTTGGCGGATGCTCGGCGTTCGACTCGGGAGGGGACGAGCTGTTTTCGCTGCCAAAGGTCGCGGGATTCGTCGTTGAGCTTCAGACCGAGATAGACGCGGTGCTCGCCGAGGGCGGAGAGTACGCCGCGCCGACAAGCGGCACCAACCGACAGTCGGTGCAGATGGAGGATCTGGACGGCGACGGCAATGAAGAAGCTATCCTATTCATCCGCACGGCAGATGCGCTGAAGATATGCGTGTTTCGGCAGGACGAACAGGGAGGATACAGCCGCGTCGCCGAGGTGGAGGGCTACGGCTCAAACTTTGACAGCATCGGCTACTCGGATCTCATCGGCGACGGTCGAAAGGAGATACTTGTCGGCATAAGCGTGGGCAGCGGAATACCAAAAGCGCTGTCGGTCGTGTCGCTCGGCGCAGACGGGCCGAAAGAGCTGCTCTCCGCGACATACACCGGCTACACGACGCTTGACCTGAACAGCGACGGCTCGCGCGAGCTGATAATCGCGCGGCACGACGCCGAGTATTTGAGCGGTGTCGCGGAGGTCTATCGCTTTGGCGGGGAGAACGGAACGCTGGAGCTTGCCGCGTCCACGCCGCTAAGCGCAAATATCAGCTCGCTTCGGCGCATCAAGACGGGGTATCTGCGCGACGCGACCCCCGCGGTGTTCATAACCGGACTTACGAACGCGGACGGCTCGGAGCGAATGATAACCGATATTTGCGCCTATCGCGACGGCTCGCTTGTAAATGTGACGCTGAATCCCGAGACGGGACAGAGCGTTGAGGTGGTCGCAAACGTCGGCGCGAACGGAGAGGACATCGACGGCGACGGCATCTTCGACCTGCCGATGCCGGTGATACTCAGCACATACCAGAACCGCGCTACAAACGACGTTTTTCGCAAGATAGTGTGGCGAAATTACACGGTGGACGGCGTCTCGCAGGAAGTGATGCAGACCTTCCACAACACGACCGACGGCTGGTATCTTGTCCTGCCAGAGGCATGGGAGAACGCTCTTCTGGCTGTCGACCGACGGAGCGCGGCGAGCGGTGAGAGGGTGATAGTGTTCTCGATCGTCTCCGACGAGGGCGAGGCGACCCCGGTGCTTGAGATATACTCGCTGACCGGAGAGAACCGCACGAGCAGGTCAAAGCTGCCGGGACGAGTGGTGATAAACAACGCGGACACGCGAACGGTGGCATCCACCATCTACGCGATGAGGCTCGGAGATCTGGAGGGCACCGAATTTGAGAAATATCTGCCCACCGCCGACGAGGTGACAAGTTCGTTCAAATTCATTCAGACCGAATGGCTTACGGGGGAGTTGACAAGCTGATGAGAAAGATTCTTGTACTTGAGGATGAGGACTCGATACGCGGCTTTGTGGTGATAAACCTGAAGCGCGCGGGCTATGACGTGGTCGAGGCGGCGACCGGCGAGGAGGCGTTGGAGCGGCTCGCCGAGAATCCGGACGTCGCGGTCGCGCTGCTTGACATCATGCTGCCCGACATCGACGGCTTTGAGGTCTGTCGACGCATCCGCGCGACCAACATGAACATCGGCATAATCATGCTGACCGCGCGCACCCAGGAAATAGACAAGGTGACCGGACTTATGACCGGCGCGGACGACTATGTCACAAAGCCGTTTTCACCGACCGAGCTTACCGCACGCATAGACGCGGTATGCCGGCGAGTCGGGATAGAGGAGACCGCACAGTCGAAGGACGAACTGCGGCGCGGCCCGTTCATCCTGAATCTTGAAAACCGCACGCTCGACCGCGGAACAAAGCGTATAAAGCTGACGCAGGTCGAGTACACGATAATCAAGCTGTTCATGGAGAGCCCCGGCAAACCGATGAGCCGCGAGGACATACTGCACAGCGTGTGGGGCAGGGATTATTTCGGAGACCTGAAGATAGTGGACGTGAATATTCGCCGGCTTCGCATGAAAATCGAGACCGACCCGCAGAATCCCGAATTCCTCTGCACCGTCTGGGGACTTGGGTACAAATGGGGCAAATAAAGCGATAAGGAGCGCGGTCTTTTGAACTCGGAGAGCAGAGAGATGACGACCCAGCCGCGTCACGGCATGGGGATAAAACGACGCTGGATGCTTAACAGCCTTAGCGTCGTTATCGTCGTGCTGCTCGTCGCGGTCATATCGTTCAGCATGTTTATCGTGGGCTATCACTACTCAAACGTGCGCGTCTCGCTTGAGCAGAACGCCGTTGCCACCGCCCGAGCCTTCAACGGTTCGTATACGTCCAGCTACTCTACCTACTATTCCTACGCGAAGTCGTATGTGGAGAACTTTCCCGACCGCCAGCGGCTGGAGCTTGAATTTGTCAACTCAAACGGCAGGCTGATATTCTCGTCGTCGGGCGTGCCCGCGGGATCGTCGGTGGTCACGCAGGATGTCGCGGACGCGATAACAAGCGGGACGGTGCGGTCGTGGAGCGGACGGTCGGCGGACACCCACGAGCGCATAATGTCGGTCAGCTGCCCGATACAGCTCGCGTCGGGGCAGACGGTCGGCGCGGTGAGGTATGTCACCAGCCTGTCGCTCGTTGACTCGCGCGTGTTTACGCTGATACTCGTCGCGACCGGGCTTGTGCTGATAGTTTTCGCGTTCGTCATACTTACGAACCGATTTTTCATCCGCTCGATAGTCAATCCCGTGCGCGAGATAAACGGAATAGCGAGAAAGATAGCCGAGGGCAGCTACGGCGCGAAGATAGACAAGGAGTTCAACGACGAGATAGGTGAGCTTTGCGACACGATAAACGAGATGTCGATGGAGATATCCAAGGCGGAGAAGGTGAAAAACGACTTCATCGCCTCGGTGTCGCACGAGCTTCGCACACCGCTCACAGCGATAGCGGGGTGGGCGGAGACGGTGCAGTATATGGACGACCAAAACGAGATACGCCAGGCGTCCGAGACGATACTCAAGGAGGCGAAGCGGCTCGCGTCGCTTGTCGAGGAGCTGCTGCTCTTTACCTCGATAGACGGCGGTCGGCTCAAGCTGCGCATGGAGCAGATAGACGTTGCGGCGGAGTTTGAGGAGGTGGCGTTTGTCTATCGGCAGACGCTGCGGGAGAAGGGAATACAGCTCGAGTACAGCTGCGCCGACGACATACCCGAGATAACCGGCGACGCGGAGCGGCTGAAGCAGGTGTTCTACAACATCCTGGACAACGCGGCAAAGCACGGCGGTGACGGCGGTCGGATATCCACGTCGATAACCTTTGACGGCAGAGAGGTAGCGATACGGGTGCGCGACTTTGGAAACGGCATCCCGCCGGAAGATCTGCCGTATGTCAAACAGAAGTTTTACAAGGGCGCAAGCTCGACGCGCGGAAGCGGCATCGGTCTGGCGGTCGCAAACGAGATAGTCGAGCTGCACGGCGGAAGTCTGGACATCGAATCAAACGTCGGCGAGGGCACCGCGGTCACCGTGCGCATACCGCTCTCGCTCGACGTGGAAAACAGGAAAAGGAAGTAAAAAGCAGTGAAGAAGGTCAAGGCAAAGTTTAAGACATCCATAGGCGGACAGGCGCTCATAGAGGGCGTTATGATGCGCGGACCGCACAAGGTCGCGCTGTCGGTGCATACGCCGGACGGCATCGTCACCGAGGTGGAGGACTATGTCGCGCCGAAGGAGAAGCACAAGCTCTGGGGCGTGCCGCTCATCCGCGGCATCGTCGGATTCGGGTCGTCGATGTCAGTGGGAGTAAAGGCTCTCATGCGCTCCGCCGACCTTGCGGTCGAGGGGGACGACGAGGAGCCATCCAAGTTTGACAGGTGGCTCGAGCGGCATTTTTCCAAGAAGGCGGTGGACGGTTTCATCACCACCTTCGCGCTGGTGCTTGGCATATTGCTGCCGATAGCACTGTTCTTCCTGCTGCCGAGCTTCCTTGCGGGCCTGCTCGGGCAGTGGATAGGCACCGGCATCGTGCGAAGCCTGGTCGAAGGCGGGATACGCATCGTCATATTCATCGGATACCTCGCGCTTATGAGCTGCATGAAGGATATGCGGCGGACGTTTGCCTACCACGGCGCGGAGCACAAGTCGATATACTGCTACGAGGCGGGGCTTGAGCTGACGGTCGAGAATGTCCGTCCGCAGCCAAGGCAGCATCCGCGCTGCGGAACGAGCTTTCTGTTCGTGGTCATAATCATCAGCATACTTGTCACCAGTCTGCTCGGGTTTGCGAACATATCCAATCCGTTTGCCCGCGCCGGACTGCGCCTTGCCATGCTTCCGGTAATCGTCGCGATAAGCTACGAGTTCAATATGTGGGTCGGACGGCACGACAACTGGCTCTCCCGCATACTCCGCGCGCCGGGAATGTTCCTTCAGAATCTCACAACCAAAGAGCCGGACGACGATATGATAGAGACCGCGCTCGCGTCGCTTAGGGCAGTCCTGCCCGAGCGGGAAGGGGAGGATTGCTGGTGAGCGCGACATATCACGAGCTGCTGCTGGACACGCGTCGAAGGCTCGAGCAGGCGGGAGTGAGCGGCGCGCAGCTGGAGGCAAGACTGATAGTCGGACACGCCTGCGGCAAGACGCGGGACGAGCTTGTCCGCGACGCTCAGGTGTACGCCGGCTCGGAGAGAGAAGCCGCGGTCGAGGAGCTGGTGGCACGTCGACTGTCCGAAGAACCGCTTGCGTACATACTCGGCGAGTGGGAGTTTATGGGCAGAACGATAGAAGTGACCCACGACACGCTCATACCGCGCTCGGACACCGAGATACTCTGCGAACAGGCGATAGCCGCGCTCGGAGCGGGCGGGAAGCTGCTCGACCTGTGCTGCGGAAGTGGCTGCGTAGGGCTGTGCGCGATAGCCGAGGTGGGTAGCGCGACCGCCGTGCTCTGCGATGTCGTCAAGCCTACGCTCGCTGTGGCAAGGCGAAACGCTCGGCGGCTCGGACTGTCGGCACGGGCGCTGTTCATAAATGAGGACGCGACGCTACCGCTGCCCGAGGCGCTCGGCAGGTTCGATGTCATTGTCGCAAATCCGCCGTATATCCCACATAAGGACCTCGCGTCGCTCGACCGATCGGTGCGCGACTACGAGCCTATGGCGGCGCTGGACGGAGGCGACGACGGACTTGACTTCTACCGCGCGTTTGCCCGAAATCTGAAGCGATGTATCGCCGATGGCGGCAAGGCGATGTTCGAGGTCGGCTTGGGACAGGCGAGAGAGGTCGCGGACATATTCTCGCGCGCGGGCTGGACGATTGACGAGATAGTCCGCGATCTGGCGGGAATAGAGCGGGTAGTGAAATGTGGGCTTGACTAATTTCGATTTTGGTTATATAATGTAACAGAACAAATTTTCGTGGAGGTTGGATATGGACAGCGAAAAGAGAAAGGCACTGGAAACCGCGCTTGCGGGAATTGAAAAGAAGTACGGAAAGAACGCGGTCATGCGCCTTGGAGAGAAGAGCGATATGCAGGTCAGCGCGATCTCTACGGGATCGCTGTCGCTCGACCTTGCGCTCGGTATAGGCGGCATCCCGCGCGGACGCATCATCGAGATATACGGACCCGAGTCGTCGGGCAAGACGACGCTTGCGCTTCACATGATTGCCGAGGCGCAGAAGTCGGGCGGAGTCGCGGCGTTCGTAGACGCGGAGCACGCGCTCGATCCGGAGTACGCGGCGGCGCTGGGCGTCAATGTCGACGACCTTCTGATAAGCCAGCCGGACGACGGCGAGCAGGGACTTGAGATAACCGAATCGCTCGCGCGAAGCGGCGCGGTCGACCTCATCGTTGTCGACTCGGTCGCGGCGCTCGTGCCGAAGATGGAGATAGAGGGTTCGATGGGCGACAGCTTTGTCGGACTGCACGCGCGACTGATGAGCCAGGCACTGCGCAAGCTCGCGGGCGTCATGGCAAAGAGCAGCTGCGCGGTTGTGTTCATAAACCAGCTGCGCGAAAAGGTCGGCGTTATGTACGGCAACCCGGAGGTCACGACCGGCGGCCGCGCGCTGAAGTTCTACGCATCGGTGCGCATCGACATTCGCCGCGCCGACTGGATAAAGTCGGGCACCGAGAACATCGGCGTCTACACTCGCGCGCGTGTGGTCAAGAACAAGATGGCGCCGCCCTTCCGTGAGGCGTATTTCGACATCATGTTCGGCAGCGGAATAAGCCACGAGAGCGAGATAGTCGAGCTTGGCGAGCGCGGCGGCATGATAACCAAGAGCGGCTCGTGGTACTCGATAGGCGAGGAGCGCATCGGACAGGGACGCGACGCCGCGCGCAACTACCTCATTGAGCACGCGGAGGTCGCGCAGGATATCGAAAAGCAGATACGCGCCGCGTATCTGGAGGACCCGACCGTCTTTAACACGAAGAAAAAGGCGGCTGCGGGCGGTAAGACCACCGCGAAGTCGACCGCAAAGGCGGTGTCGGTCGAGGCAGAGGACGAAGAAGAGTAATATATGGCGGCGAAAATCGTGTCGGTCAGGCATGACGAGGGCGGAACGCTTGTCGAGCTTGAACCCTATGGGGAGATAGTCTGTAAGGCGGATATCGCCGAGCTGCTGCCTCTCGCAGGTCTTGAGCTGGACGACGAGGGCGAGGAGGAGCTGCTCCGAACGCTTGTCATGCCTGCCCTGGAGACGGGTGCGTATCAGCTTGGTATGCGCGCGCTGACCCGCAAGAAGCTGGTCGAAAAGCTTATCGAGAAGGGACACGATCCGTTTCTTGCCGAGCGTGCCGCCGACAAACTGGAGGAGCTTGGCGCGGTAGACGACGCGGAGTATGCTCGAATGTTCGCAAAGGACAGAGCGGCGCGCGGTTGGGGCGAGATACGTATTCGCATGGAGCTTAGGAACCGCGGCGTGGACGAGGACTACATCGACTGCGCGATAGGTGAGCTTGACTCAAGCGAGGACGCGATAGAGGCGTTCATAATCTCAAAGTGTCACGGTGAACCGATCGACCGCAAGGCGGCAAAAAAGATATCCGACGCGCTTGCGCGCAAGGGATTTCGATGGGACGAGATATCGCCGATACTCAGAAGGTACATGGAGGACTGACATGGCAACGATAGGTCTTGTGTCGCTCGGATGCGACAAAAACCTGATAAACAGCGAGCAGATGCTCTGGCGGCTGATGAGCGCGGGGCACGAGATACTCGAGACCGCCGAGCTTGCGCAGGTGGTCATTGTCAACACCTGCGCGTTTATCGAGGCGTCCAAACTTGAGTCCATCGAGAACATACACGAAATAGTCGACGCGATGGCGAAAAACCGAGTCGACGGCGTGGGCGGCAATGTCGAGCACATCGTCGTCGCGGGCTGTCTTGCCGAGCGCTATCGCGACGAGATATTGCACGAGATACCGGAGGTGGACGCGGTCGTCGGCTGCGGCAGCTTCGACGAGATAGTCGAGGTGGTGGAGCGTGTGATCGGCGGCGAGACCGGAGTGACCGCGTTCGGCGACATCAACGCGCCGCTTGAGGAGTGCCCGCGATTTGTCACCGGCGAGAGCTTTTCGGCGTATCTGAAGATAGCCGAGGGCTGCTCGAACAACTGCGCCTACTGCGTCATACCGTCGCTTCGCGGCAAATTCCGCAGCCGCGAGATGGACAAGATAGTAGAGGAAGCCGAGGCGCTGAGCCAGATGGGCGCAAAGGAGATCATTCTTGTCGCGCAGGATCTGACGATGTACGGCAGAGACCTCTACGGCAGGGCGGCGCTGCCCGAGCTTATCAACCGCATATGCGCGCTCGAGGACGTGCAGTGGCTGCGGCTGCTCTACCTCTATCCCGAGGGCGTGACCGACGAGCTTATCGACTGCATAAAGCGCAATCCGAAAGTGCTGCGCTGCTTGGATATACCGATACAGCACATCAATTCGGGCATACTTAAAGCGATGCACCGCCGCACCGACGGTGAGCAGATACGCAAGCTGTTCACAAAGCTGCGCGAGGAGCTTCCCGGCGTTGTGATACGCACGTCGATAATAATCGGACTTCCCGGTGAGGGCGAGGACAAGTTTGCGGAGCTGTGCGACTTTCTTCGCGAGTATCGGCCGGAGCGTGCCGGATTTTTCGCCTATTCGCCGGAGGAGGGGACGCTGGCGGCGGAGATGGAGCGTCCGGACGAGGACATCGTCTCCCGACGTATGGAGGCTGCGGAGATGCTGCGCGACGAGATAGTCGAGCAGTACAGCGAAAGCCTTGTCGGCAAGACGATAGACGTGCTCTGCGAGGGCGCGGATCCGATAATCAAGCTGGCGTTCGGCCGCACCTATGCCGACGCGCCGGAGATAGACGGAAAGGTGTTCTTCCAGCCGAGAGGCAGCGCAAAGCCCGGGGATATAAAGACTGTGCTCATCGAAGAGGTCATGGACGGCGATCTGTTCGGAAAAATGCTGTGACGCACCTGTTTTGGAGGTATTGTCT
>CAZBNJ010000050.1:8604-10441 GCA_964493515.1 uncultured Oscillospiraceae bacterium | reverse complement strand
TCAGCGCTTCAGTCCGCCGCACTGCTCGCGGTACTGCTGCGGCGAGCAGCCCATGAACCGACGGAAGGTCTTGATAAAGTAGCTCTGGTTGCAGAAGAGGTAGAAGGACGATATCTCCGCCGCCGTCATATCGGTGGTCTGGAGCATATGCGCCGCCTCGTAGATGCGCTGACGCAGGATGTAGGTCGTGACGCTCTCGCCGGTCTCGCGCTTGAACACCGAGCTGAGGTAGTTCGGGTGCAGATGCACAAGCTCCGCAAGCTCGGGCAGGGTCAGCTTCTCGCTGAGATGGCTCTTGATGTACTGAGCGGTCTCGGAGATGGGCGCGGAGTAGTTGCGGCTCTTGACCGAGCGCACAAGGTCGATGAACGAATCCGCCATCTCGCTCTGGAACGAATGCAGCTCCTCGGTGGTGCGCGCGTTCTCGATCTTGCCGGTGTAGATGTCGCTGAGGTTGAACGCGTCCTCGGTCGCCGCGCCGCCGCTTATCGCCGCGCGGGTGAGGATGGTGCAGAAGCTGATGAGATAGTTCTTCTCCGAACGGAGCGGGTCGTCGCTGGTCCTGGGGAACTCAAGCGATTCATACTCGCTGAGCACCGCGAACGCGGCGGGCTTGTCGCCGGAGGAGACTGCGCGGGTAAGCTCCTGTTCGAGGAAGTAGGGGGGATGAGAATACTGCGCAACGCGGTTCTGTATGCGGCGCGCCGAAAACTCCTCCGCCGGGAACCTGCGCGAGCGGCCGTTGTCCGGCACCGAGAGCGATCCCGCCTGCATGAACAGCGCGAGCATAAGCTGACCGATGTAGAAGTTCTGCGACACACCGAATATCGGCAGCGCGATGTAGTAGTCGAGCAGCTTGGAGCGGCTGCGCGGGGGAAGATCGGTATCGCGGACGATGGACGC
This sequence comes from uncultured Oscillospiraceae bacterium, assembly GCA_964493515.1. Classification (GTDB taxonomy): domain Bacteria; phylum Bacillota; class Clostridia; order Oscillospirales; family JAAYOS01; genus CANRIN01. The sequence continues at coordinate 9,538 of CAZBNJ010000050.1, read as the reverse complement.
CACGTTGAGTCCAGTCATCCTCGCGCTGCAATACGGCCCGAAGACGACGTCGACGTGCTCATCCATGTGCAGCAGGATGTAGTTCTCTTCGTACTTGTTGGTGAGGTAGAGAAGATCGTTTTCTCCCTCGCGGTCGAGTCCGATGTAGAAGTCCTTGTTCAGCACAAGCGACTCGACGGTTTTGAAGCCCTCCGGCGCGGAGAATGCACGCTGTCCGTTTTCGTAGATGGACACCGACGCGCCAAACGCTCCCGAGAGCGTCTGCGCCATACCTTGGTAACGTTCATCAATCATTTTTTGACCCTCCTGTGTGCTAATTCATTGTCTATATTCTAACACATCTTTTTAGAAAATGGAAGAGGGAAAACGATTTCTTTTTTAGTTTTTTGTGAAATTTCGATGAACTACCCGTTAATTTGCAGACGGACGGGCTTACAGGCAGTTGAGATAGCGGTTGGCGATCGTGTTCGCAAGACGGTCTGCGGCGCGTCCGAGCGAGTCGAAGTCGACCGACGGGATGTACAGCTTTTCAAGCTCGTCGTGGCGTCGCTTTGCCTCGGCGAGGTCCTCGACCGCCTCGTCCATGAGTGCGTCGCGCGTGCGGCGGAGGAACCGAATGCGCTGTTTCTGCGACAGGAGCAGCTCGCGGTCGAGATAGCCGTCGAGATGGATGCGGCGATAGGGCGAGTCGGTCTTGCAGCGGGTAAAGGCAAGCCCAAGCTCGGGCAGAAAGACGTGTTCAAGCCCGCTCGACGGCGACATCGGCGAGTAGCAGCTGACTATCTCGCAGCCGGCTTCGAGCGCGGCGAGGCGTATCGCGGAGAGGAAGTGCGGCGTAAGACCGTAGTCGCTCGATATCTCATAGACACGGTCGGCAAGCGCGCCCACCGTGTCGGTAAGCGTCACGATGCCCTTCGGACTGTTGGCGGTGAGG
>CAZBNJ010000050.1:0-8594 GCA_964493515.1 uncultured Oscillospiraceae bacterium | reverse complement strand
TGAGGAATCGGCGGCGCTCGACGGCTTCGTGACCGGTGCGGCGTATCTCGCGGTGAGCGACGCCGTGCGCGCGCTTGAGGGTACGCTCTATCGCGTCGGAGGTGAGCACCGAGCGGCAGATGTCATCGTCTATCGACTTTGCGGCGGAGATGCAGCGATAGGCGGAGGGGTAGCGCTCGCGGTAGTGATTTGTGGCGGCTACGATGTCGTCGCGCACCGGGCGCAGCGCGTCCGGGTCGACGAACGCCCCGATGTGATAGTAGCGCTCTACCGCGTACGGATACTTTGGCTCGACGACGTGCGGGCTGGTGCCGTCGACCATCGCGACGCCTATCTCGCGGAATATCGCACCGTCGAGCGAGTCGGGGTCGGAGGAGCACGGGACATACTCGCACTCGAGACCTTCCTCGACAAGACGCTTTGCCACGCGGCGCATGAAGCTCGACTTGCCGGTGCCCGGGCCTCCCTTTAGTATGTAGACTTCGTTTGCGGCGGAGAGGTCGATCAGATCGTCGTAGTAGCTGAAGAAGCCGGTCGGGGCATTAGCCCCAAGAAAGAAGCTGTAAGTCCTGCCTTCCATATCTTAACCCCCTGATTTGGTGTATTTGCGTTTTTACTGCATCCCATGTTATGCAGACAGAGGGATTTGTGCCAAAAGAAAGTTTAACGACCCGACGGGCATCGGCTCATCGGGTCGCTCAAGCTATAAGTGATCGCAGAGTATCCAGCGCCTTGCGCTCCAGCCGTGACACCTGCACCTGTGACACGCCGAGCACCTTTGCCGTTTTCTGCTGGGTAAGTCCGCGAAAGAACCGCAGGTCGATGAGAAGCTGTTCGCGCTCGGACAGGGAGGATATCGCGTCGCGCAGCGTGACCGATTCGACCAGCTTTTCCTCCATGTCGTCGCCGCTTATGCTCGACTCGACGGTGAGTCCTTCGGAGGTCTCGCGATAGAGCGAGTCGGGCGACTCGACGGCAAGCTCGGCGGCGGCTATCTCCTCCGGCGAGAGTCCGGTCGCGTCGGAAAGCTCGCTTATGCGCGGCTCGCGCATGAGTTCCGACTCGAGGCGGTCGCGTTCACGGCGGATGGCGAGCGCACGCTCCTTCAGCCCGCGGGATACCTTTATCGGGCCGTCGTCGCGCAGAAAACGGCGTATCTCGCCGCCGATCTTGGGCACCGCGTAGGTGGAAAACTGCGTGCCGCGGGACAGGTCAAACCCGTCTATCGCCTTGAGAAAGCCGAGGCAGCCGAGCTGATAGAGGTCGTCCGGCTCGGCGCCGCGTCCGAAGAACCGCCGCGCGACCGACCAGATAAGCCCGCTGTTGTCCACCACCAGCTTCTCCCGCGCGTCGCGGTCGCCCGACTGTGCTGCGGCGAGCAGTAGAGTGTCGGTCATTTTTGCTCGCGTACGGCGATGCGCTTTGCGAACCGCACGGTCGTGCCCTTGCCCGGACGCGACCGCACGACGAGCTTGTCGGTGAAGCTCTCCATGATGGTAAAGCCCATACCGCTGCGCTCCGGACCGCCGGTCGAAAACATCGGCTCACGCGCCTTGTCAACGTCGGGTATGCCCACGCCCCTGTCGCTTACGGTCGCCTCGAACCGACCGTCGGGGTAGATGCGGCAGCGCAGCTTTATCGTGCCTATCACGTCGGGGTAGGCGTGGACGATGCAGTTGGTCACCGCTTCGCTTATCGCGGTCTTGATGTCCCCAAGCTCGTCAAGCGTAGGGTCGAGCTGCGCGGCGAACGCGGCGGCGGCGCTGCGCGCGAACCCCTCGTTTATCGAGCGGGAGGGGAAGGACAGATTCATCTCGTTTACGGCTTTCATTATATGTATCCTCCTGTTATTCAAACTTCATCACACGGCGGAGCCCCGCCGCGTCGAACACCCGCATCGCCTGCGACGGCGTTCCCACAACGCGAAGGCTTCCGCCGATATCGCTTATCCTGCGGTGCAGTCCGAGCAGCACGGCAATGCCCGAGCTGTCGGTGAACCGAAGCGAGCTCAGGTCGAGCGTGCAGCGCTCGGGGAGAGCCTGCGCCTCAAGCTCGCGGAAGTGCAGCATCACGCCGCGCGCCGCGTGCTGGTCCAGTTCGCCCGCGAGACTGACCCGCAGCTCGGCGTCCTTTCTTTCGATTTTCACATCCATAGCAAAACCTCCGATCCCGCATAGTTTTTCCGTTCGCGGGAAAATTATGCAAAAAAACAGACGCGTAATCTCTACGCGTCTGTATCTTAGCATATGATATACGAAAGACTTGTCGAAGCGGAGGGGAAACGCTACTTTTTCTCGCGAAGGTGCGTCTTTGCGTTTCCGATGACATAGAGCGAGCCGCAGATGAGCATGATGTCGTCGCTGCCGGTCAGCTCAAGCCCACGGTCGACCGCCGCCGCGATGTCCTCCACCGTCTCGACGTGCGGGCAGTGGGCCTTTGCGACTTCGGCGCAGTCGGCGGCTGCGAGCGCACGTCCGCTTGTGGGAGTACACGCGACAAACGCGTCGGCGCGCTTTGCTATCTCGGGGATGCAGAACTGATAGTCCTTGTCGGCGAGAATGCCCATCACCGCGACCAGGCGTCTGCCCTTCATCAGCTTGTCGACCGAGCCGGACAGCACGCGCACCGCGTCGGGGTTGTGCGCCGCGTCGATTATCACCATCGGGTCGCGGCGGACGATCTCCAGACGTCCGACCCACTTGGTGTTGCGTATGCCCTCGGCGATGGTAGAGTCGGGGATATCCACGCCGCGGAGCCGCAGCGCGTGTATCGCCTCTATCACGCCGAGCGCGTTCATTATCTGGTGACGACCCATCAGCGGCAGGTCGTAGGTCGTGCCGTCGTAGACGAATCGGCTGCCCTCAATGTTTTCTCCGAGTATCTCGAGCTTCGACATATCCGGCCGGAAAAATTCCGCGCCGCGCTCGGCACAGACCTTTTTTATCACCTGTACGGCCTCGTCCGCCTGCTCGCAGTAGCAGACGACCGGCGAGCCGCGCTTTATGATGCCGCACTTCTCGTAGGCTATCTCGGTCAGCGTATAGCCGAGATGCCGGCAGTGGTCAAGGTCGAGGTGCGCGATTATCGCGGCGTCAGGCGAGGGGATGACGTTGGTGGCGTCCAGCCTGCCGCCCATTCCGACCTCGAGCGACACGAAGTCGCAGCCCTCCTCCGCCCAGTACTCGAAAGCCATTGCGGTGACAAACTCGAACTCGGTCGGGTGGGCAAGTCCGCGCGCTTCCATGCGGTCGGCTGCCTCCTTGACATGCGCGGTGAGCGTGATGAGACGGTCGTCCGGTATCGGCTCACCGTCTATCTGCATCCGCTCGTTGAACCGCTCGAGGAAGGGGGAGATGAACGCCCCGACCTTGTAGCCGGCGGTTTGCAGCACCGACGCGCACATCGCGGTCGCCGAGCCCTTGCCGTTGGTGCCCGCGATGTGGATATAGCGCAGCTTTTTCTCGGGATTGCCAAGCTCGTACAGCAGATTTTCGATGCGGTGAAGCCCCGGCTTTGTGTTGTACTTTTTTATCGAGTGGATATAGTCAAGAGTCTCGTCGTAGGTCATTGGTGTCCTTTCTGAGCGTCGATGCGCTCGGGTCAGTTGAACGACTTCAGGCTCTCCTCAAGGCGGGAGATGAGCGTTTTTATGCCCTCGGCGCGCTCGCGTTCGCTTGCCACGACCGCCTCCGGCGCCTTGGAGACGAAGCCCTCGTTTGAAAGCTTCCTCTCGATGACCTCGAGATCCTTCTGCGCCTTCACAAGCTCCTTTTCGAGACGCTCGCGCTCCTTCGCGAGGTCTACCAGGTCGCCGGTCGGCATATACACCTGAGCTGACGGTGTCGCGGCGGTGGTCATGCCGCCGAGATCGGCGGGCGCGGCGGTGGCGTACTCGATGCTCGAGGCAAACGCCAGACGCTGTGTCAGCGCGTCCATCTGCTTGAACGTGTCCAGATTTTCGGAGACTATCAGCAGATGCGCCTTGCGGGAGGGGGGCACGTTCATGTCCGCGCGGCGGGTGCGCACGGCACGGATAAGCTCCATGACTGCCTCGACCTCGGTCTCGACCTCCGAGAAGTCGAGCGCGGGCGAGTATTCCGGCCACTCGGCGCTCATAAGCATACCCTCACCAAGCTCGAGCGACTGCCATATCTCCTCGGTGACGAACGGCATGAACGGGTGCAGCAGCTTGAGCGCGCCGCTGAGGACGTAGAGCAGCACACGCTCGGCGCTCGCGTGGTCGGCAGCGTCGTCCGACTGAAGGCGCGGCTTTGTAAGCTCGATATACCAGTCGCAGAAGTCGCCCCACACAAAGTCGTATATCTTCTGCATCGCGAGACCGAACTCGAACTTGTCGAGGTTGCGGGTCTCGTCGCGGACAAGCGCGTTGTACTTGGACAGTATCCACTTGTCCTCGGGGCGCAGATTCTCGGGCAGGGTGCGGTCATTCGAGCGGAGATTCATCATGACGAAGCGGCTCGCGTTCCACAGCTTGTTTGCGAAGTTTCGCATGTTCGACACCTTTTCGTCGGTGAAGCGCATATCCATGCCCGGTTCGTTGCCTATGACGAGCGACGCTCTCAGCGCGTCACAGCCGAAGTTTTCGATTATCTCCAGCGGGTCGATTCCGTTGCCGAGCGACTTGGACATCTTGCGTCCCTGGGCGTCGCGGACAAGTCCGTGCAGCGCGACGGTGTGAAACGGCGCCTTGCCGGTGTGCTCAAGTCCGCTGAATATCATGCGGCTGACCCAGAAGGTGATGATGTCGTAGCCGGTGACCAGCACGTCGGTGGGGTAGAAGTATTTCAGATCCTCGGTCTCGTCCGGCCATCCGAGCGTACTGAACGGCCAGAGCGCCGAGCTGAACCAGGTGTCGAGCACGTCCTCGTCCTGGTGGACGTGACCGCCGCACTTGGGGCAGGTGGTGATATCCTCGCGGGAGACGGTGGTCTCGCCGCAGTCGTCGCAGTAGAACGCGGGTATGCGGTGACCCCACCAGAGCTGGCGGGAGATGCACCAGTCGTGCAGACCCTCCATCCAGTTGAGGTAGTTCTTTGAGAAGCGGTCGGGCACGAACTTTATCGTTCCGTCCTTGACCGCGTCGATGGCAGGCCCGACCATCGGCCCGACCTTGACGAACCACTGCTTGGACGCGAGCGGCTCGACGGTGCAGCCGCAGCGCTCGCACTGGCCGACGTTGTGCTTGTACGGCTCTATCTTGACGAGGTATCCGCCGGCCTCCAGATCGGCGACGATAGCCTTGCGCGCCTCGTATCGGTCCATGCCGTTGTACTTGCCGCCGTTGATTATCTTCGCGTCGCCGTCCATAATGAGTATCTCCTCAAGGTCGTGACGCTTGCCGACCTCAAAGTCGTTGGGGTCGTGGCAGGGGGTTATCTTCACGCAGCCGGTGCCGAAATCCTTTTCGACATACTCGTCGGCAACGACCGGTATCTCGCGGCCGACAAGCGGCAGTATCAGCTTTTTGCCGACAAGGTGGGTGTAGCGCTCGTCGTCCGGATGCACCGCGACCGCGCTGTCGCCCAGCAGCGTCTCCGGACGGGTGGTGGCAATTATCACGAACTCGTCCGAGTCCTTGACCGGATAGCGGATGTGCCAGAACGCGCCCTCCTGCTCGGCATACTCGACCTCCGCGTCGCTTAGCGCGGTGCGGCAGTGCGGGCACCAGTTGATTATGCGGTTTCCCTGATAGATAAGTCCCTTTTCGTACAGACGGTTAAAGACCTCGCGGACCGCGCGGCTGAGTCCCTCGTCCATCGTAAAACGCATACGCGTCCAGTCGACGCTCGCGCCGAGGGCGGCTATCTGCTCGTGGATGCGGCCCTCATAGCGGCGCTTCCAGTCCCACACCATTTCCAGGAACTTCTCGCGGCCGACATCGTAGCGGCTCTTTCCCTCGGTCTTGCGCAGATTCTCCTCGACCTTGACCTGCGTGGCGATGCCCGCGTGGTCGGTGCCGGGTACCCACAGCGCGGAATAGCCCTGCATACGCTTGTAGCGGATGAGGATGTCCTGCCAGGTCTCGTCCAGCGCGTGACCCATGTGCAGCTGTCCGGTCACGTTGGGGGGCGGTATGACGATGGTAAACGGCTTCTTGTCCGGATCGCGGTGCGCGGTGAACGCGCCCGAGTCCTTCCACATGGCGTAGATGCGTTTTTCCACGCCGTTCGGTTCGTATGCCTTCGGCAGTTCTCGTGCCATAAAAACACCTCCAGAAAAAATAAAACCGTCCAAAGCCTAAGCTTAGGACGGAAAAACTCCGCGGTACCACCTAAATTCGCCGCAATACGCGACGCACCTCGTCCGGCGCAAACACGCCGTGTCTCTGTAACGGGAGAACCCGTCAAGGCTTAATCGGCAAAGGGAATCCTTTCGGCTTTGAAGCTCGGGGGCGACCTTCCGCGCGCGCCGCCGGGACCTTTCACCACGACCGTCCCGTCTCTATGGCTGCGAGCCTCGCGCGTACTCCTCCCCGTCAAAAGCTTTTCGCTTTGTTCGGTTATCTTATTGTATACCACAGAATCGGCGGCTTGTCAAGCGTGAAAAATCGGCGCTATCTCATGGCCACCTCGGTCACCTCAACGGTCATATAGCTGAAGAACGATCTGATGTCGTCGGCGGAGCCGCACTCAAATCCGTCGTACACCACAAATACGCCGTTTGCGGAGACCGAGCGGTCCTCGCCGACGGTGAAGGTCACCGCCACCGGAACGGCGTCGTCGTATGTGTACAGATATATCACGTCTTTGGCGGCTGTCGCGTCCACAAAGGTCTTTTCGACGGTGCATATGCTTGCGGCGGCTATACCGTTAGTGCCGCCCATGGCGTTTATCTGTGTCGCAAGCGAGCTTAGGACCCTTTGACCGATGTATGACTTCAACTCTTTGGATGCGTTGTCAAGGCTGACCTCGGTCATCGCCGCGAGCAGAGCAAGGCTCTCGCCGTCGACCGATATCGCGTACACAGCTTTCGGAGCCGTGCGATCTCCGGCACCCATTTCCCGAACGATGGCGGCGACATCGTCGTTGTTTATGTAGAGACTCACATACTCCTCGGAATTCGCCATCTCGCACATGAGCCGGATAACATCCAGCCCGTGGGAATACAGAGACTTCGGGCTGTCCGCGCGGCTTTCGCAGGCGGACAGGCCAAGCGTAGATATGATGAGCACGGCGGCGGCAAGCGTCGCCATAATTGTTTTTATCGTCCTTCGCATTATCATCCCTCCACAGCGTTTTGTCGGTCTGATTCTACCATTTGCGGTGGCAAAAGTCAATGTGCGGCAGTGCGGCCGACAAGATGCGGCAGTGCAGACGGCGAGTGCGGGAAATCGACGCCGAAAATCGGCAAAATGGCTATTGAAACCCGCTGTCGAATGATGTATAATCGGTTGGCACAACTACTTGTTTTTGGAGGGAAAATGCTTACAGGAGAGATAAAAAAGCGCTTTCTGCGCGCGCGTCGGGAGTTCATCGCGAAGGACTTTGCGGGGCTGAACGATATGCAGATGCGCGCGGTCATGGCGACCGAAGGCCCTCTGCTGGTGCTCGCGGGCGCGGGCAGCGGCAAGACCACGGTGCTCATCCAGCGGGTCGCTAACCTTATCAAATACGGGCGCGCCGCCGACTGCGACGAGATACCCGACGCGGTGGACGAGGGGGACGTGGAGTTTCTCGAGCGCTTTCTCGCGTCGCCAAGCGAGGACGAGCGCGAGGCTGCGGAGAGGCTCTGCGCATATCAGCCTGCCGCGCCGTGGAACGTGATAGCGATAACCTTCACAAACAAGGCGGCGGGCGAACTGAAAGAGCGTCTTGCGGCTCGGCTCGGACAGCGGGCGGACGACGTGTGGGCGTCCACCTTCCACTCGGCGTGCGTGAGGATACTGCGCCGCGAGATAGAGCGGCTCGGCTACTCACGCGACTTTACGATATACGACAGCTCGGACAGCGAGCGGCTGATGAAGCAGATAGTAGCCGACCTCAAGCTGGAGGAGCAGACGTTCGCGCCGAAGGTAGTGCTGAACTACATAAGCAGCGCGAAGGACAAGATGATATTTCCAAGCGAGTACGAGGCGGCGTTCGCGTCGGACAACGCCTATCGCGCAAGCCGCATAGCGCTTGCGTACAAGGAGTACGCAAAGCGGATGAAGGAGGCAAACGCCCTCGATTTCGACGATCTGATACTGCTGACCGTCCGCCTGCTGCTTGAAAGCGACGATGTGCGCGAATACTATCAGCAGAAGTTCAGATATGTGCTGGTGGACGAGTATCAGGACACGAACAACCTGCAATATCTGCTTGCGTCCACGCTGGCGGGAGGATACCGAAACTTCTGTGTCGTGGGCGACGACGATCAGTCGATATATCGCTTCCGAGGCGCGACGGTGGAAAACATCCTGCGTTTCGACTCGCAGAATCGCGGCACCCGGGTGATAAAGCTCGAACAGAACTATCGCTCGACCAAGACGATACTTTCGGCGGCGAACAGCGTTATCGAGAACAATCGCGGACGCAAGGGCAAGGAGCTGTGGACCGACAACGACCCCGGCGAGCTTATCACGGTGTACACAGCGG
>CAZBNJ010000049.1:0-11528 GCA_964493515.1 uncultured Oscillospiraceae bacterium | reverse complement strand
TCGATATCCTCGGTGGCCTCCTCCTCCATGACGTCCATGGCGTCGTCAACGGTGATGATACCCACGAGCCGGTCCTCGCCGTCCACAACGGGCAGGGCGGTCAGGTCGTATTTGGAGAATATCTGCGCCACGGTCTCCTTGTCCTCGTGAGTGCCAACGGACAGGACATTGCTCTCCATGATGTCGCTGATGCGAGTCTCATAGCTGGACAGCAGCATGCTCTTGACTGTGACCACGCCCAGCAGGACGCGGTTGCGGGTGACATAGCAGGTGTACACCGTCTCTTTGTCCAAGCCGACCTTTCGGATGCGGTCAAAGGACTGCTCCACCGTGTCGTCCGGGTGGAGGAAGATGAACTCCGTGTTCATCAGGGAGCCGGCGGAGTCCTTGGGATAGTTGAGCAGCTGATTTATCTGGTCCCGCGTGCTGCTGTCGGTGTTGCGAAGGATTCTGGAGACAACATTGGCAGGCATGTCCTCAATGATATCCACCGTATCGTCCAGATACAGCTCATCCAGGACCTCCCGCAGCTCCTTGTCGCTGAGGGCGCTGATGAGCTTTTCCTGGTCCTCGCTGTCCTCCATGTAGCTGAAGACCTCCGCCGCCATGTCGCGAGGCAGCAGACGGAATATGAGCAGCTTCTGATCGTCCTCCACCTCGTCCATGAACTCGGCAACGTCCACCTCGTTCATCTCGGAGAGGGTCTCTTTCAAGCGACGGAACTGCTTCTGAGCCACCAGCTCCAGCAGCAGCTCCAAATCGAAATTGTCATGCACTTGGGACTCCCCCTTTCCAAACAGACTGGGGATCTCCCCAAGTTTGCTCTATTATACTATATTCGCGAGCAATGCGCAATCCGCAAATTACGCCTTCAGAGACTCGGACACGGCGTTGCAGAACTCGTCGAGCGCGGTTTCGTCGACCGAAGCGCCGCGTATGGTCAGCGTCGGCTCAAGCAGGGTGAAATCCTTCAGCGCGGCTATCTTTTCGCGCATTATCTTGCCCGACGCGGGCGACCACGAGCCGTTCTCGATGACCGCGGCGGTGCGTCCGCGCAGCCACAGGGCTTCGAGGTCGTCGATGAACTCGCGCACCGGCGGGTACAGCCCCATGTTGTAGGTCGGCGCGGCAAAGACGATGTGGCTTAGGCGGAACGCCTCGCTAACGAGATAGCTCTTGTCGGTGCCGCTCGCGTCCATCAGCTTTACCTCGCAGCCGGAGCGCTCGGCGATCTCCTCGGCAACGCGCGCCGCGACCGACGCGGTGTTGCCGTACATCGAGCCGTAGACCACCAGCGCGCCGCGGGCCTCGGGAGCATACGACGCCCACGCGGCGTGCTTCTCAAGCGTCCAGGCGATATGGTCGTGCCAGATCGGGCCGTGCAGCGGACAGATATACTCGATATCGAGCGCGGACGCCTTCTTCAGCGCGGCGAGCACCTGCGGGCCGTACTTACCGACGATGTTGGTGTAGTAGCGGCGGGCCTCGCTCTCAAACGCCGGATTTTTGAAGTGGTCGACGTCGAAGATGCCGCCGTGGTGCGCGCCAAAGCTGCCGAACGCGTCGGCGCTGAACAGCGTCTTTGTGCGGTCGTCGTAGCTGACCATGACCTCCGGCCAGTGGACCATCGGCGCGGTGACAAAGTGCAGCGCGCGTCCGCCGAGGTCGAGACTGTCGCCGTCGGTGACCGCCATGAATCGGTCGGAGAAGTCGACGCCGAAGAACTGCTTGATGAGTGTCGGGACCTTCGCCGTGCCCACCGCCGTCATGTTCGGGTAGCGGGTCATCAAGTCGGCGACAAGCGAGCAGTGGTCAGGCTCCATGTGGTTGATGATGAGATAGTCGGGAGCGCGTCCGGCAAGCTCGCTTTCGATGTTCTCCAGATACTGGTGCGCCACCGAGCTGTCGGCGGTGTCGAGAAGCGCGGTTTTCTCGCCGCGAACGATATACGCGTTGTACGCCACACCGTCGGTGAGCGGGAAGATGTTCTCAAACAGCGCAAGACGACGGTCGGACGCGCCGACCCAGGTAATACCGTCAGTTATTTTGACAGTGTTTTTCACGTTTGTTCATCCTTTCGATTGGAATCGACTTAGCTCGACAAGGGGAGCGGATCCCTTTGAAGCGAGCAGATTATCTACGCTAATTATATCCATTCATGCGGGAACAGACAAGAGCAAAAGTCTACAAAAATGACAAAACAGCGCATGGACAAACCGAAGTGTTTAATATATAATTTGATTGGAAAAGAAATCTCGCAAAAGGGGGTGCCCAAATGGAGCGCACGCATCTGGCGGTGGACATCGGCGCGTCGAGCGGTCGGTGCATCGTCGGATATCTGGACGGCGGACGGCTTATCACCCGCGAGGTACATCGCTTTGACAGCACGCAGGTGAGGGTGGACGGACACGACTGCTGGGACTTGAAGCGGCTGGTCGGCGCGATAATCGAGGGACTGAAGGCGGCAAAGACCGAGGGCTTTGAGCCGGAGACGATAGGCATTGACACATGGGGCGTGGATTTCGTGCTCGTCGACAAAAAGGGCGGCGACGCCTGCCTATCGGTGGCATATCGCGACGCGCGGACCGACGGCGCGGAGCACCTGGTGGAGGATATCCTGCCGCGCGACGAGCTGTATCGACGCACCGGGATACAGCACCAGAAGTTCAACACGATATACCAGCTCGCGGCGCTGCGTGGGGAGCATCCCGACGTGTTCGACCGCGCCGAGCGTATGCTGATGATACCCGAGTATCTCGCCTACAAGCTGACCGGCACGATGAAAAGCGAGTACACAAATGCGTCCACCACCGGACTTCTGGACGCGCGCGCCCGCGATTGGGATTTTGACATCATCGACAGGCTCGGCTATCCGCGAAGGATATTCGGAGGGCTGGAGCAGCCGGGAACGACGGTCGGCAAGCTCCTGCCGAAAATCGCGGCGGAGGTCGGGTATGACAGCACGGTGGTGCTGGTAGGCTCGCACGACACCGCGTCGGCATATCTCGCAGCGCCGATATCGGGCGAGCGTGAGGCGATAATATCCAGCGGGACGTGGAGCCTGCTCGGAACGGAGCTTGCCCAGCCGATGATAGACGACCTCGCGCGTGAGCGGAACTTCACCAACGAGGGCGACGTCGAGGGGAAGATACGCTTTCTCAAAAACATCATGGGGCTGTGGATAATCCAGAACATCCGCCGCGAGCTGAACGGCGACGCGTATGTCGAGGGTCGGGAGAAACCCGCCAAGAGCGCGAAGCGTTGGAGCTACGCTGAGCTGGAGACCGCCGCGCGGCAGTCGAATTATGAACACATCTTTGACGCGGACGCGGACGAACTGCTCGCTCCGCAGGATATGTGCGAGGCGGTGTGGACACTGCTGAAGGCGAACGGCGCGCCGCAGCCGCGGTCGGTCGGCGACCTGATGCGCTCGGTGTATCTCAGCCTCGCGAAGTGCTACGCAAAGGCGATGCGCGGGCTTGGCGAGATGACCGGCAGAGCGCCGAGCGCGATAAACATCGTCGGCGGCGGCTCGCGAGACCGTCTGCTAAACGAGCTTACCGCAAAAGAGTGCGGGCTTGTGGTGCGCGCGGGTCCGAGCGAGGCGACCGCGATAGGCAACCTGCTCGCACAGCTTATCGCGTCAGGGGAGTGCGAAAACGCGGCGCAGGCACGCGAGATAGTCAAAAAATCTTGTGAGATTGAGGTGTTTGAAGTATGAGCAGCTATGAAAGCGCAGTCAAGAGTTACGCGGCCATCGGGGTGGATGTCGAGCGCGCGATGAAGGTCGCGTCGGCTACCGCCATATCCATGCACTGCTGGCAGGGCGACGACGTGAAGGGCTTTGACCAGCCGGACGGAGGCGCCGCCGACGGCATCCAGACCACCGGAAACTATCCCGGCGCGGCGCGCACGTTTGAGGAACTGACCGCCGATTTTATCAAGGCGGCGTCGCTCATCCCGGGAAAGAAGCGGATAAATCTGCACGCGAGCTACGCCATATTCGGCGAGGGCGAGTGGGTCGACCGCGACAAACTTGAGTACAAACACTTCGAGCCGTGGGTGAAGTGGGCAAAGGAGAACGGATTTGGCATCGACTTCAACCCCACCTGCTTCGGCCATCCGATGGTAAAGGACGGCATGACGCTTTCCAGCCCGGACGAGAGCGTCCGTCGGTTCTGGATAGACCACTGCAAGGCGTGCCGCCGCATCGAGAACGAGATAGGCAAGGCGATGGGGGACAAGGTGCTCAACAATGTCTGGATACCCGACGGCATGAAGGACATCCCCGCCGACCGCCTCGGACCGCGTGCACGGCTCAAGGCGGCGCTCGACGAGATATTTGCCGAGAAATACGAGTGGGTGGTCGACTCGGTGGAGAGCAAGGTGTTTGGCATCGGGCTTGAGAGCTACACCACCGGCTCGAACGAATTCTATGTGGCGTATGCCGCAGGTCACGAGGGCGTCTATCCGCTGCTCGACTCGGGCCACTACCACCCGACCGAGCTGATAAGCGACAAGATATCGTCGCTGCTCTGCTTCTTTGAGCGGCTGCCGCTGCATATCTCGCGTCCGGTGCGCTGGGACAGCGACCATGTGGTCATCTTCGACGACGAGCTGCGCGAGATATTCAAAGAGCTTGTTCGCGGCGACGCGCTCGACCGCGCGATGATAGGCCTCGACTTTTTCGACGCGTCGATAAACCGCGTGGCGGCATGGGTGATAGGTACCCGCGCGGCACAGAAGGCGCTTCTGTGGGCGCTCGTACAGCCGAACGCCGCGCTGAAGGAGATGCAGGACAGGGCGGACTTCACCCAGCGGCTGATGCTGATGGAGGATGTCAAGACCCTGCCGTTCGGCGAGATTTGGGACGAGTACTGCCGCCGCTCAAACGTGCCGCTCGACCGCGAGTGGTACGCGGAGGTGGAGCAGTACGAGCGGGACGTACAGCTGAAGCGCGTGTGAGATGGCGCATGAAAAAGAGGAGGAGCAAGTGCTCCTCCTCTTTTGTGTTGTACTTTTAATGATGACCGCCGTGATGACTGCTGTGGTGCGCGGTCGTGGTCGAAGTCGAGGTCGTCGTGCCGCAATGGACAGCGCAGTCGTCGGGATGCTCGCAGGTCGCGCGGCTGGTCGCGGTGCAGACCGAGTGGACCGGACAGTCGCTGTGGTGCAGGCAGTCGGCATACTTTTCGGCGACGCAGGTCGAATGGGTCTCGCAATTCTCGCGATTGGGGCAGTCCGCATAGGACGCGGTGTGGCAGGCGCTGTGAGTCGCACAGACGACCGGGTCGGGGCAATGTTCGGCGTCGACGGCGGTGCAGACGATCGTGTCAGCGGCGGGCATAGCATCTGCGGGAATGTTGTATATGCCGAAGTTCGCTATCGTCGAGCGCGCTATCTCGAAGATGTTCGGGATGCAGTCGTGGACGCAGCGGCAGCTGCCGTGGTGAGCCGACGCGGGTGCGGCAGCGCCGAGCATAAGGCAGAGCGCGAGCACGCAGACGATGAGTGCGCGATACTTTTTCATGGTTATGTGCCTCCTTGAGATTTGGTCGAACCGTGCTTACGAGGCAAGTATAATATCACAGGAATAGATTGTCAAGCGCACTATGCCAATGTTTACAGAATGTTCACCACGCGTTCATATTTGGCGCGGGCGTGCGCTACTTTGTCAGATTTTCGAGCTTGCGGAAGGAGGACTCCTCCAGCACCTGGAATTCCTCGGGAGTGCAGACCTCCATACACCGCGCCTTGCTCGCCTCCGACCGCGCAAGCATATCGTCTATCTTTCCGCAGGGAAACTCGGCGCAGCGGCCGCACTTTTCCACGCCGTGCGCAGCGACGCAGTCGACAAGACGGTAGGTGCAGCTCTTGTGCG
Organism: uncultured Oscillospiraceae bacterium; assembly: GCA_964493515.1. Classification (GTDB taxonomy): domain Bacteria; phylum Bacillota; class Clostridia; order Oscillospirales; family JAAYOS01; genus CANRIN01. The sequence continues at coordinate 5,647 of CAZBNJ010000049.1, read as the reverse complement.
ACGAGCAGCCGTCGCAGCGCATCTCGTCGGGCGGCAGCACGCTGTCCCGCCAGCCCGCGCGGTGCCACAGCTCGGCGACCGCGGCAAGCTCGGCTTCGGTCTTGGCGAGATACCGCGGGCACTTCAGGCAGTCGTTGCCGCAGAGCGATATTTTCTCGCTCATAAGCGGAGCGCGTTCTCGAGTGCGGCGACCTGCTCCTCGGTGGTTGCCCAGCTGGTGCAGAAGCGCACCGCCTCCAGCCCGTCCTTCCAGCCCCAGTGCTCGAAGGCGAAGTCCTTCGCGAGCCTCTCTTTCAGCTCGGGAGTGACGAGCGGGAACTGCTGATTTGTCGATGAATCCTGGAAGAACGCGCAGCCGGCGGCTTTGAACGCGTCGCGAATGCGCATCGCCATCGCGACGGCGTGGCGGGATATCTCGAAGTACAGCCCGTCCTCGAACAGCGTCTCGAACTGGATGCCGAGCAGCCGTCCCTTGGCGAGCATTCCGCCGCGCTGCTTTATCATATAGCGGAAGTCGCGGTTCAGCGCCTCGTCGACGATGACCAGCGCCTCGCCGAACAGCGCGCCGACCTTCGTTCCGCCGATGTAGAACGCGTCGCAGACCTTCGCGAGCGCGGCAAGGTCGAAGTCGCAGTCGCTTGACGCCATCGCGTAGCCGAGCCGCGCGCCGTCGATGAACAGCCGCGCCCCATGGCGATGCGCCGCGTCGCATATCGCCTTTATCTCGGCGAGCGAGTAGACCGTGCCAACCTCGGTCGACTCGGATATGTAGACGAGCGCGGGCTTGACGATGTGCTCCTTGTTGTCGTCGTTCTCGTGTTCGGCGAACGCCGCCTCGACGGTCGCGGCGTCCAGCTTGCCGTCGACTCCGGGCAGGGCGATGACCTTGTGTCCGGTGGCCTCGACCGCGCCGGTCTCATGGACGTTTATGTGTCCGGTCTCGGCGGCTATCACCCCTTCGTAGGGGCGCAGCGCCGCCGCGATGAGGGTGAAATTGGTCTGCGTGCCGCCGACGAGAAAGTGTATGCGGTCGCTCGGTACGCCGCAGAGCTTTGATATGTAGCCACGCGCGGCGTCGCAGTGGGCGTCCACGCCGTAGCCGGCTGTCTGCTCAAAGTTGGTGGCGACAAGACGGTCGAGAATGCGAGGGTGCGCGCCCTCCGAGTAGTCACATGAAAAACGGATCATCGTAAAAGCCTCCATTTGCGGTTTTTCTAATTGTATCACAAGCAAAGAGGACACGCAAGGAGCTTTACAAAACTTGCGCAAGGTGGTAGAATATCTGAGCGTAATAACGGTTTTGAAAGGCGGGGAACGTAACGATGAAGGTCTTGCAGAGTAAATTCGCAAACGAGTTTCTTGATATGGCGGAGCGCTGTTTTTCGATGGGATGGCACGAGCGCAACGGCGGCAACATGAGCTACCGTATGCGTCCGGAGGAGGTCGCCGAGGTACGCGACGACTTCACCGACAAAAATCCGTGGACGGAGATAGGCGCGTCGATACCCGAGATGGCAGGCGAATTCTTTATGGTCACCGGCTCGGGCAAGTTCTTCCAGAACACCAGGAGCCAGCCGGAGGACGCGACCGCGATAGTCGAGGTGGACGGCAAGGGCGAGAGCTACCGCATCGTGTGGGGACTGATAAACGGCGGTCGCCCAACAAGCGAGCTGCCGAGCCACCTGCTCAACCACGCGGTCAAGGCGGCGGCGACCGGCGGAAAGAACCGCGTCATCTACCACTGCCATCCGGTGAACGTGATAGCGCTAAGCTACGTTCTGCCGCTGGAGGACGCGGTGTGGTCGCGCGAGATGTGGGACACGATGACCGAGTGTCCGATAATCTTCCCCGCGGGCGTGGGCGTTATCGAGTGGATGGTGCCCGGCGGACGTGAGATAGGCATCGCGTCCAGCGAAAAGATGAAGACCTACGACGTGATAGTCTGGGCGCACCACGGGATGTTCGTGTCCGGCGAGGACTTTGACATGGCGTTCGGACTTGCGCACACGGTGGACAAGGCGGCGGACATCCTCGTCAAGATAATCTCGATGGGCGGACGCAAGCGGTCGATAAGCGCGGACGACTTCCGTCGTCTCGCGAAGGACTTCAATGTGGACCTGAACGAGGACTTTTTGAAGTAAGAGGAGCGGGAGATGGCAAAATTTGTATGCACTGTCAACGGAAGTTTTGACGAGATACTGCACCGAATCGAAAGCGGCATAATTCAAGGGAGCGTTTCCGCCACCTTGGAGGACTCCAGCGATATGTACTCAAACACCGCACGGGTAGCGGTTCGGGTGTTCGAGCGATACAGCGCGTTTGGCTCCAACCGCGTAAGTCTGAACGTGACGCTGTTTCAGGACGCAGGCGGGCCGGTGTGGCTATCCGCAATAACGTCGGGCGGGAGCCAGGCGATGTTCTTCAAGATAAACACCATCGGAGAGGATGCGTTTTTGGATAAACTGCGCGAATTGCTCTGACAATTTGCCCAGCAAACTGTAAAAATCGCCAAAAATAAAGAGCTTGGTTGACAAACCAGGCTCTTTATAGTATACTCTTATATTGCCCTACTGTGGGAAGGGGATTTTGCACCCTTTTACCATGTGGATAGTATATCACATAAGTGGCGGCATGAAAAGGGATTAGTCGAAAAATGCGGCAACCGACCCGGGCGTTTCTGGGAGTGAGAAACGGCGGGACCGCATCGAAAAATTCAGAATGGAGTGTGATCGAATGCCGGACGTTCTCAACCGAGTGAAAGACGTGCAGTATGGACGCACGACTCGAAAGAGTTATGCGCGACTCGGCGACGTCATCGAAATGCCCAACCTGCTCGAGGTACAGAAGAACTCGTACAAGTGGTTCCTCGAGACGGGGCTTCAGGAGGTGTTCCGCGACGTCGGCACGATAACCGATTACAGCGGCAATCTGGAGCTCAGCTTTGCGGGCTACACGCTCGAGGACACTCCGAAGTACAGCGTTGCGGAGTGCAAGGAGCGGGACACCAACTACGCGGCTCCGCTGCGTGTCAAAGTGCGTCTTCGCAACAAGGAGACCGAGGACATAAAGGAGAGCGAGATATTCATGGGCGACTTCCCGCTCATGACCGACTCTGGCACCTTCATTATAAACGGCGCGGAGCGAGTGATAATCTCGCAGATCGTCCGCTCACCGGGAATCTATTTTAATGTTATAGACGAGAAGAGCGATCCGCTGCTCTACGCTTCCACCGTCATACCCTACCGCGGAGCGTGGCTCGAGTATGAGACCGATCCGGCGGGCATCTTCTCGGTGCGCATAGACAAGAACCGCAAGCTGCCGATAACCGCGTTCATCCGTGCCATCGGCGTGTCCACCAACGCCGAGATAAAGGAGATGTTCGGCGAGGACCGCATACTGCTGAGCACCCTCGAAAAGGACTCGTCCACCACTCCGGAGGAGTCGCTCATCGAGATATACCGCCGTCTGCGTCCGGGCGAGCCGCCCACGACCGAGTCGGCGCGCACGCTGCTTAACGGCCTGTTCTTCGACTCGCGCCGCTACGACCTGTCGAACGTCGGCCGCTACAAGTTCAACAAGAAGCTCGCGATGGCGGGACGTATATCCGGCCGCAAGCTCACCCGTCCGCTTGCCGATCCTTCGACCGGCGAGATAGTCTACGACGCGGGACACACACTCACCCGCGCGGAGGCTCTCGACTGCGAGAAGCGCGGCATAAACGAGGCGTGGATACAGGTGGAGGACGCCGCGCACGAGACCCTCGAGGTCAAGGTTTTCTCCAACAACATGGTCAACCTCGGCGACTTTGTCGACTTCGACCCCGAGTCGGTCGGCATCAAGGAGCGCGTGTTCCTGCCGGTGCTGCGTGAGCTTACCGAGCAGTATTCGGGCGACGAGCTCATCGAGGCAGTCCGGGCAAACCGCGACCGCCTTGTGCCCAAGCACATCATACGCGAGGATATGCTCGCGTCGATAAACTATATGCTCAACCTGCCCTACGGCGTGGGTAACGTGGATGACATCGACCACCTCGGCAACCGCCGTATACGTTCGGTGGGCGAGCTGCTCCAGAACCAGATGCGCATCGGCTTCAGCCGCATGGAGCGCACCATCCGCGAGCGCATGACCATCCAGGACGCGAGCGAAGTGACCGCGCAGTCGCTTGTCAACATCCGTCCGGTCACCGCGGCGATAAAGGAGTTCTTCGGCTCCTCGCCGCTGAGCCAGTTCATGGATCAGAACAACCCGCTCGCGGAGCTGACGCACAAGCGCCGCGTGTCCGCGCTCGGACCGGGAGGCCTTACCCGCGACCGCACCACCTTTGAGGTGCGCGACGTCCATTACAGCCACTACGGCCGTATGTGCCCGATAGAGACGCCGGAAGGTCCGAACATCGGACTGATAAACTACCTCGCAAGCTTCGCTAGGATAAACGAGTACGGCTTTGTCGAGGCGCCCTATCGCCGCGTCGATCACGAGACCGGAATTGCGACCGACGAAGTCAGCTATATGACGGCGGACATGGAGGACGAGTTCATCGTCGCCCAGGCAAACGAGCTGGACACCGAGGGACACTTCAATAACGCGCGTGTCAAATGCCGTCACCGCAACGAGATAATCGAGGTCGAGCCGAGCCGCGTCGACTATGTCGACGTATCGCCGAAGATGATGGTTTCGGTCGCGACCGCCATGATACCCTTCCTTGAGAACGACGACGCTACCCGCGCGATGATGGGCTCGAACATGCAGAAGCAGGCGGTCCCGCTGCTCAAGACCGAGGCGCCGATAGTCGGCACCGGCATCGAGCACAAGGCGGCGGTCGACTCGGGCGTGTGCGTGCTCGCCGAGGGCGACGGCGTTGTCAAGAGCGTGTCCGCCGACGAGATAGTCGTCGAGTACACCGGACGCGGATCGGTCGTCTACAAGCTGACCAAGTTCATGCGCTCCAACCAGGGCACCTGCGTCAACCAGCGCCCGATAGTGGATGCCGGACAGAAGGTGTCGAAGGGCGACGTGCTCGCCGACGGTCCGTCCACCGCGGAGGGCGAGATAGCGCTCGGCCGCAACGTGCTGGTCGGCTTCATGACCTGGGAAGGCTACAACTACGAGGACGCGATACTGCTCAGCGAGCGCCTCGTTACAGACGATGTTTTCACCTCGATACACATCGAGGAGCACGAGATAGAGGCACGCGACACCAAGCTCGGACCGGAGGAGATAACCCGCGACATCCCGAATGTCGGCGACGATACCCTCAAGGACCTCGACGACCGCGGAATAATCCGCGTCGGCGCGGAGGTGCACCCGGGCGACATACTCGTCGGTAAGGTCACTCCGAAGGGAGAGACCGAGCTTACCGCCGAGGAGCGCCTGCTGCGCGCGATATTCGGCGAGAAGGCCCGCGAGGTGCGTGACACCAGCCTCCGCGTGCCGCACGGCGAGAGCGGCATCATCGTCGACGTCAAGGTGTTCAGCCGCGACGCGGGCGACGAGATGAGTCCCGGCGTGAACATGGTCGTTCGCTGCTATATCGCTCAGAAGCGTAAGATATCGGTCGGCGACAAGATGGCGGGCCGCCACGGCAACAAGGGCGTTATTTCGCGCATACTTCCGCGCGAGGATATGCCGTTCCTGCCCGACGGCACGC
>CAZBNJ010000048.1:5404-12172 GCA_964493515.1 uncultured Oscillospiraceae bacterium | reverse complement strand
AAGAGCTGCAAAACGAGATATTCCCTGACCTTGTTGTCGAATTTGTTCACGGAAAGATGAAGGCAAAGCAGAAGGACGAGATAATGCACCGATTCGCCGCCGGCGAGGTGAATATCCTCGTTGCGACCACGGTCATCGAGGTGGGCATCGACGTGCCGAACGCCGCGCTGATGGTGGTCGAAAACGCCGAAAACTTCGGGCTTTCACAGCTGCATCAGCTTCGCGGGAGAGTCGGTCGCGGCGCGTATGAGAGCTACTGCGTGCTCGTCCGCGGCGGAGGCGGAGACGCCACCCGCGAGCGGCTTTCGGTCATGTGCTCGACGCAGGACGGCTTTAAGATAGCCGAAGCCGACCTGAAGCTGCGCGGCCCGGGCGACTTCTTCGGCTCGCGGCAGCACGGTCTGCCCGCGCTGCGTGTCGCCGACCTCGAGGCGGACGCGGGCACGATGAAGAGCGCGGCGGACGCGGCGGACGAGCTGCTCGCCGACGATCCGAAGCTGAAAAAGCGGGCAAATCTTGCCGCAAAGCAGGCGGTCGAGAGGATGTTTGCCGATTCGACGCTGAACTGAACACACAAAAGCCGGGCGCATGCTCGGCTTTTTTCATACCCCGCGCCGCCGCCGAATAGACTTGCCTTGCAAGGACTATAAAAGAAGGCGGTGCGAAAATGAAAAGAAGGCTTATCACACGGCATGGCAGGCGGATCCGCGGGCGCTCCGGCGGAAAGATAGCGCTGATAGCGATATTCGCGGGCGCGCTCACGCTCTGCGTTTTGAGCTTCGGCGGCGCGCTGGCGAACCTGTCGCAGCTCATCGACGCGGACTTCTTCGACATCGCGCTCGCTCACGAGCTGTCGCGGCCGTCGTCACACGCGGACAGCCTGCTCGAGGCGTCGCTGACCCCCGTCGTGAACCTCGTCGAGCCGGCCGAGCTTTCGCACCGTCCGTCGCCGACGACAAAACCGTCGAGCGAGCCGAGCGAAGCGCCGTCGCCGTCGGACGAGCCGTCAGCAAAACCCAGCGCCGCTCCGTCGGATACACCGAGCGCGGATCCGACCCCCTCCCCTTCACGCGAGCCGAACGCCGCCGATCTCGACCCGAACATCCGCACCGTGACCGTCTCTCCCAGCTCTACCGACGGCTACTGCTACTCGGACGGCGTGTACATAAAGAACGGCACAAAGTTTGAGGTGGACGTGCGCTCATATCTCGAAGCCGTGCCCGAATTTGACGGCAAGCCGCACATCCTCATCGTCCACACCCACGCCTGCGAGGCATACTACCCCGACGGCGAGGACATATACGAGCCGACCGACGTCGAGCGCACCGAGGACACAAATTTCAATGTCGTGCGGGTCGGCGACGAGCTGGAAAAGCTGCTTGAAGAGCGCGGTTTTTCGGTCGAACACATCCGCGAGATATTCGACTATCCGTCCTACAACGGCTCGTACACCCGCACGCTGAAGGCGATACAGTCGGCGATAGAGGCCGACAAGGAGATCTCGATAGTCATCGACCTGCACCGAGACGCGATAGCCGGCGCGGACGGCTCGACATGGCGCACGGTAAGCGACGTAGACGGCAGGCTTGCCGCGCAGTCGATGTTTGTCGTAGGCACCGACCAGGGCGGACTCGACCACCCGAACTGGCGGCAGAACCTGCTTTTGGCGATACATCTGCAAAAGTACATAGTCGACCGCTATCCGACGCTCATGCGCCCGATAACGCTGTCGCCGTCGCGCTACAACCAGCACGCCACAAGCGGCTCGCTCATCTTGGAGGTCGGCACGTCCGGCAACACGCTCGACGAGGCGCTCTATTCTATACAACTATTGGGCGACGCGATGGGCGATTTTTTGGAGGAAGTGTGCGCATAGTTGTCGAAATCTCTCCTTGCGTTTTTCCCTCCGCGCGTGTAAAATGGAATTGGAAAGAACCGTCCGTTTTCAAACTCGGGAAGTTGGAAAATTTTAGGAGGTATATCGATGGAGGAACGAAATCAGCCGGTGGGTCATCTTGGCATAATCGGTCTTCGCGGGACCGAACCCTTTCTCTCTAAGGTGGACAGCTACATACGCGAGTGGCGCGGTCAGGACTCGAGCACGCTCATAAAGGCGTCCTGTCCCCGATTCGGCACCGGCGAGGGCAAGGCGGCTCTCGGCGAGACGGTGCGCGGCTACGATCTGTTCATCTACTGCGACCCGTTCAATTACAGCGAGACCTACAAGATGTACGGCATGACCGTACCGATGAGCCCGGACGACCACTACGCCGACCTCAAGCGCGTCATCGGCGCGGCGGGCGGCAAGCAGCGCCGCACCACGGTGATAATGCCGATGCTGTACGAGGGCCGTCAGCACCGCCGCACCGGCCGTGAGAGCCTCGACTGCGCGGCAATGCTCCAGGAGCTTGTCGGGCTTGGCGTGAACAACATCATCACCTGCGACGCGCACGACGCGAATGTCGCAAACGCGATACCCGGCCACGGATTTGAAAACCTCAATCCCGCATATCAGTACCTCAAAGCTGTCCGCAAAGTGCTTCCCGATGTCGATTTCAGAGCGGACGACACCGTTATAATCGCTCCCGACGAGGGCGCAACGTCCCGCTGCATGTACTACACATCCGCGCTCGGCGTCGACCTCGGAATGTTCTACAAGCGCCGCGACTACACGCGCGTGGTCGACGGCCGCAACCCTATCGTCGCGCACGAGTATCTCGGAAACGATTTGGCTGGCAAGAACGCGATAGTCGTTGACGACATGATATCCTCCGGCGATTCGGTCATCGACATCTGCGAGCAGCTCAAGAGCCGCGGCGTGGGCCGTATCCTGGTGTTCAGCGCGTTCGGACTGTTCAACGCGGGTCTCGAACGGATGGACCGCGCCTATGAGCAGGGTCTGTTCGACAAGATATTCACCACCAACCTCATCTATCAGAACCCCGAGCTGCTCCACCGCGAGTGGTACTGCTCGGTCGAGATGGCAAAGCTCATCGCGTATGTCATCGACACGCTCAACTGCGACCGCTCGATAAGCGCGCTGCTCGATCCGATCGACCGCATAAACGCGCTTCTTGACCGCAAATAAGCAATGGCGTATAACTTTTTCGCGCTGATAAGCCGCATGAAGCACGTCTTTCGATGGGGGCTCATGCGCAATTCGCTCAGCGACAATTTGAGCGAACACTCGCACATGACGGCGGTGCTCGCGCACGCGCTCGGCGTTATCCGACGGGACGTTTTCGGCGAGGACTGCGACCCCGATCACCTCGCTGCCGCTGCGCTCTATCACGACGCAAGCGAGCTGCTGACCGGCGACCTCCCCACCCCGATAAAGTATGCCGACTCGGCGCTGACCGAGCGGTACAAGGCGATGGAGCGCGACGCCGCGATCCGTCTTGCGGACTATCTGCCCGAAAAGATGCGCGCCGCCTATCTTCCGCTTCTGTGCGAGGATCTTCCGGCGGGCGAGCTGGAGCTGCTCAAAGCCGCCGACAAGCTCGCCGCGCATATCAAGTGCGTGGAGGAGCTGCGCGCGGGCAACGGTGAGTTCCGCCGAGCCGAGGAGCAGACGCGGCGTGCGCTGGACAGCATAGACCTGAAGGAAGTGACCTACTTCCGCGAGACCTTCATGCAGTCGTTCAGACTGACGCTCGACGAGATATGAGGTGAGCAGATGAAATTTGACCGCATAACCGCCTGCGGCGAGTGCTGCGACGGCTGCGCCAAGTTCCTGGACGGTCGCTGCAAGGGCTGTATCGACGCCGACGGCGTTGTGCCCGAGTGGTCGGACTCCGGTCGCTGCGTGGTCCACGCCTGCGCTCGCGAGCACTCCGCGCAGTTCTGCGGGCTCTGCCCCGAGTTTCCCTGCGCCGACATCGAAAAGAAGATACACTGGAAGCCGAACGTTGTCGAGCGGATGCGCGAGCTTGCGGAAAAGTACAGGAATCACTGACAAACACAAAAAAAGGACGCCGAAGTTGCCTTCGGTGTCCTTTTTCATTGTAAGCTCACAGCAAGAAGTGGTCCGCAAGTATCTTCAGCACTTCCTCACGCGTGTCGCTTGGAGAAGTCCTCTCGGATGTATCCGTAGATGTTGTAGGTGCAGTAACAGCTGACCATCTTTCCGTTTCGGATGCAGCCCTCATGCGTAAATCCGCACTTTTGCAGCACTCTGTTCGAGGCAGCGTTTTCCACGTCCGCCTCCGCATGTAGTCTGTCCAACTCTGTTTCAGAAAAGATGAAATCCACAACACGGCTCAGCGCCTCGGTGCAGATCCCCTGACCCCAGAGGCTTGGAGCTACCCGATATCCGACATTTCCGAGTCTGTCGTTTACCACATCAAACACTTCTACTATCCCGACCACCTTGCCACTCTCTTTGCTCTCCACTCCCCATATGAAATCATGAGATAGTTTGCGCTTGACATTCGGTCTTGCGTCGACAAACAGAAGCTCCGGATTCTTTTCGCCTTTACTCGCCGGACGCCCCCAATACTTATAGACGGCATCCAACCCCAGCCATTCACGCAAATCCTCGGCATCATCTGGCTCCAGCTTTCTGAGTACGAGCCTCCCGGTTTCGAGCCTCGGAATCCACAGACATTCCTTTATCATAAAGTTTCTCCTATGCAGACCCTATTTGCCGACGCAGCCATATCCGCTATCAGTCGTCGTCGCGGTTAAACATATCCGCGAGGTTGAACGGCGGCAGTATCTTGTCGAGCAGGTCGAACAGCTCGCGCTCATAGTCGACACGCAGCTCACTGCGCTCGTCGAACACCATCGTCGCCTTGTTCTTCGGGGTGAACGCCGGCCACTCGGGCAGCGCGGGGGTGTTCGGATCGCCGGTGCGGGCAAAGTTCACATACGCGCTCGACACCTGCTCCTCAACGCGCTCGGATGTTCCCGGCATACCGCAGTTCGGCACCTTGTCGATGTTGTGGAACACATACGGGATGTCGGCGCAGTGCCACGCGGGCTTGCCGCCGTCTATCGGGAAATCGAGCGCGAACATGTAGCTGTACACCGGCGCGGACGCGGCTGCCGACTTCTCCTCGAGGTAGCGAAGCGTCGGCTTGCGGAAGATGTTGTCTATCATCAGAACCTCGAGGTCGTCGTGTCCCGGGTACGCCCTCCGGAACAGCTCGACCACCTTGTCGGTGTGCTTTCCGTAGCGTCCCTCAAGCACCGTGTGCTTCTGCTCGGCGGTCATCTTGCTGCGTCCGGGCACTCCCGGTCCAAACGCCGAAAACTCGGCAATGACCGTGCCCACCATCGTCGGGATGGTCTTTGCGTAGTCGGTGAAGCCGACCTCAAACGGATCACCGAGATACCAGTCGTTCTTTATCGGCTCCCAGCTCAGCGTCACGCCCGCCTTGCGAAGCGGCTTCTGAACCGCGTGGAACGCCTCGAACAGGTCGTGGAGCGATATCTCGCCGAGCTTGTCAACGTCCTTCGCCTTCATTCCCAGATGCTCAAGCATCGCGAGCGCCACGCGGCGGTCGTCGCGCTTTTCACGTCCGCCGAAGTCGCCGACTCCGCTCATAACTATCATGCGGTGGAACAGGCCGTATGCCTCGGGTATCTGACCGAGACAGGTGACCTTCATGCCGCCGCCCGACTGACCGAATATCGTCACGTTGTCCGGGTCGCCGCCGAAGCCCGCGATGTTGTCCCTCACCCACTTGAGCGCGACGACGATGTCCTCCATACCGGCGTTGCCCGAGTTCTTGTACTTCGAGCCGAAGCTGCTGAGGTCGAGATAGCCGAGGATGTTCAGGCGGTGGTTGAGCGTCACCACGACCACGTCGCCGAAGTCACAGAGGTTCGCGCCGTCATAGGCCACCATCTCAAGCGACGAGCCGGCTGAGAATCCACCTCCGTGCAGCCAGACCATGACCGGCTTCTTGGCGGTCTTTTCGAGCGACTTGGTCCACACGTTGAGATAGAGGCAGTCCTCGCTCTCCGGCCAGAAGCGGTGCGGTATCGCGAGGTCGCCCATCGGGGACGCGGGGTCGAGCAGCGGCGCGATATAGCCGTAGCTCGTCGCGTCCTTTATGCCGTCCCACTTCGCTACCGGCTTTGGCGGCAGGAAGCGCTTTGCCGTGCCGTACTGCACGCCGTAGAAGTGGAACATTCCGTCCAGCTCAAATCCGCGCAGTTTGCCCGCCTTGGTCTTTACGACCGGGTAGTCCTCTCTCTGAACAAACTTTTTCATACATATTTCCTCCTCAAAAATTTTTGGGGTTTGCTGACAAAACAGGTTCAATTCTGCCCGTAATAGGCGTTTGGGCCGTGCTTTCGCATAAAATGTTTACACTGAACATACTCCGGCGCAGGACGCGCGTCACGGTCGAGCGTGCGCGTGAGCAGCGCCATCTTTGCGACCTCCTCAAGCACCGCCGCATGGTAGACCGACTGCGCCGCGTCCTTCCCCCACGCAAACGGGCCGTGGTTGGCGCAGAGCACCGCCGGAGTGTGCGTCGGGTCGATTCCGCGCGTCTCGAACGTCTCGGCTATCACCCTGCCGGTTGCAAGCTCGTAGTCGCCGTCGACCTCGGCCTCGGTCAGGTCGCGCGTGCAGGGTATCGCGCCCGCGAAGTAGTCGGCATGGGTCGTGCCATAGCAGAGAATGTCCATCCTCGCCTGCGCGAAGGCGACCGCGTTTGTGCTGTGGGTGTGCGTGATGCCGCCGATACTTGTGAATCTGCGGTACAGCTCGAGGTGCGTCGGCGTGTCGCTGGACGGCCGCAGCTCTCCCTCCAC
>CAZBNJ010000048.1:0-5304 GCA_964493515.1 uncultured Oscillospiraceae bacterium | reverse complement strand
GAGCGCCAGACCTTCATCCAATCCGCAAAGCCGCGTGCTCCGTCGACCGTCGGCTCACAAGTCGTGCTCGCGCTCGCCGCGAATACCCGGTTTTCGAGATAGTCGCAAAGCCGCTCGCCGTCCGACCTCCACAGCGCGTATGCCGCGAGCAGAGCCATCCCCCACGGGCCGCCCTCGCCCGCCGTCGAAAGCGTGCCTACCGCCGTACCCAGCGCGTCCGCCATCACCTGTGCGCCGGCGCGCTCCGCCTTGAAGAACCCGCCGTGGCCGGACATACGCGTCGGGCGCACATTCTCCGCGCGGAGTATCTCCATGCCAGCGGCGAGCGTCGCGGTCGACGAATAGAGCTGCGCGCGCGTGAAGTTGTCGAAATCCATCCGCGAATCGGGCGTGCGCAGCACCATCGGGCGACCCTCCGCAAAGCCGGTTATCGGCTCGCCGGACAGATAGTTTATAGCGTAGACACCGCCGCAGTCGGGCGCGCCCTTCATCGCCGAGGCGAACATCGCGTCGTATATCTCTCCGCGCGGGCGGCTTATCCCAAGCGCGCCGAGCAGTCCCTCGAAGATGTCCGCCCACGCGTCTATCTCGTTTGAACAGTTGTTGCAGTGGACCATCGCCACCGGCGCGCCGTCCGGCGTTGCGACGATGTCAATTTCGGGGTACGGTCTTGACAGCGGCCGCTCAAGCACCGCCATTAGGAACACCGACGTGCCCGCCGATATGTTTCCGGTGTTCGGCGATACGCTGTTCGTAGCCGCCATGCCCGTCCCCGCGTCGCCCTCCGGAGGTGCGAGCAGCGCCCCCGGCTCAAGCTCTCCGCTCGGGTCGAGCATCATCGCGCCGCCGCTCGACAGCCTGCCCGCGTCGCCGCCCGCCGACACCGGCTCGGGCAGTATGTCGCGGATCTTCCACGGCAGTCCCCTCGACGCGTGGCGCGCGTCGAATTTGTCAAGCATCTCCTCGTCGTATCGCGAGCCGTCCAGCGGGAACATACCGCTCGCCTCTCCCACGCCGACGCACGTCCTGCCTCCCAGTCTCTCGTGGATGTACCCCGCAAGCGTGGTCAGTCGGTCGATGTCCGCGACATGCGGCTCATCGCAGAGCAGCGCGCGGTCGAGATGCGCGACGCTCCATCGCTGCGGCACGTTGAAGCCGAACAGCTCGGAAAGCTCCGCCGCCGACCGCTCGGTCATCGTGTTGCGCCATGTGCGGAACTCGCAGAGCGGCAGGCCCGCGCGGTCAAGCGGCAGATATCCGTGCATCATGCCGCTCACGCCGAGCGCGCCGAGCTTCGTTATCCGTGCGCCGTGGCGGTCGAGCGCGTCGGCTTTCAGAGCCGCGTAGCAGCTCTGCACCCCGCGCACCGCGTCGTCTATGTCGTATGTCCACACGCCGTTTACAAGGCTGTTCTCCCACTCGAAAACACCGCTTGCGAGCGGCGCATGGTCGCGGCCGACAAGCACCGCCTTTATCCGTGTCGAGCCAAGCTCTATGCCAAGCGCCGTTTCGCCCGACTCGATGGTCTTCTTAGCGTCTGTCATCTGCCGAACGGATTCTCGCCCGGATAGGGCAGCGACGCGGGCTGATTGTAGCTGACATCGGCTATGCCGAGCAGCTTGAACACCTCGAATATCGCCGCTCCCTGCTCTCCGAACGCCACCGCCGCGTGGTGCGGGAACTGCTTTTGGATGAGCACATGGCGATAGAAGCGCGCCATCTCGGGTATGCCGAACGCGCCGATGCTGCCAAAGCTCTCGCAGTCCATGTCCATGACCTCGCCCTCGGCGACATATGCGCGAAGCTGCGTGTCCGCCGTCGACTGCAGGCGATAGACCGTGACCTTGCCCGGCTTGATATTTCCCTCGATCGTGCCGCGCGTGATGTCCGGCTCGGGCAGATCCGGCTCGAGGTCTCGCTTCATGATGAGCTGATAGCCCATGTGCGGGTCCTTCAATAGTGCCGAGCAGGTGTTTCCGCAGTGGAAGCCCATGAACGTCTCGCAGAGCTTGTACGGGTGCTTGCCCGCTATCGAGCGGTCGTACAGCGACTGCGGCACGGTGTTGTTTATGTCCAGCAGCGTTGTGGGCAGGAGGCTCACGCACGCGCCGATGTACTCGCTGAGAGCGCCGTATACATCCACTTCGCAGCTGACCGGTATCCCGCGTCCGGTCAGGCGGGAGTTCACATAGCAGGGCACGAAGCCGAACTCGGTCTGGAACGCCGGCCAGCACTTCGCGGCAATCGCGACATACTCGCGCGCACCCCTGTGCTCGGCTATCCAGTCCTCAAGCGTCAGCTCGTACTGCGCAAGGCGCGGCAGCACGCCCGCATACGGATTGTTCGCGCCAAGTTCCGCCTCCATCTCCGCCTGCTTTGCGGGGATGCGCGGGTCGTTCTTGTGCTTGTTGTACGCGACGAGCAGGTCAAGCTCGCTGTTCTCCTCCACCGCGACACCGAGGTCGTACAGCGGCTTTATCGGCGCGTTGCAGGCGAGGAAGTCGTCCGGGCGCGGGCCGAAGGTGATTATCTTCAGGTTCTGCAGGCCAACTATCGCGCGGGCTATCGGCGCAAAACCGCGAATCATCTCCGCGACCTCGCCCGCCGTACCCACCGGATACTCGGGTATGTACGCACGGATGCCGCGCAGTCCAAGGTTGTACGAGCAGTTGAGCATACCGCAGTAGGCGTCGCCGCGACCGTCGTGAAGGTCTCCGTCACCCTCCGCAGCGGCGGCGTACATCACCGGCGAGCCGAACCACTCGGCGATGAGCGTCTCCGGCGTCTCAGGGCCGAAGTTGCCGAGGTAGACGACCAGCGCGTTCACGCCGTTTTTGCGGACGTCTTCGACCGCTTTCTTCGCGTCGCGCTCGTTCTCAACGGTTATCGGGCACTCGTAGATGCCCGCGCCGTATGCCTCTACGACCGCCTTGCGTCGACGCTCGCTGAGGCTCATCGGAAAGCAGCTGCGGCTGACCGATATGATGCCAAGTTTGAGTTCGGGAATGTTTGCCATGTTGATTGCCTCCATTTTTAATTATTTGTAAGTTTTAATAAACTTTTTGTCACAATGTTTTCAGCAGGTCGACCATCTCGTCCCAGTCGTGTATGTGCAAAAACTCGAAATCGAACTGCGGATCCTCCTCCTGATTCGCCGTCCAATCGCTGCGCTCCACCGTCTTGCAGGTGTAGAGCACCGGGAAGATGCCCACGCCGTGCGCGCCGTACACGTCCGCTTTGATGCTGTCGCCGCAGTACCACACATCGGACGCGCTAAGCCCCGCCTTCTCGAGCGCTATCTCGAACAGCAGCGGATTCGGTTTGCGTATGCCGTACTCGCTCGACGCGATGATGAACTCAAACTCGTTTTCGGGCAGCAGGCGATTTATGCGGCGCTCGAGCGCAGTGCCCGACCATCCGATGTTCGAGATGACGCCGCTTCGTATGCCGCTCTCCTTCAGGAAGGCGAGCATCCGCTCCACCTTCGGCATTTGCGAGCCAATCGACACCGCGTCCCACATGACCGTCTCAAGCTCGTCCATCGGCAGCGAAAATTTCAGTCCAAGCCGCTCATACTGCGTGCGGAGCGCCTGCCACTCGTGAATCTCAAATCCAAGCTGCCTCGCGCGGTCAAAGTCCGCGAAAAGTTTGCCTGCAAAGTCGTTTGACTGTTCCGGCGTGATGTTATGCGGGTTTTCGGTTATGTATTTGAACACCGCCTGTTCGCCGAGCAGAAAGCTGAAATCCTGCTCATAGAGCAGCGTGTGTCCGTAGTCGAACAGTATCATCCGTGGCTCTTCCATGCAGTTTCTCCCATGTTTCAGAAGTTTTCACGCACCCATTCCACCGATTTCGCGATGGTGCCCAGCATCGGGCTCGCGCCGTAGAACTCGATCGCGACGCCGCCGTCGTAGCCGTCCGCCTTGATGCGCGCCGCAAGCTTGCCCATCCTGATGTCGCCGCTTCCGACCGCGCAGGGCAGCAGCTGCGTGCCGTCGGTGCAGGTCGGGATGCGTTTATCCGCAATGCCGCGGGCGTACTTTCTGTCCTTGAGATGGACATATTTCACGCGGTCGCGCAGCAGGTCGTAAGCCGCAAGCTCGTCGCCGCCGGTAATCCGGAAATTTCCGGTGTCAAAGCAGCATCCGAGCGACGGGCACGCATCGAGAAAGGCGCGCAGTCCCTCTGCGCTGTTTATCGGGGACAGAAGGTTATCGAAATCCTCCATTATCAGTGAAATATCGTACTCTTTCGCGATCTCGGATACTCTGTTCACGCCGTCCTTCATCCGCTCTGTCACGCGCTCACGCTCGCTCTCGTCGTCCTCCGGCGCGAAAAATCCTGGGATTACGAGCACCTTGTCCGCATAAAGCTCGCGCGTCGCCTCGAAGTACGGCTCGCACTGACCGCGCACGTCGTCGTCCCTGCCGAGGTCCATGAAAACCGGCACGCTTGCGACCGCGAGTCCGCCCGCCGCAAGCTCTTCCGCCACTTCGCGCACGCGGTCTTTCAGGTTGAAGCTGGACACCTCCAGCGCGGTCACGCCGAGCGCGCGCACTCGCTGCATCGCCTCGACGACGGTCACGCCCTCCTGCTCGGAGACTGCCCGGATGTGGTCATAGAACGTGGATATCTGCTGCATATGCCCTCCGCTTTGTCGGTTATTTTTCTCAAAAAATCCGCTTGCATCCATACGTTTTCTATCATTATATCACAAAGGATTTCGTATGTCAAAGCCGAACGCACAGTTTCACGCGGCAAAAATCCGCCGTCCATTCCCCGTAGTCAGCCGCTTTGATTTCCGCGCCCGACATATTTCGACATTTATCGACCGAAATGAACGCCCATTTGTCGGCTTGCCTGTCAAATCACCGCAATAGCCTTGATTTTCTGACATTCATTTGATATCATTATAAAGCGTTGGGAATATTTTCCAGGGGGAGTTGCTTATGGACATGTCTAGCTTTTCTCAGTTGTATTCTCGCGATGTTGGACGATTGCTCATGCAGACCGGAATTTCGCCGCATCTGAACGGCTTTCCCACGACCTGCGCTGGTGTCGAACTGACACTCAAATACGGCGCGGGGCATCTCAAAGTCGTCTCCGACCTCTATCCCGAGATCGCGGCGCTGTTCGGCACCACTCCGTCCAGCGTTGAGCGCAACATACGGACCGCGATAAACTACGCGTGGTCGAGCGGCGCGCTGAAGCACTTCTACGAAGGACTTGGACTGTATGTCGAAAAGCGTCCGTCAAACTCGGCGTTTATCGCCCTGCTCGCGCAGCTGCTGCAAAACAGGACGG
>CAZBNJ010000047.1:0-12288 GCA_964493515.1 uncultured Oscillospiraceae bacterium | reverse complement strand
GGAAGCGCCCTGCCGTCGTCACCGAAGTAGACGGCCTTGCCGGTGCGGTTCGACTCGTAGATAGCGTCGAGTATGCGGGTGATGGTGAGCGCCTGCTCCGGCTGGACGAACAGATCCTTCTGGTTCTCGGTCTTAAGAGCGTGGACCCAGATCTGAGCCTCCTTGGACGGCTGCGGACGCATTCCGTCCGGTCCGAAGCCCGGCATGACCATAGCGCGCTTCTCGCCGACCTGCGCGACCGAGAGGTTGCCGCCCACGACATTGTTGAGGGTGACGACGCCGCCATAGGTGTCGAGACCGCCCTTGGTGCCGCAGAGGAGAACCTGTCCCGGATCCTGCGCCATGTTCAGCGCCCACGAGCTCTTGAGGTAGATGCAGGCGCCGTTCTTCATGCGGATAAAGCCCATCGCGCTGTCCTCGACCTCGAAGGTCTTGTTATCCCACGGATCCGGCTCGCCCTTCCAGTTCTTCTGTCCCTGCTCCTCCGGCGTGAGCAGCTTGCCCAGCTTCTCAAACGAGGTGCCGAGAACGACCGCCGGCTCGTAGTTGTTCATCATCCACAGAGTGAGGTCGAGAACGTGGGTGGCGATGTCGATCAGCGGGCCGCCGCCCTGCTTGGACTTGTCCGGGAACACGCCCCAGGTCGGGACGCCGCGGCGACGGATGTAGGAAGCCTCGGCGTAGTAGATCTCGCCCAGCGCGCCGGTGTCGACGACCTTCTTTGCGGTCGCGTTGGCGTCGAAGTGACGATACTGATAGCCGATGGTGAGCATCTTGCCGGTCTTCTTGTGGACTTCCATCATGCGCTCGGCGTCTTCCTTGGTCGCAGCCATCGGCTTCTCGCAGAGGACGTGCTTGCCCGCCTCCATAGCCGCGCAGCTGATCTCGCAGTGAGCGACGTTCGGGGTAAGGACGTGAACGGCGTCGATGGTCGGATCGGCGAGCAGCTCATGATAGTCGGTGTAGACCTTCGCGCCCGGATCGCCGTACTTGTCGGCAGCCGCCTGAGCGCGCTCGGGGATGAGGTCGCAGAACGCGACGAGCTGAGCGCCGTTCTGCTTCTCGCAGAACATCGCCGGCAGGTGCTTCTGATTGGCTATTCCGCCGCAGCCGATAAAGCCAATGCGTACTGTGTCTTTCATGGTATGTAGCCTCCATTCGTTGTTTTTGCTTACCCGTTTTTGGGATGCGGTGCAAGCGATTCCATTTGTTGACACATACATCATAATACATAAAGACGCATTTGTAAAGGGGTATTTTTTCGTTTTTTTGCCGATAAATCGAGAGCGCGATATCGACAGAAAAATGTAGTTGCATATTCGGTGCGGAGTGTGGTATAATATTCCTAACGAGAATTGAATCAGGTAATTTTTGGGTGTGCGCGGAGAGAGCTTCCGTGCACGATCCGCTTGGAATTTGCGCGAAGGATATTTTCGCGTTGATTATATATTGTATGGCATTTTTATGCCGTGAAAAAAGGGAGATTTTAACTATATGAACGAGAACCAAAGACCGAAAAGACGGGGTCGTCCCCCAAAGACGACGCTGCCGGACAGCTCGCGCGCGAAAAACGAAAATCGTCTGCCGAGCAGGGAGTTCGGCACGTCGAACGGCGGGAACGGTCAGAACGCGTCGAATAATGTCGAAAACCGTCAGGGGCAGCCGTCGAACGGGACGCAGCCCAAGCGCCGCGGTCGGCCGGCAGGGTCGAAGAACAAACCGAAGCCGACGGCGGCGAACAATGCCGCAAAGAGTCAGAACGCGACGAATAACGTCGCAAAGAGCCAGAACGTGACGAGTAACGTCGCGAAAAATCAGAATGTGACGAACAATGTCGAAAAGCGTCAAAACGGAAGGCAGTCGACGAACGCCGCGCAGCAGAAGCAGTACGCGACCATCCCGGTGCAGGCATACCACGCCGGACCGCGTCGCGCGGGACGAAACGGCGCCGAGGCTCCGCGTCCGGTGGCGAAGTCGACCTCGGCAAGGCGAGGCTCCGCGCCGGCAAACGGAAAGCTGCGGATAATCCCGCTCGGCGGGCTGCTCGAGATAGGCAAAAACGTGACGCTGTACGAGTACGGCGAGGACATCATCATGGTCGACTGCGGAATGTCCTTTCCGGAGGACGACATGTACGGCGTGGACGTGGTTATGCCCGACCTGAGCTATCTGTTCGCGAACAAGAACCGCGTTCGCGCGTGCTTTATAACCCACGGTCACGAGGACCACATCGGCGCGGTGAGCTATATGTGCCGCGAGATGAATCCGCCGATATACGCGACTCCGTTTGCGCGCGGGCTTATCGAGGGAAAGCTGGAGGAGGCGAACCTGCTGAACCGCGCGGATCTGGTGACGATAAGACCGGGCGAGAAGGTGCGCGCCGGATGCTTTGAGGTGGAGGCGATAAACGTCAACCACTCCACGCCGGACGCGGTTGCGTACGCGATAACCACGCCGGTGGGCGTTGTGATACAGACCGGCGACTTTAAGATAGACACCACGCCCGTCGAGGGGGAAATGATAGACCTCGGACGGTTTGCCGAGTACGGCAGGCAGGGCGTGCTTGCGATGCTGAGCGACTCGACAAACGTCGAGCGGCCGGGCTACACGATGAGCGAGCGAACCGTCGGCGAGACGTTCAACACGATGTTCCAGGGCTGCAATCAGCGGATAATCGTGACCACCTTCGCGTCGAACGTGCACCGCATAATCCAGATAGCCGAGGCGGCGGTGAAGGTGGGGCGCAAGGTCGCGATCTCCGGCCGCTCGATGGAAAAAGTGATGCAGCTCGCGGTGAAAATGGGATATGTCGATCTGCCCGCCGGCACGCTGGTGGACATAAACTCGATACACAGCATCGTGCCGTCCAAGCTGGTGATAGTGACCACCGGCAGTCAGGGCGAGACGCTGTCCGCGCTGAGCCGCATGGCGAACGGCACCCACAAGCAGGTGTCGATAGGCGTGACCGACCGCGTGATAATATCGGCTTCGCCGATACCCGGAAACGAGGGGTCGATAGCGCGGCTGATAAACGACCTGATGCGCCGCGGAGCGGACGTTGTGTACGAGCGTCAGAACGCGCTGCACGTCTCCGGACACGCCTGTCAGGAGGAGCTGAAGCTGATGCTCGGACTGGTAAAGCCGAAGTTCTTCATGCCGGTGCACGGCGAGTTCAAGATGCTGCGTCAGCACGCACGGCTGGCGATGGCGGTGGGCGTTGACCAGAAGAACATCTTTATAAGCGAGAACGGACGGGTGCTCGAGCTGACGCCGACCTCGGCGCGGCTTGCGGGCAGCGTTCCGGCGGGACAGGTGCTGCTTGACGGCACGCTCGGAAACGACGTGGCGAGCGCGGTGCTCCGCGACCGTCAGGCGATGTCGGAGGACGGCGTGATAATCGTCGCGCTGTCGGTGGACTATCGAAACGGCATCGTGACCGCGGGACCGGAGGTGGTGGCGCGCGGATTTGCGCTCGGCTCGGGCGACAGCGCGCTGAAGCAGATGGAGACCATCGCGGCGGACGCGGCGGAGGAGTACGCCTATAAGCGCGACTGGGCGGCTCTGCGGACGGTGATACGCGCGAGGATAAGCGATCACATATGGAAAAGCTCGAAGCGACAGCCGATAGTGATGGTCGTTCTGCTTGAAGGTTGAGCTAAACCGAATACACCGAAAACAGGAGCCGCACGGCTCCTGTTTTTTCTATCCGACCGAAGGCCCTGCACCCATCCCGCCGCCCGAGCATACTCTGCAACGGGAGGTAGTGCCTATGAACATTGTTACGCCCGAGCCGCGGGCGTTCGCCGTTATAGGAGGCGATCTGCGGCAGGTGTGTCTTGCGCGGCAGCTCGCCGCCGACAGACACGAGGTTTTTACTTACGCAAACGAGGCGCGCGAACATTCGCCGGCGGACAAACTGCTGAAGGAGGTCGCGCATCCGTCGGCGCTGCCGAAGGGGTGCGTTGTCATTCTGCCGCTGCCCGCGGTGGCGGAGGGCGGCATGCTGTCCGCTCCGCTGAGCAAGGTCAAGATATCTGTAAACGAGCTGCTGGACACGCTTGCGCCGGGGACTCCGGTGATGGCGGGCATGGTGAAGGACGAACTCGCCAAGGCTGCCGCCGCGCGCGGACTGCGGCTTACCGACTATTTTGAGCGGGAGGAGCTTGCGGTGGCGAACGCGGCTGCGACCGCCGAGGCCGCCATCGCGCTTGCCGCCGACAATCTGCCGGTGACGCTGGGGACTTCCCGCGCGCTGGTGGTCGGATTCGGGAGGATAGGCAAGCTGCTGACGCTCGGACTGCGCGGACTTGGGTGCCGCGTCAGTGCGTCCGCACGCAAGTATGAGGATCTTGCGTGGATAGAGGCGTTCGGGGCGCGTGCGGTACGCACAGAGAGCGTCGCGGACATCGCGCAGGATTACGACGTGATATTCAACACCGTGCCGTCGAGGGTGCTCGGCCGCGACGCTCTCGAGCGCGTTAAGCGCGACGCGGTGGTGATAGACCTTGCGTCCAAGCCGGGCGGACTGGACTTTGACGCGGCTCGGGAGCTGGGCGTGAACGTGATATGGGCGCTCAGCTTGCCCGGCAAGACCTCGCCGATAACTGCCGGCGCGATAATTCGCGACAGCATATACAATATACTCTATGACGGAGGGATTTGATATGGATAACAACATCTCACTGTCGCCTAAGCGCGTGGGATGGGCGCTCTGCGGCTCGTTCTGCACGCTTGAGCCGGCGGTGAGCGCGCTTGAACGGTTTGCGGAGGCGACCGGCGCGGAGATGATGCCGATAATGTCGGACATAACGTATAACACGACCACGCGCTTCGGCACGGCGGACTACTGGCGAAAGCGGGTCGGTGACGCGTGCGGCGGCGCGAAGATACTGACAAGCGTGTACGAGACCGAGCCGATCGGCCCGAAGAAGCTGCTCGACCTGATGGTCATTGCGCCGTGTACATCGAACACGCTGGCAAAGCTCGCGCTGGGGATCTGCGACAGCGCGGTGCTGATGGCGGCAAAGGCGCATCTGCGAAACGAGCGACCGCTGGTGATAGCGCTCGCGACCAACGACGCGCTGTCGGCGTCGGCGCAGAACATCGGGACGCTGCTCTGCCGGCGCAACGTGTATTTCGTGCCGCTCGCGCAGGACGACCCATCGGGCAAGCCGCGCAGCTGCATCGCCGACTTCACCAAGCTGGAGGAGACCGTCGAGGCCGCGATGCGCGGCGAGCAGGTGCAGCCGATAATTTTCTGAGCGCGAGCGTAGACGCATAGGGGGATTAACATCCAGCCGCATTACGACCGCGGAGAGCAAGCCCCGCTTGCTCGGGAGCGGGATTTGCGGCAGATGTTAAGACGCCGTGATGCGTCCAACGCGAGCGTGACAAGGCGCCGAAAAAAGCTTTGTGCGTTTGTAACCATTTTGTAACCTTTTGTAACTTTTTTGAATTGACGGACGGTAATTGCAAGATAAAAGTTGTGTGAATTTTTCGGAGGCATTTTTCGAAATTTTGTGCGTTGTCACAAACGGCGTGTAAAGATGCACAAAAACACCTGTATTTCCTTGACGAACATGATTTTTTCGGGTATAATTTTTCTTGTGTTCGGAACGATTCGCGTACACGAGGACAGAATGTCGGTCAAAAAGTTACGATGTATGTCGAATTCGGTTTGTAACTTTTTGCGTAAGGGAGTATGGGTTTGGGAGAAAACGGGCATAAAATTACGGTGTCCGGAAAATCCCTATATAATGTTTGGAGGACTTATGCGACAGTTCAAGACGACCAAGAGGATGCGCTTTCTCTGCGCGATGCTGACGGTGCTGGCGGTGCTCAGCCTGGGCGAGATGTTCGTCCCGCGTGCCGCCGCCGCGAATGCGCCGCTGCTTGAGATGTACCGCTCGAACGCGGTGCAGCCGGCGGGTACGGTCAGCCTGACCGTCGACGGCGAGGTGAAGAGCTATCCCACGTCGGTGGGCAGCGTTGAGAATCTGCTCAAGGTGGCGGGCGTGAAGCTCGGAAGGTACGACGTTGTGCGTCCCGCGAAGGAGGCGGCGCTCGAGGCGGGCATGAACGTGACCGTGCTGCGCGCGTCGGTTTCGACCGAGACGGTGCGCGAGGCCATCGCCCACGAGGTAAGCTATCAGCCGAACGAGTACATCCCGCGCGGCACCGAGAACGTGGTGGAAGAGGGCGCGGACGGCGAGCGAGAGGTGACATACGAGGTTATAAGCGTCGGAGGCGAGGTCGTAAGACGCCGCACGACCGCGAGCATCGTTGTTGTCGAGCCGCAGACCGAGGTCATAGAGTACGGCCCGGGCGGCGCGATACTGACCGACGACGGCCGCGTGATAGAGTGGAGCTACAAGATAGACGGCAACGCGACCGCGTACACGACCGACGGCTATCGCCAGAAGCACAACGCGCTTGGAC
Organism: uncultured Oscillospiraceae bacterium; assembly: GCA_964493515.1. GTDB lineage: Bacteria > Bacillota > Clostridia > Oscillospirales > JAAYOS01 > CANRIN01. The sequence goes on along the minus strand of CAZBNJ010000047.1, from coordinate 5,850 downwards.
GCATCGCGCGTCCGGGCACGGTGGCGGTCGACCCGAAGGTGATACCGCTGAAGAGCGAGCTTTACATCTGCTCGCGCGACGACGTGGGCGTCCAGTGGGACTACGGCGAGTGCGTGGCGGAGGACACCGGCGGCGCGGTGAAAGGAAACATCGTGGACCTGTTCTTCAGCACCCGCAGCGAGTGCTACGCGTTTGGCAGACGCTACTGCACGATATACGTTTTGGGCTGAGAAACAGATGTGGGGGCGCTCCGAGGGGCGTCCCCTTTTTGCGCTCTCGAACGAATTATGAATGAAAAATTAATTCTGAAAATCCGCCCGATAATTCTTTGACAAATCGGGCAGATTGTGGTAATATAGAGATACTGGGGGACTTTGGAGGTGCGGCAATGGAGCTTAGGCGAACACGGGAGATCCTCGAGCGCCACGGCATACGGCTGCAGAAGTCTCTCGGGCAGAACTTCCTCATCGACGAGAGCGTTCCGCGCAGGACGGCGGAGGCGTGTCTGTCGAAATCGCAGGGCGGTTTCTCCGACGCGGCTGACGCTGCGGGGTCGGAGGACAGGACGACGGATGGTGCGGGCGTTGGCGTGCTGGAGATCGGTCCGGGTGCCGGCGCGCTGACCGCGGAGCTGGCGGCTCGTGCCGACCGAGTGGTCGCCATCGAGCTGGACAGCCGGATGATACCGGTGCTCGGCGAGACGCTTGCCGAATTCTCGAACGTCGAGATAGTCGAGGGGGACGCGCTGAAGACCGACATCGCGGCGCTTGCGGACGACAGATTCGCGGGCATGCGCGCGGTCGCGGCGGCGAACCTGCCCTACTACCTCACCACCCCGCTCATCGAGAAGCTGCTCGAGTGCAGGCGGTTCGAGCGGGTATGCGTCATGGTGCAGAAGGAAGTCGCGCAGCGCATCGTGGCGAAACCGGGCAGCGGCGAGTACGGCTCGTTTTCGGTATACTGCAAGTATTACGCGGAACCGAAAATACTGTTTGGCGTATCGCCCGGAAGCTTTCTTCCCCCGCCGAAGGTCGCGAGCGCGGTGGTGCTGTTCGAGTGCCGGAGCGGTCGGCCGGAGGGCGTTGAGAGCGAGGAGGACGAGAAGCGGCTGTTCCGACTATGGCGCGCGGCATTCTCCGAGCGGCGCAAGAAGCTCGCGGGACTGGCGGCGCGAGAGTTCGGTGTCGCGCGCGAGTCGGTGGAAGGAGCGCTTGCGGCGATGGGCCTGAACGCGGACATACGCGGCGAGCGGCTGGGGCTGGAGGAGTTCATCGAATTGTCCAACCGGCTGAAAGGTCTTGGCGCGTGAGCGGCGTGAAGTTGTTGAAAATACACCCACGGTGTGTTTCATATAGTAAGAACAAAGTTAAAATTTTTAGCTTTTGAAAGGAGAAGACAGTATGGCAGCACTTACCCAGAACAAGGCCGTGCTCACTTGGCTCGACGAGCAGGTCAAGATGCTTCAGCCGGACGAGATCGTCTGGATCGACGGCAGCGAGGAGCTGTACGCGAAGCTTCGCGAGGAGGCCATCTCCACCGGCGAGATGACTCTGCTCAACCAGGAGAAGCTTCCGGGATGCCTCCTGCACCGCACCGCCCCGAACGACGTCGCGCGTGTTGAGGACCGCACCTTTATCTGCGCGCCGACCCGCAAGGAGGCAGGCCCGACCAACAACTGGATGGACCCGAAGGAGATGTACGCGAAGCTGAAGGGACTGTACACCGGCGCGATGAAGGGCCGCACGATGTATGTCATCCCCTATTCGATGTCGGTCGTCGGCTCGCCGTTCGCGAAGATCGGCATTGAGATCACCGACTCGATCTACGTCGTGCTGAACATGGCCATCATGACCCGCGTGGGTAAGAACGTCATGGACGCACTCGGCGACAGCCCGGACTTCATCAAGGGCATCCACGCAAAGAAGGACGTCAACCCGGAGGACCGCTATATCGTTCAGTTCCCGCAGGACAACACCATCTGCTCGGTCAACTCGGCTTACGGCGGAAACGTCCTGCTCGGCAAGAAGTGCTTCGCGCTGCGTATCGCCAGCTACCTCGGCCGCAACGAGGGCTGGATGGCAGAGCATATGCTGATACTCGGCATTGAGAACCCGAACGGCGAGATCCGCTATCTGACCGCCGCCTTCCCGAGCGCCTGCGGCAAGACCAACCTGGCGATGCTCATCCCGCCCGAGGGATACAAGGCCAAGGGCTACAAGGTCTGGTGCGTCGGCGACGATATCGCGTGGCTGCGCGTCGGCCCGGACGGCCGTCTGTGGGCGGTCAACCCGGAAAACGGCTTCTTCGGCGTTGCGCCGGGAACCAACGAGGGCTCGAACCCGAACGCTCTGGCGGCAACCCGCAAGGGCACCATCTTCACCAACGTCGCGCTCAACCTGGACGACAACACCGTGTGGTGGGAGAAGCTGGACAAGAACCCGCCGGTCAATGCTCTCGAGTGGAAGGGCGAGAAGGTCAACGGACCGCAGTATATCGCCGACGGCGGCAAGCTGGCGCATCCGAACAGCCGCTTCACCGCGCCGGCTGTCAACTGCCCGTGCATCTCGAGCGAGTTCAACAATCCGCAGGGCGTGCCGATTTCGGCCATCGTCTTTGGCGGACGCCGCGCCAAGACCGCTCCGCTGGTCTATCAGTCGTTCGACTGGAACCACGGCGTGTTCGTCGGCTCGATAATGGCTTCGGAGACCACCGCTGCGGCTGCCGGCGCTGTCGGCGTCGTGCGTCGTGACCCGATGGCGATGCTGCCGTTCTGCGGCTACAACATGGGCGACTACTTCGGCCACTGGATCGAGATGGGCAAGAAGATCCCGCATCAGCCGAAGATATTCAACGTCAACTGGTTCCGCACCGACGACGAGGGCAACTTCATCTGGCCGGGATTCGGCGACAACCTCCGCGTGCTCGAGTGGATCATGAAGCGCGCGTTTGACGAGATCGACGCCGTTAAGACCGAGATCGGCTATATGCCGAAGCCGGAGGACATCAACATCGAGGGTCTGGACGACATCAATCTGGACACGATGAAGGGTCTGCTTTCGGTGGACAAGGAGCTGTGGAAGGAGGACGTCAAGTCGATAAAGGAGTTCTACTCCAAGTTCGACGAGTTCGACACCCTCCCCGCAGAGCTGAAGAAGGAGCTTGCCGACTTCGAGGCGCGCCTTGGTTGATGAGGCAGACACCGTAGTGTGTCCAGCCGAATCACGACAGTAAATTAGGGGTAGAAACAGTATAATAAAAACGAGGGACACATCGTGTCCCTCGTTTTTTGTTTGGGTGAAGGCTATACCAGCGACGACCAGGCGAGCATCATCAGCGGTATGGACACCGCCGAGAGCAGCGTGGACACGCTGACCAGCGCCGAGCCGTACTTCTCCCCTTCCACCAGACCGAGGAGGTTGGGGAACATACTCGCCACCGCCGCGACCGGGCAGCAGTTGATGATAAAACTTGCGGTTGCCGAGCCTGTGTACGACTTGAAAAGCAGACAGAGCGGCAGCGTGAGCGCGGGGATGATGATAAGCCGCAGGAAGCAGACCTTCCACACCCCGAAGGACTTGAGGGCGGCAGCCAGGTCGGCGCGCGCCATGAAACTTCCGACGACAATCATCGCGACGGGGGTGTTGAGGTTCGCGAGGTGTCCGACCGCGCCGGCTAACGGGCTTGGCAGCTTTATCGGCGAGAAGAAGAGCGCAAGACCGAGCACAACGCCGATGACGCCTGGGTTGAGTATCGCTTTTTTGACCGCTTCCTTTGCCGAACCGCCGCCGCCGGAGAGCATCATGCGACCGAAGGTCCAGCAGCCGAGATTGAACGCGGTTATGCCGCAGGAGGCGTAGATGACCGCGTCCTGACCGAGCACCGCCGCGACGAGCGGTATGCCGAAGAAGCCGCAGTTGGAGAAGCAGACCGCGAAGCGCTCGGTGCGGCGCAGCTCGTCGCGTCCGTGGACGAAGATGAACGCGACCGCGACGGCGATGCCGATACTTGCAGCGCAGAGCAGCATACATATGCCCAGACTGCCGAACAGCTCCCACTCGAAATCGCGGTTGAAGCTGTTGAGCAGCACGGCGGGGGTGACGACGTTGAGAAGCAGCTTGTTGAGCTGGGTCGAACCGTCGGGGGTGAGCAGCTTCATCTTGGTCAGCGTGAAGCCGACCGCCATGAGCAGGAACATGACGATGACCTGTCCGCCGGTTATCAGCGCGGTTTGCACGGTGCAGACCTCCCAAGTGATACAATATAATAATAGTGTACACCAAATCGGGGGTGGGGTCAATGGGGGAAGTCAGAACAGGTCGGTCTGCCTACTTTGTACGGTCTATGTTACAGCAGTATTAAAAGAGATACAAGCCTTGTTATCTATGGGTTTTTGTGGTATAATAAACACAACGAAAAGCGAATAGACAGGGAGTGGAAAACTTGAACGTATTGTGCGTCGGGGATGTGGTCGCCGAGCCGGGTCTGCGCGTGGTCGAGCGGCTGCTCGGCGGGCTGAAGAAGTTCTACGCGATAGATTTCACGGTGATAAACGGCGAGAACACGCGCGGTCAGGGCATATCGACCGCCGACGCCGAGCGGCTGTATGTCGCGGGCGCGGACGTGATAACGCTGGGCAATCACGCGCTCGGCTGCCGCGAGATATTCCCACGGCTGGACGACGATCCGTACATCCTGCGGCCGGCAAACTTTACCGACCGCGCGCCGGGCAAGGGCTTCGGGGTGTACGACGCGTCGAAGGGGCGGCGGGTCGCGGTGATGAACCTGATGGGCCGCGCGTTTATGGACTCCAACCTGGACAATCCGTTCTTCAAGGCGGACGCGCTGATAAAGGAGTGCGACACTCCTTTTATAATAGTGGACTTCCACGCCGACGCTACCAGCGAGAAGGGGGCGTTCGGGCGGTATGTGGACGGCAGGGTCAGCGCGGTGTTCGGCACGCACACACACGTTCCCACCGCCGACGCGCGCGTGCTTCCGAACGGCACCGGATTTATAACCGACGTCGGGATGTGCGGCGCGGTCGATTCGGTCATCGGACACAAGCCGGAGGCGTCGATCGCGCGATTCGTGGGCGAGCCGTTCGGCGCGGACAGGCAAGCCAAGGGCGACGCGTCGCTGATGGCGGTGCGGTTCGAGCTGGACGACAGGACCGGGCGGTGCGTGGCTGTCGAACGCATCGAGGCGAAATAATGGCGGTTTGTTACGCGACGGTTACACTTTTGCGCCGGAAAAATTTCCTTGTGTTACGATTATGTTACAAATGAGGGTAAGGGCTTGCAAATAGGGAAAGGGTGGTGTATCATACACCATGTGGCAGGATAGTCATGCCGACTAATGCCAACAAAACTTTTAGGAGGATTTAGAGATGAAGAACCTGAAGAAAGTTCTCTCCCTCGCGCTGGCGTTTGCGATGGTGCTGGGTCTCTGCATCGGCGCTAGCGCCGCGCAGGACGTCACCACCCTCGCTGACTGGAACGAGGTCGAGAACAAGGATGCGGCGACTCTGCTCAACGCATTCAACATCATGCAGGGCGACGACAAGGGCTTCCGCCCGAATGACAACGTCAAGCGCACCGAGGCTGCGAAGATGATCTCCGTGGCACTGTGGGGCGGCAACGACGATGTTGCTCTGTACAACGGCAACAACATCGGCGGATACACCGACGTGGTTGCTGGTTCGTGGTACATGGGCTATGTCAACTACATGACCGTCCAGACCATCATGACCGGCAAGGGCGACGGCATATTCGACCCGAACGGCGACGTTACCGGCTACGAGCTGCTGAAGATGTGCCTGGTTTCGCTGGGCTACAGCCCGGAGACCGAGGG
>CAZBNJ010000046.1:0-12557 GCA_964493515.1 uncultured Oscillospiraceae bacterium | reverse complement strand
GAAAAACAAAGTGTTCGGCGCGTTTTGGCTCGTCTATCTCGTCAAATTCTACTGAAAACTGCTGTTCAACAACGAAAACTTCAACTCGCAGATTCGCCTCGTCCGGCGTCAGCCGGTCACAGTGTGTGAAATTCATCTTTTCGCCTCCTCGATTGACCTGTGCAGCATCGCCGCGCCGATCATTCCCGCGTCGTTTTTGAGCTTGGATATCTCCACCGGCACGTCGCTCTGAAGTTTGGCGCGCAGCGGTTTGAGCAGTCCAGCGCCCTCGCCGCTGAGGCCTCCGCCGAGCGCCACGACATCCGGCCGGAAGATGCAGATGAGGTTGCCGATGCCTATCGCCAGATAGTCCATGTAGCGGTCGAGCACCAGCTTTGCGGTCTTGCAGCCCATGCGCGCCGCTATGAACGCCGTCCGTCCGCTCACACCGTTCTCCGCCACCTGCCGCGCAAGGATGCTGTTCGGATGCGCCTTTGCCGCGCGGGCTGTGCGTTTTTTCAGCGCGGTGACCGAGGCGTACAGTTCCCAGCAGCCGCGCCGTCCGCAGCCGCACTGCTCGCCGTCCACGTTGACGCAGATGTGGCCTATCTCTCCCGCGTCGCCGTGCGTGCCGAGATATATCTTTCGGTCGATGATTATCCCGCCGCCTATGCCGGTCCCGATGGTGACAAACACCATGTTGTTGACTCCCACGCCCAGCCCCGCGTACAGCTCGCCTATCGCAGCGCAGGTCGCGTCGTTGCCAACGACTGTCGGAATATCGGTCGCTTCGGCGATGTATTTCGCCACCGGCGTGTCCCGAAACGGCAGATTCACCGCCATTTTGATGACGCCGGCGTCCATGTCCACATATCCCGGCGAACCAGCCCCGATGCGCTCTATCGGATACTTCTTCGCAAGCGCGGCACACTCCGTCGCGACTGCCGCGAGGAAATCCTTCTCGCTCACGCCCTTTTCGGTCCGCAGATTCGACCGATGAACTATATTGCACTTTTCGTCGACGACGCCGAATTTGACCGACGTGCCGCCGATATCCACGCCAAGCAGCATATCGACCCTCCTTCTATCTAATCCTTTCGCCCGCAAGCCATACGCCGCACAGCTCGCCGCGCTCGTCGACCGCTATGAAGTCCGCGCGTGAACCGCAGTCGAGTGTGCCCGCGTCCGCGCCGATGAACTCCGCGGCGTTTTTCGACGTGAGCTTTGCAGCGTCTGCGTGCGAAACGCCCATCGCGAGCAGATTGCGAAGCCCGAGGTCGAGCGTCGCCGCACTGCCGCAGATGGTGCCGTCCGGAAATTTCGCGACGCCGTCGGCGATGTGATAGCTCATGCCGCCAAGCTCGTAGTCGCCGTCCGCAAGCCCCGCGCCGCTTATCGCGTCACTGATGGCTATCACGCGGTCTGAACCCTTGCAGCGCAGCACGATGTCCATCGCAGGCGCGCTGAGATGCACCAAGTCGCATATCATCTCGCAGCTTAGGCGGTCGTCGGTCAGCGCCGCGCCGAGCACTCCGGGCGCACGATGGCTGAACGGCTCCATTCCGTTGAAGATGTGCGTCGCGCGGCGAAAACCTCCGTCTATGGCGGCTTTTGCCCGCTCGTATGCCGCAACGCTGTGCCCCATCGACAGCCGCACCCCGCGCGACTCCGCGTGCCTTGCAAGCTCTATCGCGCCGTCCAGCTCGGGCGCGACGGTCATCAACTTTACCAGACCCTCCCCCGCGTCGATCAGTCGGTCGAAAAGCGCGATGTCGGGCGTGCGCAGATTGTCCGGATTGAGCGCGCCCTTGCGGTGTGGGCTGACGAACGGGCCTTCGAGATGTATGCCGACGACGCGCGCCTCGTCCGTTCCCTGCGACCGCGCCGCCGCGACGATGTTTCGTATCGCCGCCGTCGCGTCAGCCTCCGAAAGCGCCGACAGGGTGGGACAGAACGCGGTCACGCCGTGCCTTGCAAGTCCTCTCGCGGCGGCGTGTATGTCGGCGTCCGAGTGGTCGAACGCCTCGCCGAACGCGCCGTGGATGTGGGTGTCCGCCATACCCGGCAGTACGCGAGCGCCGCCGAGACTCACCCGTTCGCCGGACGGTCGGTCGGAAAACACGCCGTTTTCGACGAACAACTCACCGCCGCCGCTTGGCAGTTTGAGGTCTGTGAAAATCATAGAATGACTTCGTGTCCGCTCTCCGCCGACTCGTATATCGCGCAGAGTATGCGCATGATGTCCACGCCGTCCGACGCGGGCGAGCGGCAGACGGTGCCGTTCTGCACGCAGTCGACAAAGTGGTTTATCTCGTTTGCGAACAGTCCGTTGAAGTCGAGCGCGGTCGGGTGCGGGAAGTTCACGTCGGCGAGATAGTCGTTCATCTCGGTGTACATCTCCACCTCCGGCTCAATCTTCGCGCCGCCCTTGCTGCCAAACAGCTGTATCTTGCCCTCGTCGTGCTTGATGTTGAGGCTGAACGCCGCCTCGATCGACAGCACCGCGCCGTTGTCATAGCGTATCATCGCCGACGCGAGGTCCTCCACGTCGCAGATGTCGTTCTCGCCCGCCGAGACGGAGGTGTATCCCTTGCCGCTCTTGATGTTCGGGCGGTTGTACAGCTTCTTGAACGTCGCGCCGAACACCGAGACGGGCTTCGGATTGCCCATTATGTAGCGGGTCAGGTCGATGACGTGCACGCCGAGGTCGATGAGCGGCCCGCCGCCCGAGCGACTCTTGTCGCCGAACCAGCCTCCCGGGTTGCCGTTCCTGCGCAGATAGGTCGCCTTCGCGTAGTAGATGTCGCCGAAAAATCCGTTGTCGCGAAAGTCGCACAGCAGCGAGCAGTCGTTGCCGTAGCGGCGAACGAAGCCTATCATCAGCAGCTTGCCCGCCTTCTCTGCGGCCTCCTTCATCTTTATCGCGTCGGCGACCGACGTTGCCATCGGCTTTTCGCAGATGACGTTCAGACCCGCCTCCAGCGCGGCGATGGTGACCGGCGCGTGCTGCGAGTTCCAGACGCATACGCTTACCGCGTCCAGCTTCTCGCTCATAAACATCTCATGGCAGTCGCCATACAGCCTGGTTATACCATACTTCTCGCCCATCAGCCCAAGCTGCTTCTCGCTTATGTCGCAGAACGCGACCAGCTCCACGTTCGGGTTCTTCAGGTATGCCTGGATATGCTCGTTCGATATCGAACCCACGCCTACAACGCCGACTCTAAGCTTTCCCATAACTTTTTCCTCCCTCATTTCATAAGCGTACGGAGCGTGTCCGCCGCAAGCATGATATCCGCCGTCGGGTCTTCGCCCACCTCTCGCTCGATCGTCAAGAATCCCTTGTACCCTATCTCCTCCAACGCATTCAGCCATCCGGGAAAGTCAACCGAACCGTGACCGAGCGGCAGTTCCTCAAACGCCGCGCCCTCGGCGATAACATCCTCGATGTCCACCGGTTTTACCACGCCGTAGATGACCTCCGGCGGCACGTCAAGCAGCTTTCTGCCGTCCTTTGCGTGGGTGTGGACGATGTAGTCCCGAAGCGTGTACACGCCGCGCACCGGATCGTCGCCGGTGACCATGACGAAGTTCGCCGGGTCAAAGTTCACCGCGACTCCTTTTGAGCCGAGGCTGTCGAGGAATCCCCTCAGCACGGCGGCGGTCTCCGGACCGGTCTCGATGGCAAAATGCCCGCCGATGCCGTCCGCGTATTCGGCAAGCTCGCGGCACGCCTCCTGCATTATCTTGTAGCGGTCGTGGGTCGGGTCGGTCGGCACGACGCCGATGTGCGTGGTCACGACATCGGTCTCAAGTTCCTTTGCCAAGTCCATCACGCGCTTCGACTTTTCGATAAGCTCCGCGTTCTGCTCGCGCACGCCGAAGCCCTTGCCAAAGTCGCCGCAGAGCGCCGAAAACGCAAGCCCCGCCGACTTCACCTCGTCGAGAAGCTCGCGCCTAGCCGCCGCGTTCAGCGTCTCCGGCGTGCGCTCGCCGCGCGAGGCATACATCTGGATGCCCTGCGCGCCGACCTGTCTTGCCAGCTTCAGCGATGTCTTGAAGTCGGTGCGAAAGCTCTCTACCATCACTCCGATAGGAAATTTCATGGATGCTTCCCTCCACTGTGCGCATGCACTCTTTTTTGTGAAAATGCCGCAAAACTTCTACAATTTCACAGATAGCATTTTAGCACATCCGCACAGAAATGGCAAGTGAGTTTTTGCTTGACAGGGCGAAGTTTAGGCTGTATGATATACTCATCCGGCGGGGTCTCTCCGCCTTATGATTGGAGCATCTCATGGGAATTTTTCGCAGCGTATGCCGCGTCGCCCGCACCATGCGGCTTCGCGGTTAAAAGGTACAGAGAAAAATTATCCGACTATGTCGGTCTTTTTCTGTACCTTTTTTGCTGCCTGAAAATGCAAATGAGGTGCTTTTTTGTCGAAAAAATCGAATAATATCCCGCCGCTCAGCGCGGGGCAGAACTTTCTCACCGGCGGGGCGGTCATACGCCGACTAGTCCGCCGAGCGAAGATACGTCCGGGCGATCGCGTCATCGAGATCGGCGCGGGCAAGGGTCACATAACCCGCGAGCTGCTGCGCGTCGGCGCGGAGGTGACCGCCTACGAGCTGGATCGCTCGCTTGCAAAGCGGCTGTGCGAGCGCTTTTCGGGCGAGAAGTCGCTGAAGGTCATCGCCGGGGATTTCCTGAAAAGCGAGCTTCCCCGCTCGGGCGACTACAAAATTTTCGCGAACATACCGTTCGCTCGCACCACCGAAATAATGCGGCACATGTGCAAAGCCCACCCTCCCCCACGACAGGCGTGGCTGATAGTCGAGCGCGGCGCGGCTCTGCGCTTCTGCTATCACCCGCCCGAGTGGTTCGCGCGACGCTATCGCGCGGTGATGACAGGCGACGTCGCGCGGGAGGAGTTCCACCCGTCTCCCTCCTGCGACGCGGCTCTGCTCTGCCTCATCCGAAAATAGGCAGGAAAAAACACGGCTCAAAGCCGTGTTTTTTCTTATCAGAATTTGATTATCTCAGGCTCTTTGGTGAACGACTCTATCGTCGCGGTCGCGTCCTTGAAGTAGAACACCTGCGTATTGCCGTCGTTTTCGTCGTACCTGCCGCGAAGGCTGGGATAAGCGTCGAGCATCGACTTTCGCGCCTCCACGCGGTCGTCGTCGACAAGCGTGCCCGATATGCGTATCCACTCGCCCTTGTTGAACGCGCAGATCTCGGCGCTGCCGTCCTTCATAAGCTGCTGCGACACCTTCTTCGACTTGCCGGTCTGTATGTAGAGCTTTCCCTCGAAGATGTGCGCCGTGCCGAACGGACGAACACGCGGCTTTCCCTCGTCCACCGTCGCGAGGTAGTAGGTACCCGCGTCCTTTAGAAATTTGCATACTCTGTCCATGTCCATACCTCCCGAAAAAGATTTAAAGATTTATCGTACAGCATGATTCTATACGAATACGCGCCGTATGTCAATGACCCGATGTGTCTTACAGATGCGCTATCATCTGCTCGCGGACCGGCGCGTAGTGCTCGCCGATAAGCCCGAAATCCATCTGCTTGTAGTTCCACAGGGCGCGCGGGATGCCGTACTTCTCGTTTACCGTGTTTATGTCGATTAGCCAGCGCAGCGTGCTCTGCGGGTCGGCGTTGTCGATGGCGCCGTACTCGCCGCAGTAGAGCGGCACGTCGAACTTCTTCGCGACCTCCAGCGCGGGCGCGAACAGCTTCTCAAAGAAATCTGCACTGAACGAGTCGTCCACCAGCTTCAGCTCATCCGCAGAGCCGTAGTTGTACTTTGCCACGTCGCGGCGGTAGACCGATATGTCGCCGGGGTACTCGATGCGGTAGTCCTTTGGTATGTTCCGCTCCCAGTGCGCAGCCTGGTGGGTGAAGATGTGCGGGCTGTAACAGTGGAAGGTGAACACGATGTTCTCGTCAGCGGGGGCTTCGAGCAGCGTCGTTCCGTAGATGCTCGAGTAGCCGATGCCTCCGTAGATTATCCTGACCTCGCGGCTTATCTCGCGTATCGCCGCGACGGTGCGGGCGATTATCCGATTCCACGGCTCCGCCGTAGACGGCTCGGTGACCTCGTTGAGCAGCTCAAAGGATACTCGGTCGTGGTACTTACCGTATCTGCGCGCCATCTCCTGCCACAGCCCCACGAACATGTCCTGATGCGGCGCGCTCGTAAAGAAGACCGCGCGGTCCTTTGCGCCGAACGAATATCCGTAAGTCATGTGCAGGTCGATAACGAGCTTCAGCCCGTGGCGCCCGCACCAGTCCACACAGTCGTCGAGGTGCTTGAACCCGCTCTCGATGAAGCTCCCGTCGTCGTTCTGTACCACGTTGTAGTCCACCGGCACGCGCACATGGTCAAGCCCCCATCCCGCGATGCGCTCGATGTCCGCCTCGGTGATGAAGGTCGAGTAGCGCTGCTCGGTGTAGTCGCGTCCGCACTGAGACAGCCATCCGCCGAGGTTTATGCCCCTTCTGTATCCCTCAAATGTCCGCATAGTTTTCTCCTCCCAAAAGCAAATTTTTCCTGTTCCAACTGTATCATAGCACACGCCGCAGATCTATTCAAGCGCCATTTGACCCGCGCGAAACGCTGTGGCAAAATCGCCTCCGACGTGATATAATGGCATAAGTCAGTCATCATAGGAGGCAGATCATGCGACCGAGCTACAAGACCACAATGCACGCCTGCTTTGTCGGCTACATAGTTCAGGCGATCGTCAACAACTTCATACCGCTGCTGCTTGTCACCTTTCAGCTCAGCTACAATATCCCACTTGGTCAGATAACCTTTCTGATAACGATAAATTTCGCGATACAGCTTGCCGTCGACGCGCTGTCGGCGGTGTTCATCGACCGCATAGGCTATCGCGCGGCGGTGGTGATGGCGCACTCCTGCGCGGTGGTGGGACTCATGCTGCTGACCATACTTCCCGAGTTCATCGGCTACGCGGGAATACTCATCGCGGTCGCGTTCTACGCCGTGGGCGGCGGGCTTTTAGAGGTGGTCGTAAGCCCAATAATCGAGGCTTGCCCGACCGACAACAAGGAGAAGGCCATGAGCCTGCTGCACTCATTCTACTGCTGGGGACACGTCGGCGTGGTGCTCGTGTCCACCGCGTTCTTCGCGCTGTTCGGCATTGAAAACTGGAAGATACTCGCGCTGATATGGGCGGCTGTCCCGTTTGTGAACATGGTGGTGTTCGCCCGCGCGCCGATATACTCGCTGCACGCAGAGGGCGAGACCGGTCTGAAGCCTCGCGAGCTGTTTGCAAACAAGCTGTTTTGGATGCTGATGGTCATGATGATGTGCGCCGGCGCGAGCGAACAGACGATAAGTCAGTGGGCGTCCACCCTTGCCGAGCAGGGGCTAGGCGTCAGCAAGACTATCGGCGACCTCGCCGGGCCGATGGCGTTTGCCGCGCTGATGGGCACGTCGCGCATCATATACGGAAAATACGGCGAGCGGATAGACCTCGACCGCTTCATCAAGTTCAGCTGTCTGCTGTGCATCGGCTGCTATCTGTGCATCGCGCTCATACCCTCGCCGCTGGTGGGGCTTATCGGCTGCGCCGTGTGCGGTTTCTCGGTAGGCATACTCTGGCCGGGCACCTTCTCAAAAGCGAGCGCGTCGATAAAGGGTGGCGGAACGATGATGTTTGCGCTGCTCGCGCTGGCGGGCGATGTCGGCTGCTCGGGAGGGCCAACGCTCGCGGGTCTCATCAGCGACCGATTCGGCGGCGATCTGCGGATGGGCATACTCGCGGCGGTCGTGTTCCCGGCGCTGCTGCTCATAAGCACATTCGTCGCGAAAAAGCGCCGCTCGGCGACCCGCGGCTAAAACCGGCGGAACAGCTCGCCTATCGCGAGAAACCCCTCGAGGTCGTGCTCGTCGAACCGACCAAGCGTCGGACTGTCGATGTCTAGCACGCCGAGAAAGCGTCCGTCCGCGCCGTGCAGCGGTACTACTATCTCCGCGTTCGACGCGCTGTCGCAGGCGATGTGTCCCGCAAACTCGTGGACATTCGGCACAAGCTGCGGCGCGTCGGTCGCCATCGCGGTGCCGCACACTCCCCTGCCGCTTGCTATGCGCGTGCAGGCGACCTTGCCCTGGAACGGTCCGAGCACCAGCCCGCCGTCCTTCTCGCGGTAAAATCCAGCCCAGTTCAGGTCGGGCACCTTCTCGAATATCAGCGCGGACACGTTCGCCATCGCGCATATCATGTCGTCCTCGCCGTCGAGCAGCGCTTTGCACTGCGCCGCAAGCTCTTTGTACAGTTCCATTTTTCCTCTCCTATCGTTTGCTGAAATGCAGGTCGCAGCAGGACTCGTGGTCGTCTATCACGCCGCACGCCTGCAGGTATGAGTAGATTATCGTTGAGCCGACAAATTTCATCCCGCGGCGCTTTAGGTCGGCGGAGACCGCGTCGCTTAGCGGCGAGGTCGCGCGGAACACGTCGTCGGTGTTATGTATCACTTCTCCGTCGGTAAAACTCCAGATATAGCTCGCAAAGCTGCCGAATTCGGACTGTATCGCGAGAAAGGCTTTCGCGTTATCCACCGCCGCTGCTATCTTGCGGCGGTTTCTGATTATCTTCGGGTTTTCGGCAAGCGCCGCGAGCTTGTCCGCGCCATATTCGCTCACCGTCTTTGGATCGAAGCCGTCAAACGCTGCGCGGAAGTCCTCACGCTTGTTCAGCACGCACTCCCACGACAGCCCCGCCTGAAATCCTTCGAGTATCAGCATCTCGAACAGATAGCGGTCGTCCCGGCTGGGCACGCCCCACTCGCTGTCGTGATAGGCTACATAGAGCGGATTTTTCATATTGACCCATTTGCATCGGTTCATCGCCGCACCTCCCAAGCGTTTCGTCGGTCACTTGCCCCACACATACAGTTCGCGCTTTGGCGAATAGTGGTGATCCATTATCTCGACAAGCTGCTCCGGCGTCAGCTTACAGTCATCCGCTATCCAGCGACGTACAAGGGCGGTCAGTCCCGCAACTCCGAAAGCCTCGTGGTATTCAAACTCGTTTTCAAAGGTATAGCCAAACTCTTTCGGGTCGATTGATTCCAGCCGCGGCCTGTACAGCTCGCGCGCAAAGCCTATGACCGGATGGCTCGCCTCGTTCAGATATATCTCGAAAAACTGTCGATACTCGCGGATAAACTCAAACATGCTCATAAGGCATTTGCTCATATCCGAGCCAACGCGTATCTGATCGAGAAGCGTCTCGGTCATGCGCTTCTCCATCGTCTTTTCCACTTTTTCAAGCAGGTCGTACACATCTACATAGTGAGCATAGAAGGTGGAGCGATTTATCTCCGCAAGCTCGCATATCTCGTGCACGGTCACCTTGGCTATCGACTTCTTTTTATCCAGCACCTGATACAGCGCGCGGACTATTCGCTCGTCGGTAGCGCGCGAACGGCTGTTGTCCTTTTTGTTCATCATGGCACCCCCTTGCATTATATCGTATCGGCGCCGAAAAGACAAGCGGCCGGCTGCCTGTCCTAAATCGGACACGTCTGCAAGATTTTGTCCCACGGCGCATATAGTCGCTTTGGGAGGTGCTGTATCATGAATAAAATTTTTGAATTCGTGCGAAAGAAACTCGGCGACGGACGCGCCAAGGTGCTGCTTATCCGACAGGGCTGGGCGGTGCTCGCGGTGCTGGTGCTCTGCGTGGTCGGAATATTCGCGTTGTTCGGCAACGAAAACATTGTGGGCGCGGCGGCGCAGAAGCGTGAGCTGCCGATCTACTGCGTGCAGCGCGAGGACAAGGTCGCGTCGCTGACCTTCGACGCCGCGTGGGGCAACGAGGACACGCAGCAGCTCATCGACATCCTTGCAAAATACGACGTGAAGGCGACCTTCTTTGTCGTCGGCGACTGGGCGACCAAGTATCCCGAGTCGGTCAAGGCGCTCGCGGACGCGGGTCACGAGATAATGAACCACTCGGATAAGCACAAGCATATGCCGCAGCTCAGTGCCGAGCAGATCGTCGCCGACGTGACCGCCGCGAACGAAAAGATAGCGGCATCGAGCGGCACGACGCCGACGCTCTTCCGCCCGCCCTACGGCGAGTATGACGACAAGGTCGTGTCCACCCTGCGCTCGATGGGTATGTACACGATACAGTGGGACGTGGAAACGTTGGCAACGATTGGAGATGCCTTTGCCGCAAGAGGTGGCGTGGAGTAAGATGCTTGCGGCACCATCTCTCATTGTTGATTTAATGATGGATGTGTGGTATAATGATAAAACAGATTGAAAGTGGGTGAGAAAATGAGGAGCAAAGAACCTCCCTTTGAGATAACTAACAGAATGGTTTCCGATGTGGCTGAAATAGCCGAGCTTTTAGGGCGTTTCACTGCGTCTGATCGACTCACTGCGAATCCTACTCTAAGGCGTAGCAATCGTATCCGTACTATCCACAGCTCACTTGCCATCGAGCAAAACACATTGACCTTGGAGCAGGTGACTGCCGTGCTGAACGGCAAACAGGTTCTGGCGCCGCCGAAGGATATCGCCGAAGTGAAGAACGCCTACGAAATTTATGAGCGGTTAGATGAGCTGGATCCTTATTCTGTCGATGATCTGCTGACCGCCCACGGCGTAATGACTCGAGGCCTGGTCGATGAGTCCGGAGCATTTCGGAGCAAGCCTGTCGGTGTCGTGGATCAAAATGGGCGTATCCTGCACTTTGGAACGCTTCCGCAGTATGTACCGGAGCTGATTCAAAAGCTGGTGGACTGGACACGGGACAGCGATGTCCCCATGCTGATTCGCAGCTGCGTATTTCACTATGAATTTGAGCTTGTTCATCCATTTGCAGATGGAAATGGACGTGTTGGGCGTCTGTGGCACACGCTGTTGCTCTCGAAGTGGAACCCGATTTTTGCGTGGCTGCCGGTCGAGTCTATGATCTACGCCCACCAGGACGAGTATTATAACGCTTTCAATGTTTCAAATTCCGCCGGAGAATCCACGGTGTTTGTTGAGTTCATGCTCGATTTGATAAAAGCATCTCTCATCGAAGCGATTTCTCTGAGTGATGGAATGAGTGATGGAATGGCCGATAAAGCTGCTACACGTTGGAATCTAATCAAAAACCATTTGGAAACTCATGACCGTATCACTAACGCAGATGTTCGCACCCTTTGCGGCGTGTCCCCTGCCACCGCCAACCGCATTTTGGCAGCGCTTGTTGAGGAAGGGAAGCTTGTGAAGGTGCATATCAAAGGGCATTGGGCGTACGTTTTGGGGAATGGCAGGAAGATGTAAAAACAAAGTGAGGATCACCGCATCAGAAATCAAAAAGGACAGCATATTTGATATATACGAAAAGACCGACGTCTGTCGACATCGGTCTTTTCATATCGTTGTTTTCCGAAAATCTGAGTAATCAGAACGTGACCAGCTGACCAGTGGCAGCGCTCTTGTAAATAGCGTCGAGTATCTTGGTCACGGTGAAGGCCTGCTCGGGCTGAACGATCAGCTTGGACTGGTCGTTCGCGGCGATAGCCTCGGTCCACAGCTTTGCCTCCATGTCCTGCGGCTTCAGTGTCGCGCCGGGGAAGAAGTCCACACCTGCCGGAGTGCCGACATCCGGAACGAGCGTCGCGGTCTTGTCCGCAACGACGGTGTTGATACGAAGTCCTCCGCGCATTGCCGGATTGTCCGAACGCATATCCGCGCCCGCCTTGGTGCCGCTGAGGAAGGTCTCGGCCTCGCCGACGTCGAGAGTGTTCAGCGCCCACGCGCTCTCGATGACTATGACCGCGCCGTTTTCCATCGTGACAAAACCGAACGCGCTGTCCTCGACCTCGTAGGTCTTGTTATCCCAGGTGCCCATCATGTTACCCTGATTGCCCGGTTCGAGCAGCTTTCCGAGTTTCTCAAAGCTCGCGCCCATGACGCTCTTCGGCTTGTAGTTGTCCATCATCCACAGCGTCAAGTCGAGCGCGTGCGTACCGATATCGATAAGCGGACCGCCACCCTGCTTCGACTTGTCCGGGAACACGCCCCAGGTCGGAACGCCGCGGCGACGAATAGCGTGTGCCTTCGCATAGTAGATGTCGCCGAGAGTTCCCTCCTCACAGAGTTTCTTGAGGGTCAGGCTGTCCTGACGATAACGGTTCTGATAGCCAATGGAGAACAGTTTACCGCTCTTCTTCCATGCATCAATCATGCGCTGCGCGTCGATAGTGGTCGCCGCCATCGGCTTCTCGCACAGAACGTGCTTGCCTGCCTCGAGCGCGGCAACAGTTATTTCGCAGTGCGACACGTTCGGCGTGCAGACGTGTACGTCATCGATGTTCGGGTCGGCGAGCAGCTCGTGAAAGTCGATATAGACCTTCGCGTCCGGCGTGCCGTACTTTGCCTTCGCGGCCTCGGCGCGCTCGGGAATGATGTCGCAGAACGCCACCATCTCGACGGTGTTCGGCAGAGTCGCGAGCGCGGGCATATGCTTGCCGTTGGCGATGCGGGTCTCACCGGCCAAATCATCATACAGCCGGAATGTGCTTCATATTCTCCCGG
>CAZBNJ010000045.1:2642-12737 GCA_964493515.1 uncultured Oscillospiraceae bacterium | reverse complement strand
GTCGTAGGCGATGTGTGAGATGATGAGGCGGTCGCGGTTGATGAGCGTGGGGTTCATCGAGTCACCGTCCACGCCGATTATCCGCGCGAAGAAGGTAAAGATTATCACTATCGCCGATATCGCGAGAGCGAGCGCCTGCGCCCAGTCGAGCAGCCCTCGACCCGGCTGCTTCTGCTCTTCTTCGTCCGATTCGCCGTCCGTATCGTTCTCCTCCTCGGCGGGTACGTCAAACTCCTCGTCGTCGGCGTGACCGCCAAACGATTCGTCGGTTATCTCGTCGGTTATCTCCGTGTCGCTATCGACGCTCGAATCGGTGTTTTTCTGTTCGTTTTCCTGCGACTTTTTGTCCTCTTCGGCAAAAACTGCCGCCCAAATGTTCGGATCCATATCTGTCCTCCAATCGAAGCACTATGAGGTCTGTCATTTTAGTATAGCACATATCGCCGAGAAAATAAAGCCTATGAGAGTGCCTTTTCAACGGCGCCGTTTGCCCGATTGCGTCGCTCGGCGGAGATTATTGCGTGCTCCAGCTCATCGCTGCGGCGCTCCATGTCCTCAAGCAACGCGAGCTGCGCCCGCGCGCGTTCGAGATTGTGCATCGGACGGGATGTCTTGAAATAGGTGTCGCCGTCCAGCCAATCGGCAAGGAAGCGCGCGCCGCACTCGTAGGTCATGAGCTTTGCTCCAAAGGTGAGCGCGTCCCGTTCGGCGGCGGAGATAGGGCCCAAACCGTCGAGATAGCCGCGCGCATAGGCGGAGAATAGCTCGACCGACACGCCCATCGTCTCGGGATTCTGCGTGTCCTCGTCGGCGGTGGCGGCGCCGGTGCGTATCGCGTCGCCGAAGTCAAATGCCGCAAGCCCGGGCATGACCGTGTCCAGATCGACGACCGACAGCGCCCTGCGCGTGGAGCTGTCAAAGAGGATATTGTTTATCTTGGTGTCGTTGTGCGTCACGCGCAGCGGCAGTTCGCGCATCGCCCGCTCGTATTGCTCGGAGTACGCCTCGGCGCGGGAGAGATAGCCCTCCACCTCGCTTTTCGCGCTATCCAGGCGACCGCACGCGTCCGCCTCGACCGAATGTCTCAGCGCCTCCAGCCGTCGCGGCGTGTTGTGAAAGTTCGGGATCGTCTCGTGAAGGCGGTCTGCGGGGAAGTCGGATAGCATACGCATAAATCGCCCAAACCCGCGTCCCGCCTCGCAGAGATCGCGCGGAGCGTCCACGCGGTCGAGCGAGAAGCTGTTCTCGATGAGCGCGGTCATTCGCCAGAACTCGCCGTTGTCGTCGCGGACGAACGCCGCCCCGCCGCGCGCAAGCACCGGAGTCAGCGTCTCACGCTCGGGGTCGCCGCCGTCGGTTATTATCTTCCTGCGAAGGTGGTCGGTGACCATCAGGAGGTTGTCCATGAGCTGCTCCGGCGCGGCGAATATCGACGTGTTCAGCCGTTGAAGGACGTATCGACGCCGTGCCGTTTTGACGGCATAGGTGTCGTTTATATGCCCCGAGCCGAACGGTTCGGCGTCCTCGGGAGCGCCGTCGGTGTCGAACAGCGACGCGACCGACAGTATCTCATCTTTCCTCATGTTTTCCCTCCGATTATGAAGAAAAGGCACCCGAAGGTGCCTTTTTCTCTCTTGAAAAATCAAAGATCCTCTTTGACCTTCGCGCTCTTGCCGACGCGGCCGCGCAGATAGTAGAGCTTCGCGCGACGAACCTTGCCCCTGCGGACAAGCTCGATGTGATCGACGTTCGGGCTGTGAAGCGGGAAGACCTTCTCCACGCCGATGCCGTAAGAAATGCGGCGAACGGTGATGGTCTCGCTGATACCGCCGTGCTTGCGGGCGATTATCGTACCCTCGAACACCTGGATGCGCTCACGATTTCCTTCCTTTATGCGGACGTGTACGCGAACGGTGTCACCGATGCGGATGTCCGGAAGGCTCTCCTTCATGTACTGCTTGGAGAGAGTTTCAACCAGATTCATTTCCGTGTCCTCCTCTCTTTTCAGACGTTCGTGCCGCAAGAATAAATAGGGGCGACAGAGGACCGTCCATAGTCGTGCCCAAATACTATAACACAAAAACTTTCGCCGCGCAATACCTTTCGCGGAAAAATTTGCACAAATCGACTTTGTAACTATTTGTCATCAAATTGTAACCCTTTTGTTGTTGAATTGCGTTTCTGCCAACGATATAATTATAGTGCGCAAGGAAAGATTTGTAAAGAGGGTGATTTGATGAAAGCTATACACAGACTTGCCGCGACCCTGCTCCTGCTTGCGATGCTCGTGTCCTGCGCGCCGTCGGACGCCGACGTGTCCGCCGAGCCGACCGAGTCGCCTTTGTCCGAGCCGACGACGATATCCGACTTTGACTACAAGCGCTATACCAACCCGCGGAATGCCTACTATCCCGAGTGGGCACAGCCGTACTCGGTGTATGCGTATGAATTGGAGAGGTATACGGCTTGGTATTCGCCTTGCGCGAAGGGTGAGTTCACAAGCGGCGGCTATCTCACAAAAGAGGAGTTGGAGGCAGATCCGGCAAAGGTGGCGAGCTTCCTCGACTACGACAACATGACCCCGGCGGAGCCGAACACAAGGGTCAGCTACGACGAAAACGGACATATCATGCCGGACAACATACACTATCAGTCGGAAAGTGAGTTCCCCGTAGAAGCCGGCAAGCCGAACGGTCCACCTACGGATTGTGGCAGCGCCAACATGACCTATGAAGAATACTTCGTAGCGCCGCGTTTTGTGGAAGAATGGTGGAACCATCCGGAGGACGGCGCGTATGAAAAGCTGTATGAGCTGACGCCGGATATCGAAGAGCTACTGTCGCAGTATGATATTATCAGCCCGATCCACGGCAGCGAGATAACACTGTTCTACATGACCTCCGACTACAAGATATACCGCCTGCACGTCCCGAGCGGTACGGTCGACTTCATGTGCGGCACCGCGTTCGACTTCGACATGGCGCAGGAGTGGCACCGCGAGTACCGCAACTATTGTGATTGGATAAGACGCGCTTGGTTTGTGGAGGATGACGAGGGGTATGAGCGCCGCGAAGCGATAACCTATGAGGAGTGGGACGAGGCAAAGAAAGCGCTGGGCGACAGATGGTATTGGGCAGACGATGAAAACGACCGACTGCCGGACAGCGGCTACTTCGAGGTGCTCTCCAACAACGACGTCCGTTTCACAGTACTTGCACCTGAGTGGATGCCCTACGGCAACGAGGCGTACAATACCTGGACGAGTGACTGGTTCTCGCATATCATCTACGGCACCGGTTCGTATTTCTACGGTGACTATGTCACATACAGCGCGGCGCTCGGCAAGTTCGGCGCGACCGAGCGAGCCCTCGACCTGCTGAACATCCCGCAGGAGCAGCGGATGACCTTTGAGGAGTTCTGCGACTACTACGGCGGATACCCGCCGCACAGCAGTTTTTAGCGTCGGTTTTTGCCCCGAGGAAAAATCTGCAAAATAATGAAAAAAAGTGTGGAAATCGTGCTCGCAATCTGCTATAATATATTCAGTGCGCGCTTAGCGCATCGGTTTTGCGTGTCAAAACGCGGTTTTTTACATAATTTTACCGCGAAATCGTCAGAAAAGAAAGGGTCAGTTTTATGAAGCTTATCAGCAGTGAAAAGAAAGAGAAGAGCACGGTCGAGCTTACCATCGAGGTATCGGCGGAGGAATTCGAGGCTGCGTGCGCGGCGGCATATGCCAAGCAGCGCGGTCGCATAACCCTGCCCGGTTTCCGCAAGGGCAAGGCGCCCCGCAAGATGATAGAGCGCATGTACGGCGAGAACTTCTTCTGGGAGGACGCAGTAAACGAGAGCTACGGCAAGGCATATGACGCCGCGCTGAAAGAGGCGGGCATCGAGGCCGTTGGCGAGGCGAAGATGGACGTCGAGAAGATCGACAAGAACGGCTATACCTTCAAGGCGCTCGTGCCGGTCAAGCCGGAGATAACCGTGTCCGACTACAAGGGCATCGAGGCTCCGCTCTATCCGGTCAGCGTCGGAGAGGAAGAGGCAAACGACGAGCTGGAGCGTATGCTCAAGCGCAACGCCCGCATAGAGACCGTCGACCGCGCGATAGCCGGCGGCGACACCGCTGTCATCGACTTCGAGGGCTTCACCGACGGAGTGGCGTTCGAGGGCGGCAAGGGCGAGAAGTACTCGCTCGAGATCGGTTCGCAGAGCTTTATCCCGGGCTTTGAGGAGCAGCTTGTCGGCCGCAAGGCGGGCGAGGAGTGCGAAGTCCACGTCACCTTCCCGGACGAGTACCACGCGGAGGAGCTTGCGGGCAAGCCGGCTGTGTTCAAGGTCAAGATACACGAGGTCAAGGAGAGCATCCTGCCCGAGCTGGACGACGAATTTGCAAAGGACGTCAGCGAGTTTGACACGCTTGCCGAGCTGAAGGCGGACATAGAGAAGCGCATCCGCGAGAGCCGCGAGGCCTCGGTCAAGTCGAGCTTCGAGAACGCGGTCATGGATAAGCTCGCGCAGAAGGTCGAGGGCGAGATACCCGACGCGATGATAGATATGCAGACGGAGCGCCAGCTTGAGAACATGGCGTATCGCCTCCAGTCGCAGGGTATGGACTTCAATACTTATGTCAAGCTTACCGGCATGACCATCGACGATATGCGTGCCGATATGCGTCCGCGCGCGGAGGTCCAGGTCAAGGTGTCGCTCGCGCTTGAGAAGATAGCCGAGATCGAGAAGGTCAAGGTCACGCAGAAGGACATCGACGCCGAGTACAATAAATTTGCCGAGCAGTATAATATGCCGCTCGAGCAGGTTAAAATGGCAGTGAACGAGGACGATCTGCGCGGCGATCTGCTGCGTGAGAAGGCATCGAAGATAGTCCTCGACGCGGCGAAGGGCATCGACCCGGATACCGCCGCCGCAAAGGAGAAGAAGCCTGCCGCAAAGAAGTCGACGACGAGCAAGACTTCTGCCGCCAAGACCACCGCGGCAAAGAAGCCCGCCGCCAAGAAGACGACCGCCGCGAAGTCGACCGACAAGGCGGAGGCGACCGAGGAGAAGCCGAAGACGGCGAAGAAGCCCGCCGCCAAGAAGACGACTGCCGCGAAGTCGACCGACAAGGCGGAGACGACCGAGGCAAAGCCTAAGACGGCGAAGAAGCCTGCCGCGAAGTCGACGACTGCAAAGACCTCGACCGCGAAGTCGACCACCACCGCGAAGAAGACTACCACCAAGAAAAAGACCGAGGATAAGTAATTCTTTCGGTTGTGAGAGGGCGACGGGGAAACATTTTTGAAGGGAGATAATATCATGGACAAATTCGATCCGAAAATGGCTCTGGTGCCCACCGTTATTGAGCAGACCAATCGAGGCGAGCGCGCCTACGACATATTCTCGCGGCTGCTCAACGACCGCATCGTGTTTCTCAGCGACGAAGTAAACGATGTGACCGCGAGCCTTGTCGTTGCGCAGATGCTCTTCCTCGAGGCGCAGGATCCCGAGAAGGATATCCAGTTCTATATCAACAGCCCGGGCGGCAGCGTAACGGCGGGTATGGCGATCTACGACACGATGCAGTATGTCAAGTGCGACGTGTCCACTATCTGCATAGGCATGGCGGCGTCGATGGGCGCGCTGCTGCTGACCGCCGGCACGAAGGGCAAGCGTTTCGCTCTGCCCAACTCGGAGATACTGATACACCAGCCGCTCGGCGGGGTGCAGGGACAGGCGTCGGACATCAAGATCCACACCGAATGGCTGCTGCGCACGCGTGAAAAGCTGAACCGCATCATGAGCGAGTGCACCGGCAAGCCGATAGACGTGATAGCGCACGACACCGAGCGCGACAACATCATGTCCGCCGACGCCGCGCAGGCGTATGGCCTTATCGACAAGATAATCGCGCATCACTGAGCATATTCCCTTAGCGAAAGAGAGATTTTATGAACAAAAACGACGACAAGCAGCTTCGGTGTTCCTTCTGCGGCAAGCCGGAGGGACAGGTCGAGCGCATGATAACCGGACCGGGCGTCCGCATCTGCGACGAGTGCGTGCGGCTGTGCATGAACATCCTCGGTGAGGACGTGATGCTCGAACACAGCCACAGCCATGCGCACATAAATCCTGTCGAACAGCTCACGCCGGAGGAGATAGTTAAGAAGCTGGACGAGTATGTCATCGGTCAGGAGCAGGCAAAGCGCACGCTGGCGGTGGCGGTGTATAACCACTACAAGCGGATAAACTACGAGCGCACGAGCGAGGACGACGTCGAGATACAGAAGTCGAACATCCTCATGCTCGGCCCGACCGGCTCGGGCAAGACCTTCATCGCGCAGACGCTCGCGCGCATACTGAACGTACCGTTTGCGATAGCCGACGCGACGACGCTCACCGAGGCGGGCTACGTCGGCGAGGACGTAGAAAACATCCTGCTTCGACTGATACAGGCTGCCGACTGGGATGTCGAGCTCGCCGAGCGCGGCATCATCTATATCGACGAGATCGACAAGATATCGCGCAAGAGCGAGAACGTGTCGATAACCCGTGATGTCAGCGGCGAGGGAGTGCAGCAGGCGCTGCTCAAGATACTTGAGGGCACGGTCGCGAATGTGCCGCCGCAGGGCGGGCGCAAGCATCCGCACCAGGAGTTCATCGAGGTGAACACCGAAAACATCCTGTTCATCTGCGGCGGAGCGTTCGACGGTATCGAAAAGCTGGTCGACGGCCGAATGGGCGGACGCGGACTGGGCTTCGGCGCGGAGGTACGCAGGGCGGACGATCTCGACCGCACCAAGCTGCTTCAGGACATCCAGCCGCACGACCTGCTCAAGTTCGGAATAATCCCCGAGCTTGTGGGCCGACTGCCGGTGATAGCGCCGCTTAACGAGCTTACCCGCGACGATCTCATCCGCATACTGACCGAGCCGAAAAACGCGCTTATCAAGCAGTATCACAAGCTGTTCGAGATGGACGGCGTCGAGCTGGATATCCCGAGGGAGAGCCTTGAGAAGATAGCGGACAAGGCGCTCGAGCGCAAGATCGGCGCGCGCGGACTTCGCGCGGTGGTAGAGCATGTCCTCGGCGACATCATGTACGAGATACCGTCGGACGATAGCATCACGCGGGTGGAGATAACGCCCGACTGCGTGAGCGAAGGCATAAAGCCGACGATAGAGCGCGATCCGGCGAATCACCGACCGGAACCTGCGGCGTAACGAAATAAATTGTGGGAGGCGACTTAGATGCCATTTGTAAGGATAAGTGTAGGACGCAAGCTGTCGGACAACGAACGCACCGCGGTGTATGACGTTGTCAGCCAGCACATAACGATAATTCCGGGCAAGACGGTCGCTTCTACGATGGTCCAGCTTGAGGACGGCCGCCATATGTACAAGGACGCCACGCAGTGCGTGTGCGTGTTTGTCGACGTGCGTCTGTTCGGCGCCGCACCGGAGGAGGCAAAGCAGAAGCTCTGCCGCAAGCTGATAACCGACCTGTCGGTCATGCTCGACGTGCCGCTCTCGAATATCTACATGAACATCACCGAGCACGAGCACTGGGGAGTAAACGGCGACTGGAAATAATCGCCGCGAATCGCAAGACACGCCTCTCGTCCCGACATTTGGGCGGGAGGCGTTTTATACGGAGGAAATCAAGGTGGAAGAGTGCGAAAATCCGATGAATATCCCGCCGCTCGACGCGAAAAAGACGGCAGAGATAGCGCGCATCGCCATGGACGACGCCGAGGCGTGCGCGATCGAAGCGGATCTGCGTCAGCGGCTGTGGTTCATCGACCGAATATTTGACATAGATACGGCGGGAGTGCCAAAGACCGAGCGCGTGCTGCCGCTCGACAATGTTCTGCGCGCCGATGTGCCGCACGAGTGTCCCGACCGTGAAGCGCTTCTGTCGAACGCCGCGGACAGGACCGATGGCTACATACGCGTACCGACGGTGGTGAGCGAGGAGGCGGGCGCATGAGCGTTGAAAAGCTGACCGTCGCCGAGCTGTCACGCGCGCTTGCGGAGCGGAAGGTATCCTCGCGCGAGGCGACCGAGAGCTATCTCGGGTCGATAGAGCGTCAGGACGGCGACATCGGAGCGTATCTGACGATAACCGCTGAAAGGGCGCTCGAGCAGGCGAATGCCATAGACCGCCGCCGCGCTGTCGGCGAGGAGCTTGGCGCGCTCGCGGGGGTGCCGATGGCGCTCAAGGACAACATCTGCACCGAGGGCATCCGCACGACCTGTGCGTCGAGGATGCTTGAAAACTTTGTCCCGCTGTATTCCGCGACCGTCGCGAAACGCTTGGAGCAGGCGGGCTGTGTGCTGCTCGGAAAGCTGAATATGGACGAGTTTGCGATGGGCTCTACCACCGAAAACAGCGCGTTCCAAAAGACCCGCAACCCGCTGGACATCACACGCACTCCGGGCGGTTCGAGCGGCGGCTCGGCGGCGTCGGTGGCGGCGTGCGAGGCTGCGTTCGCGCTCGGAACGGACACCGGCGGCTCGATACGACAACCGGCGGCGTTCTGCGGAGTCGTCGGACTGAAGCCGACCTACGGCAGTGTGTCGCGAAACGGAGTGGTAGCGTTCGCGTCGTCGCTCGACCAGGTCGGACCGCTGACGCGCACGGCGCTCGATTCGGCGATGGTGATGAACGTGCTCGGAGGTCACGACCCGCTGGACAGCACATCCGCGCCGCGCGAATATCCGGACTTCACTGCTGTCGCCAAAGATGGCGTAAATGGGATGAAAATTGCGGTGATCCGCGAGTTTTTCGACAGCTTTGTCGCGCCGGAGAACCAGAGGAGCGTGCTCGCGGCGGCGGACGACTTTCGGCGCATGGGAGCGGTCGTGGAGGATGTGTCCGCGCCGACGATTGCAAACGCGCTGCCTGCATACTTCATTATATCCGCAGCGGAGGCAAGCTCCAACCTCGCGCGCTTTGACGGCATACGCTACGGGCATCGCGCGTCGAACGCGGGCAGTATCGAGGAGTTGTACGCCCGCAGTCGGGGAGAGGGCTTCGGCCCGGAGGTAAAGCGGCGGCTGATGCTCGGCACATACGTCCTCGGCGAAAATTGCCGCGACGCGTATTACGCGCAGGCTCTCCGCGTGCGGACGCTGATAGTCCGCGAGTTTCGGTCGATATTCGAGAAATATGACCTGATACTCACGCCGACCACGCCCGCGACGGCGCACAAGCTCGGCGACCGCAACACCGACCCCGAGACGATGTATCTGAGCGATATGTGCACGGTCGCGGCAAATCTTGCGGGCGTGCCCGCGCTCGACCTGCCCTGCGGCATAAATTCGATGGGACTGCCGATGGGCATGCAACTCATCGCGCCTATGTTCGGCGAGCCTGCCATCTATCGGGCGGCGTGCGCGTTCGAGCGGGAGAGGGGCAGGATATGAGCAAATTCGAGACGGTAGTCGGGCTTGAGGTGCACGTCGAGCTTGCGACAAAGACGAAGATATTCTGCGCCTGCCCGACGACCTTCGGCGCGGAGCCGAATACGCAGGTATGTCCGGTGTGCATGGGAATGCCGGGCGTGCTTCCGGTGCTCAACGAAAAGGCGGTGGAGCTGGCGATAGTAGCCGGACTTGCGACCGGCTGTGAAATATCCACATATTCAAAGACGGATAGAAAAAACTACTTCTATCCCGACCTTCCGAAAGCATATCAGATATCGCAGTATGACATCCCGCTCTGCCACGGCGGCGCGGTGGAGATAGAGACCGACGGCGGGTCAAAGCGCGTGGGCGTGACCCGCATCCACATCGAGGAGGACTCGGGCAAGCTGCTGCACGACCGCGAGGACGCTACGCTCATCGATTACAACCGCTGCGGCGTGCCGCTTATCGAGATAGTGTCCGAGCCGGACATCCGCAGCGCAGCGGAGGCGGTGGCTTACCTCAAAAAGCTGCGCTCGATACTGCTGTACACCGGCGTATCCGACTGCAAAATGAACGAGGGCAGCTTTCGCTGCGACGTGAATCTGTCGGTGCGCCGTCTGGGCGAGCCGATGGGCATACGAACTGAGATAAAGAACCTGAACAGCTTCCAGTCGGTCGCGCGGGCGAT
>CAZBNJ010000045.1:0-2542 GCA_964493515.1 uncultured Oscillospiraceae bacterium | reverse complement strand
ACGCCGAAGATTTCGCCCGAGCATGCCGCAAGGATAGTCGATATGGCGGCGGAGGGAAGGATAAACGGCGCGACAGCGAAGCGCGTTTTCGCCGAAACGTGGGTAAGCGGCGTCGATCCGGAGGAGACAGTGCGGTCGCAGGGACTGGAGCAGCTTGCCGACAGGGGAGAGCTTATGCGGCTCGCAGAGCAGGTCGTCGCCGAGAATACAAAGATGGCAGAGGATTATCGGCGGGGCAAGACGGCGGCGTTCGGTGCGCTTATGGGGCGGCTGATGCACAAGACCGAGGGTCGCGGCGAACCGCAGCTCATGCGCGAAGTTCTTAAACAAATATTGAACGATATGTAATCGATATTTACCTATTGGGTAAAAATATTTTGCGCAAACCCCTTTACAAACGTCGGGGAATGTGCTAATATATCATTGTAAGCGGGATGAACATTGCCCTTAGTCGAGAAAGGAGGAGGCAAATATGGAGCAATACATGGCGTTCATCTGGCTCGGCATCGCTGTCGTGACCGCCATAATCGAGGCGGCGGGACCTGCGCTGGTGTCCATATGGTTCACCGGAGGAGCGGTGACTGCGCTGGTGCTTGCGCTGTTCGGAGCACCGATATGGCTTCAGCTCACGTTGTTCGTCGTGGTGACTGCGGTGCTGCTCGCGGTGACCCGACCGATGGCGCGAAAGTACGTCAACGCAAGGCTTCAGCCCACCAACGCCGACAGGATAATCGGCAGCATCTGTCCGGTGACCGAGCAGATAGACAACCGCGTCGGCAGGGGCGAGGTCTACGTCGACGGCAAGCGATGGTCGGCGCGAAGCGACTCGGACGAGCCGATAGCGGAGGGCGCGGAGGTCGAGATACTGCGCATCGAAGGCGTAAAGGTGATTGTCCGCGAGCACTCGACAGCGGCGGTTCCGCAGAGGTAAATTTTCGGAAATTAAGAGGTAAATATTTTTTAAGGAGGAAATAATATGTTGTTGCTTACAGTAGAACTTAGCGCGATAGTCCCGTGGATAATTCTGGTGCTGCTCGCGTTGGTGGTGCTCATCGTCCTCATCTCGAACATTGTCATTGTGCAGCAGGCGAGGGCGTATGTGGTAGAGCGGCTGGGCACGTTCCACTCGGTGTGGGGCGTCGGACTGCACTTCAAAATACCGTTCATCGAGAAGATAGCGCGCCGCGTATCGCTCAAGGAGCAGGTCGTGGACTTCGAGCCGCAGCCGGTCATAACCAAGGACAACGTAACGATGCAGATAGACACGGTGGTCTACTTCCAGATAACCGACCCGAAGCTGTACGCATACGGTGTGGAGCACCCGATGAGCGCGATAGAGAATCTGACCGCCACCACGCTGCGAAACATCATCGGCGACCTGGAGCTTGACCAGACGCTGACCAGCCGCGACATAATCAACACCAAGATGCGCACGATACTCGACGAGGCGACCGACCCGTGGGGCATCAAGATAAACCGCGTCGAGCTGAAGAACATCATCCCGCCGCGTGAGATACAGGACGCGATGGAGAAGCAGATGAAGGCGGAGCGCGAGCGCCGCGAGTCGATACTCAAGGCGGAGGGCGAGAAGAAGTCCGCGATACTTGTCGCGGAGGGCGAGAAGCAGTCGCAGATACTGCGCGCCGAGGCGAAGAAGCAGGCCCAGATACTCGAGGCAGAAGGCGAGGCGGAGGCGCTGCTCAAGGTGCAGAAGGCGACCGCCGACTCGATACGCATGATAAACGAGGCGGCTCCGACCGAGGGCGTGCTGAAGATCAAAGCGCTGGAGGCGTTTGAGAAGGCGGCGGACGGCAAGGCGACCAAGCTGATAATCCCCAGCGAGATACAGGGACTTGCGGGACTTGCCGGATCGCTCAAGGAAGTATTCAAGCCGGACGAGAAGTAACGAAAACCTGCGGGGAGGAAGCCTGAAATGGTCATTATGGACAAAATCGAGAGCTGCGCGTCGGACGAGAGCCGCCTGAAATTCACGGTGGTATTCGTCCACGACGGAGAGGGCTTCCTCTTCTGCCGCAAGCGCTCGCGGGACACCTGGGAGTCCGCCGGCGGGCATATCGAGCGCGGCGAGACCGCCGAGGCGTGCGCGCTG
Organism: uncultured Oscillospiraceae bacterium; assembly: GCA_964493515.1. Lineage (GTDB taxonomy): Bacteria > Bacillota > Clostridia > Oscillospirales > JAAYOS01 > CANRIN01. The sequence goes on along the minus strand of CAZBNJ010000045.1, from coordinate 432 downwards.
CGTGAACTGTATGAGGAGACGGGACTGCGGCTCGACCGCGCGGAGGCGATGTTCGACTATCACGCGGTCATGGAGGAGGACCCAAGCGACAACTCGTGGGGCAGGGTGTTCCTCTGCCGCACCGACCGCCTCGACCCGCCGCCCACGCCGCCGAGCGACTTTGAGATGGAGGAGACGCGCGTCTTTGCGGACGTGCCGGAGAAGCTGAGCTATCCAGGGATACAGGGCGATATGATGCGTATCATGCGCGAGTCGCTGCTGCTCGAGGCGCTGGGGGAGTAGTGAGGCGAATATCGAAACCGGACCGAACACTCTCTTGAAAGTCCGTGTCCGATATGCTAAAATAGACTCAAACGAACAACTGCAATCAACAACAAAATGGAGGTACACAAAATGGGAATCCTTTCGCGTTTTAAGGACATAATGTCGTCG
>CAZBNJ010000044.1:0-13898 GCA_964493515.1 uncultured Oscillospiraceae bacterium | reverse complement strand
AATGTGCATAACTGTTTGTTGAGTTTTACGGTTTTTATTTATGTCTACTTCATTCAGTTTTATTGCGCGCCCGATATTCACTCAAAAAGTGCGCCGGACGACCTAAAACGGAGCTTTTGAGTCGTATTCTCGCACCGTCAAAATTCGACGCTTTCGGCGCCGTTTCTTAATTGTGACCTAAAACGCGCATTTCTCCTCCGATTCGAGCACACATATACTCCCTGTTATCTCGCCTTTACAAATCCGTCTGCATACGACACCGTCCGACTGTCCGCGGACAAAAAACGACTCCGCGAAAGCCTTTCGCAGAGTCGTTCCTTATCCTGTGTTTGTGCGCCGCTCAATCTATCGGCGTAGCCTGACCGATCACACCCATGCGCTCCTCATCCGACCACAGCAGCTGCGCCACCACCCGGAAGGTCCTTCTGCCCCCCGGCAGATTCGCGCTTACCGTGCCCTCGACCGGTGCTCCCTGCTGTCCGACCGAGTTCAGCTTCTCGACAAGCGGCTCCAGCTCATCGAAGTTTATCATCTGACGCACCTTCTCGTTCTCGCGCGGACGAGACACCGTCTCGGGCAGTCCGAGCACCTGTGAACCGCGCTCGTTGAGGTTGAGCTGCTCGAATGTATATTCATACTCAAACTGTATGTCGCTGCTGAGCTGCGAGAAGAACATACGCTTTTTGTGCTCCTGCTCGAGCATCCGAAGTTTTCGGCTGGAGGCACCACCGACCTTGAGCAGGCTGCGCGGCACGTTGGTCAGCTCCTCGCGCGCAAGTCCGCCGTTAGACTTGACCTTCAGCTCCTTTTCGAGATACGGTCCGGCCTCTCTCAGACACGCGAGCAGCAGCGGACTGAACGCTCCGCACTCGCCGTTCTGTATCATCCGCATCGCCTCTTCGTGCGTATACGCCGGCTTGTACACACGCTCGCTTGTCAGCGCGTCGTACACGTCCGCAAGCGCGACCACCTGCGCGGAGATGGGTATGTCCTCGCCGGCAAGTCCGTCGGGGTATCCATTGCCGTCGTAGCGCTCGTGGTGCCAGCGGCAGATGTCGTGCGCCACCTTGACAAGCTCCTCGTCGCCGTAGTACGGCAGGTTTTCGAGCATCTCGGCACCCGCGGCGCTGTGTCGCTGCATGATAAGGCGCTCCTCCGGCGTAAAGCGGCCGGGCTTGTTGAGCACCTCCTCGGGTATCGCTATCTTGCCGATGTCGTGCAGCGCCGAGGCGTTCGCGATAAGCGAGATGCGCTCGGGCGAGAGGTCATATTCGTCGGTCATCTTCGCCAGCCGTTCGAGCAGCACCTCGGTGAGCACGCGGATGTGCAGAACGTGCATCCCGCTCTCGCCGTTTCGGAACTCGACGATATGGCTGAGTATATTGACCATCATGATGTTCGACTTCTCTTTTTCGAGCATCTGGTCAATGACCATCTTTTCGAGCGAACGCTGCTTTGCGTGCAGCATCACCGTGTTCTCCACGCGGTGCTTGACCATCTTTTCGTCAAACGGACGCTGTATGTATTCGGTCGCGCCGAGGTCGTAGGCGTGGTCGACGTATGAGTAGGAGTCCTCCGACGAGATGATTATGACCGGCACTTCCTCTATCCAGCCGCTCTTGTTCATCGCGGCAAGCACCTCAAAGCCGTCCATCTCGGGCATAACGATGTCGAGCAGCATAAGCGTAAGCTCGCTATGCATACGTCCCAGCACCGCCAGCGCCTCAACACCGTTCTCCGCCTCGATTACCTCATATTCGTCGCCGAGTATGTCGCACATGAGCGCACGGTTCATAAACGAGTCGTCCACCAAAAGGACCTTGCCCTTGCTGCTTCCGCTGCTCATCACTGCCTCCCCTGTTTCAAAACCTCTGCCGCGCTCATCGCGCGCTCGTAGCTCTCCTTGACGCGGGCGTACAGCTCCGCAGACTCGGGCTGTATGCTGCCCCCGCGAAGGCTCTCGCACAGCTCGCTCGATGCGCTGCCGAGGTCGGTAAGCGAGAGATTGCCCGCGACGCCCTTGAGCGTGTGCGCCATACGGAACGCGGTCGCGGCGTCGCCCGACTCCATCGCGCTCACAAGCTCGTTATAGCTCGGATCGCGGGTGAACATAAGGAAGAATTTCTCGATCCGTTCATCGCTCGCAAGCCGACGCTTCACGTCCTCGAAATCCGCGCCGATCTGCTCGTAACACTCGCGTATCGTCATATCTCTACCCCTCCTCGTTTCTAAAAAGAAATTCTCCCCTTATCGCAGCACCTGCGGTACGGGGAGAACTCCGTGGAGCTGGTGGCCGGACTTGAACCGGCGACCTGCTGATTACGAATCAGCTGCTCTACCGACTGAGCCACACCAGCACACCGCTTTTTCACGACATTTTCATTATAGCCGACAGGTCCCCTTTTGTCAATCTGTTTTTTCAAATAAGCGGTAATGTGGACGCGCAGCGGAAATAATACCTCCGGAAAATACCGCTTGACAGAGCGACAACGCCGTCGTATAATCATTCTGTACCAAATGTTACAGTTTTGGAGTGCCTATGACAAACAAAAACTATGTCGAGCTGCTGCGAAACAGCGTGCTGTTTGGCGGCAGCGACCCGCCCGAATGGTTCTGCGACGGAGCCAAACTGCGCGTCCTCGAACGAGGCGAGGCGCTGTACACGCCCGAAAGCTTCGCGCAGGCGCTCGGGCTTGTCGCGAGCGGAACGCTGGTGGCGGAAAATCGGTCGGGCATCGCGCTCAACACACTGAACCGGGGAACGCTGTTCGGAGTGGCGGCGGTGTTCGGCGAAGCCGACCGCTATGTCTCCACCGTCCGCGCGAAATCGCCCGCCCGCGTACTGCTCATCGAACGCGGTCTGCTCGAGCGGCTGTTTGTCGAGCATCCCGAATGCGCGCTGCGATATGTGGCGTTCCTGACCGACCGCGTGCGCTTTCTCAACGCAAAGATCGAGAGCTTCACCGCGCCGAGCGCGCAGGCATCGCTTGAGCACTGGCTGGTGCAGGCGAGCGGAGGCGGCGACACGGTGACGGTCGCGAGCTGGAGCGCGGTCAGCCGAGCGCTGGATATGTCGCGCACATCGCTCTATCGGGCGCTGGATTCGCTCGAGGCGGAGGGCAAGATCGCCCATGAGGGCAAAAAAGTTATCTTTAGGAGGAATTTACAGTGAAGAATCGTATTTTTGCGCTGCTTTTGGCAGCAGTTATGGCGCTCGGGCTGGTCGGATGCAGGTCGACCGCTGACCCCACGACCGCGCCGAGCACCGAGCCGTCCACCGCGGCAAGCGTCGAACCGTCGACCGAACCGAGTGTCGAGCCGTCCGAGGATCCGGTCGTGCCCGCCAACATCCGCATCGCCGCGATGAAAGGCCCGACGGCACTCGGTCTGCTCGAGCTGATGCAGCGCTCGGACAACGCCGAGACCACCGACAGCTATGAGTTCACCCTCGCGGGCGCGCCGACCGAGGTCACCGGCGATATAATCCAGGGCAACTTCGACGTGGCGGTCGTGCCGACCAACCTCGTCGCCACTCTCTACAACAAGACCGAGGGCAAGGTCAAGCTGGTCGCAAACGTCACGCTCGGCACGCTCTACCTTGTCACCACCCGCGACGACATCTCATCGGTCGCCGACCTCGCCGACAGGACCGTCTGGTCGACCGGCCAGGGCAGCACCCCCGAGTACGCGATAAACTATATCCTGGGCGCAGCCGGCATTTCGGACAGCGTCACCGTCAACTACGCCGAGGAGGCGTCGGAGGTCGCGGGACTGTTCGCCTCCGGCGAGTGCGACACGGCGGTGCTCCCGCAGCCGTTTGTCGCAAGCCTGCTCAAGCAGAACGAGAACGTGCACGTCGCGCTCGATCTCACCGAGGAGTGGCAGGCGGTCAGCTCGAACGGCAGCGGACTTGTGATGAGCGGCGTGCTCGTGCAGCAGGCGTTTATCGACGAGCATCCCGACGCGTTTAAGCGCATGATGGCTGACTATGAACAGTCTGTGAGATGGGTCACCGACGAGGCGAACATCGACGGAGCGGCGGGGCTTGCGGTCAGCTACGGCATCGTCGGTGCCGCGCCGATAGCCAAGGCGGCACTGCCCGAGTGCAACATCGTATTCGAGTCAGGCGAGAGCATGAAGATGCTGAGCAGCGGCTTTATCCAGGTGCTCTTCGAGTCGAATCCGCAGTCTGTCGGCGGTCAGCTGCCGGGCGACGATTTCTACTATATTGCGGACTAAACGTATCCTTACCTCCATCCTCGTCGCGGCAATCTGGGTGGGAGTGTGGCAGCTGCTCGCGTCGCTCGTGGGCACCGACCTGCTCCTGCCCGGGCCGCTCGACACATTTCTGCGCCTGGGTCAGCTCGCCGTGACCGCCGACTTCTGGGCGGTGATAGCGTCAAGCATGGCGCGGATACTTATCGGATGGATTATCGGCGTGCTGGTCGGCGCGGTACTCGCCGCACTGACCTCTGTGAGCCACGCCGCGAGCGCGTTTTTCTCCCCCGCGATGAGCGTGATAAAAGCCACGCCGGTCGCGAGCTTTGTCATGCTCGCGTTCGTCTGGATACGCGGCGCGAACCTGCCCACCTTCTGCACCGTGCTTATGGTGCTCCCGCTCGCGTGGGCGAACATCCACGAGGGACTGCTCTCCGCCGACCGCGACCTCATCGAGATGGCGCGCGCGTTCAGGCTCGACCGCACGACGATATTCCGAACGATACGGCTGCCCGCGCTGCTGCCCCATCTGTTCGGCGCGATACGCGTCAGCCTCGGCTTTGCGTGGAAGGCGGGCGTCGCAGCGGAGGTCATATCCCACGTCGGACGGTCTATCGGCGGCGAGCTTTACAACGCGAAGCTCTACTTAGAGACGCTGGATACCTTTGCGTGGACGGCGGTCATCATTCTGCTGTCGGTGCTGCTCGAAAAGCTGTGCGCGGCGCTTATGAATCGAGCTGCGGTGCGGTTCGGTGCGGCATCCGGAAGGGCGGTGAACGCGAAATGATACGGCTTGAAAACATCGCTTTTTCCTACGCGGACAAGCGGATATTGAAAGATTTTTCGCTTGAACTCGCCGACGGAGCACACCTTGCGCTGATGGGCGCGAGCGGATGCGGCAAATCGACGCTGCTGCGCCTTATAAGCGGGCTGCTCGCGCCGCAGTCGGGTCGTATCGTCGGCGTGCCGCAGAACGGCGTCGCGTATGTGTTCCAGGAGAGCCGCCTGCTTCCCCAGCTAACCGCGCTCGAAAATGTCAAGCTCGTACTGAAAAACGTCGAAAACGCGCACGAACTCGCGGCGGAAATACTCTCTGAGCTCGGACTTGGAGAGGACATAAACGCGCTGCCCTCCGAGCTGTCCGGCGGCATGGCGCGGCGGGTCGCAATCGCTCGGGCGTTGGCGTTCCCCTCCCCGCTGCTGGTGCTGGACGAGGCATTCACCGGGCTGGACGAGCGCACGCGAAAGCTGGTCGCCGACTGCGTTCTGCGTCGACTGGACGGACGGACGCTGGTCATCGCGACCCACTCGGAGGCCGAGACTGAGCTGCTCGGCTGCGAGATACTTCGGATGTGAGCTTGTTGAATAGCAAAATAGAAAGCACCCTGTGAAAGTGATTTCACAGGGCGTTTTTGCGTCTTTTCGGAAGGCTCACTTGCCTATCATCAGCAGGTCTGAGGTCGTCACAAAGTTGGAAAGCCCGTAGCTTATCAGCACCGCGTCGGCGTTCACCTGCTCGGCATACTCCGCTGCGGGCACCTTGTAGTAGCGCGGGTCGATGAGATGCACCTCCGAGAAGTGCTGCGCGAGGAACGGGACCTCGCTGTCGGCGTAGCTGTCGCGGATTATCACCAGCACCCCGCCGTCGGGATTCATCGTATTTTTTACCACCACAAGTGGGCAATTTCCGCCGAGAAACATCGAATACTTGTCCTTTTTCTTCAGAAACGATTTGTCGTACAGCGTGGTGACACTGTCCCCCTTCTCGTCGGTGCGGGTCACCTCAAAGAGATCGTCTACCACCCAGGTCTCGATGCTGTCCGGCGGCACCGAGCGCACGCCGCTCGATGAATAGGTCGTGCCGTAGAAGCTGTCGCTCACCGTCGTGCGCTCAAATTCGTCGATTGCCACCGGTCCGGATACAAGTTCGTCGATGCCCGTCGGTCCCACGTTCATCGCCTCCGCCGCGGCTCGATAGCCGTAGTACGCGCCGAGCGTCGTCCAGTGGTGGTCGGTGCGGTAGAAGATATACTCGTCCGCGTGCTCAAGCAAAGCCGAGCGTGTGTCGATATACTCGAGCGGCGAGTTTTCCGCGATGTAGCCGACAAGCGCGCCCTGGTCGGCGGTCGGAGCGCCGGCGGGCAGCATATCCGACCAGATGTCGGTCGAGCTTGGGATGACGGTCAGATAGCCGGGGATGCCCAGCGCGTCCAGCTTTTCGCCGAGCGCCGCGAGATAGCCCAGATTGCGGTCGACCCGCGTCATATCCGGCTCGTCGAAGTGCGGAAGCAGCGTGTCGCCGCAGATGTACGCGCCGTTGTTCTCGCGCTTGCCCGACGCCTGCTCGGCGGTCGATTTTATCGCGATAAACGGCTCACGCAGCGGGAACTGGTCGGCAAGGTAGGTCTCGAATTTCTCGCCGAATTCGCCGCTGAACAGCGTCTTTGCGTTCAACTCGGGCGCTTTCGCGAGGTATCGGTTCTCGTTTTCCGAAAATTCGGTGTCCGGCAGTATCGTCATTGCAAGCCCAAACGCCGCGATAAATACGCAGAACAGCACGATAAGCGCAATTTTTGCTCCCTTCATCACGAAAACCTCCCCTCTCAAAACCTAAAGTACAGGAACGGATTGTAGCTCGAATTGACCAGATACGCCGTCGAAATGACCAGCGCGAACGCGGCAAGAGCTATCGCTCCATAGGCGCGCGTGCGGTCGCCAAGCTGCAGCCACAGCTTCTTAACGATCGGCGTTGAGCCGACGATGCCGAGCGCGATTATCGGCGCGTAGCTTGCCAGGTAGTAGACAAAGCTCGCCGGCGATCCTCCGAAGCAGAACATTGCCTTGAGGTACAGCCCCATCTGTCCGAAATCCTCCACCGCGAACAGCACCCATCCGACGAGGATGAGCAGCAGCGCGTAGACGTGTCCGACCCATTTCGGCGCGCGGTCGAGCAGCTTCAAAAGGAAGGTCTTTTCGAGCATGAGTATCACCGCGAAGTACAATCCCCAGCAGAGGAAATTCCAGCTTGCGCCGTGCCAAAATCCGGTCAGCGCCCACACCACGAGGATGTTGCGGTACTGCTTGGGAAGTCCCTTTCGCGAGCCGCCGAGCGGGATGTAGACATACTCGCGGAAGAAGCTGCCGAGCGAGATGTGCCAGCGCCGCCAAAACTCGGTTATCGAGCGGGACACATACGGATAGTTGAAGTTCTGCGGAAACTCGAACCCGAACATCCTGCCAAGACCTATCGCCATGTCCGAGTAGCCGGAGAAATCAAAGTATATCTGAAGCGCGAACGCCACAATGCCGAGCCACGCCATCGGCGCGCCGAGCGTGGACAGGTCGCTTGCGAGCACGCTGTCCCAGAGCGCGCCGACGTTGTTCGCGACAAGCACCTTCTTTGCAAGTCCAGCGCAGAAGGTGGATATGCCGCTCGCGAATCGGTCGACGGTGTGGTCGCGGCTGTCTATCTGCTCGGCAAGTTCCTTGTATTTGATGATAGGGCCCGCGATGAGCTGCGGAAACAGCGTGACGAACATACCAAAGGACAGGATGTTCCGCTGCACCTTCGCGTCGCCGCGATAGACGTCTATCGTGTAGCTCATCGTCTGGAAGGTGTAGAAGGATATTCCTATCGGCAGCGCGATGCCGAGCGGCTTTACGAAGCCGACGCCTATCGCGTTCAGGCTCGCGGCAAAGAAGTCGTAGTATTTGAAAAACAGCAGCAGCGCGAGGTTGAACACAACGCTGGACACCACCGCGGCCCTTGCCGCACGGTCGTGCCCACGGCTCTTTGCGCGGGTCACGAGCATTCCGTGGGTGTAGTCTATCGCGATGGACGCGAACATTATCACGATATACACCGGCTCTCCCCAGCCGTAGAACAGCAGGTTGAATATCAGCAGCACCGCGTTTCGCCATCTAAGCGGCGCGAGATAGTATATCGCAAGCGTTATCGGCAGGTATGCGAACAGAAAGACAAGGCTTGAAAATACCACCTTTCTTCCCCCTTATACAAATTTCGGGGCGAAGAAGTTATCCCCGCCCCGGTAGATTCAAACGCGGTCGCTCAGCCGCCGTAGGTCGTCCTGAAGGTATCGGCTATCGCCTCCGCCTTTTCGCTTATCGCGAACAGGATATAGTTGCCTGCCTCAACGATCTGATGGTTCTGGACCAGCTCGTACTGCTCGGGCAGGTAGCTCGACCAGGTCGCGTCGACCGTATCAAGGCGGCTCTGGATGCCTGCCTTGACCGCGTCCATCTCGCCGTCCTTGACCTTGGCGATAAAGAACTCGGTCGCGTGGACGTTCATCATCGGAAGCTGCGCGGTATACTCCTCCAGCTTGGACGCGTCGATGCCGTACATCGTCTGGAGATCCTCGTCGTTAAGCTCCATCGTGCGCGGAAGATCGTCCGGATAGGTCTCGGCTATTTCCGCCCAGAAGTCGGCTATCGACATGGCGGGGGTGTTGTCCTCCGACGGTGCGGTGCTCGGCTCGGTCGAGGGGTTCGTCTTGCCGTCGCCGGAGCATCCGACAAGCGCGAGCATGAGAACAAGCGCGGTGATAAGTGCGATAAACTTTTTCATAATGTACACCTCTTAAAAATGATTTATAGCTCACGGCAATATTATCTGCCGCTTACTTACCGATTAGTCGCCAAATGCGGCGATAAAGTCGTTTGCGATGCCCTCGGCGTCCTCGTGGATGACAAAGCATATCCACTCGCCGGCAGTCACCAGCTTGTAGTTCTCCACCAAATCTACGTTCATCGGATAGAGGAACCCTCCGAGCAGCTCCTGCTGGCGGTTCTCGCACGCCGCCTTGACCGCGTCCATGTCCCCGGTCACATGGGCAATAAATACCTGATTTATGTGCACGCTCATCATCGGCATCGCGGCGAAGAAGTCGTCCACCGCGCTCATGTCAATGCCGTACAGCTCGGTGACTTCATCCTCGCCAAGCTCCATCAGCATCGGGGTGGTCTCCTCATACTTGACGCACATATCCTCCCAGAACGCCGTGGCGGTCGGCGCGGTCGACGGTTCGGCGGTGGTCGGCTCGGCGGTCACTTCCGGAGTGGGCGGGACCGGGGTGGTGCAGTCGGGCGTGGTATCGTCGCGGTCGGCCTCATTCTGTGCGGGGATGACCGACGGTTCGGAGGTCTGGGTATCGCCGTTGCCCTCATTATCGGTCGGCGCGGTCGACGGTTCGGCGGTCGTGGTGTCGTCGTTGTCGTCGCTATCCTCGTCGCGCTTGTCCTCGTGATTGGTCGGCGCGGGCGACGGCTCCTCACTCGGCTCGGAGGTCGGCGCGTCGGCTATGTCCGGACTTGGGGACTGCTCATCTATCGTCGGACTGTCGGAGGGCGCGATCTGCTCCTTCTCGTTTGTTCCGCACGCCGCGAGCGACAGAAGCATCATCGCCGCCAGCAAAAGGGACACGAACCTCTTCATCATTCATTCTCCATTCGCTTTGTTGTCGTGTTTCGGCTCTGCGGGCAGTGCCCGCGTCGAATCCACACAAGATGTTAGACGCGCGCTGACCGGCAAAGTTCCCTCATTTTCCGCAAAATTTTCCGTATTGACTGCCGCGTCGTTTTCCCCGCCAGATTATAACCTATTGCGGCAAAAAATGCAACCGTACAACCTTGACAAACCACTCGGCAGGAAGTATAGTTATAATGAATTATTGTCCTTAGATACCCAAAATCGTGCAAAGCGAGGTCGCGTTAATGAAAATAGGAATCAGCATCTACTGTCTCGATAACGCCATGGCGAACGGCATGACCCCGTCGCAGGCCATCGACTGGGCGGCGGACCACGGCTGCGAGCACATCGAATTCGTGCCCTTCCACCTCCCGCTTGTGGACGAAAAGAGCATGACGCTGAACACCGCGCTAATCGACGAGGTACGCGAAAAGTGCTTATCGCGCGGGCTGGAGATATCCACCTACTCGGTCAACGCCGACCTCATCAACGCCGACGAATCGGTACGAAAGCACGAGATAGAGCGCGTCAAGCTGCACATCGACGCCGCCGAGCGTCTGGGCATACACCTCATGCGCCACGACATCGCGTCGTTTCGGCGTCCGTTCGACTCGAACACCCCGGAAAACTTTGAGAAGGAGCTGCCGCTGATGGTCGTCGGCTCGCGTGAGCTGTACGACTATGCCGAGACGAAAGGGATAACCACCACGCTCGAGAACCACGGCTTCTTCTGCAACGGCTCCGACCGCATGGTGCGGCTGATAAAGGAGATCGACCGCTCAAACCTGTCGCTGACGCTCGACGTCGGAAACTTCCACTGCGTCGACGAGTACGGCTACGCCGCAGTCAAGAAGTGCATAAAATACGCGAAGGTCATACATTTCAAGGACTTTTACATACGCCAGAAGTGGCAGCTTCCCAGCCAGAACGAGATGTTCAACTGTGACAACGGCTCGTGGTTCGAGACGCTCGGCGGTCATCTGCTTCGCGGCTCGATAGTCGGTCAGGGCGACACCGACATATGGGAAGTCGCGCGCGCCATCAAGGAGGCTAACTACGACGGCTACATCTCGGTCGAGTTCGAGGGCATGGAGCCGTGCGAGCGCGCCACCGACATATCGCTCGCGATGACTCGCGCGATACTTAACCGCGCATGAGCGGCAGGAGGGAAAAGAGCTGCGGCGCGGTGGTCTTTCGCGACGACGGCTGTGTGCTTTTGATAAAGCAGCGGGCGGGACACACCTCCTTCCCGAAGGGACACGTCGAGGCGGGCGAGGACGAGTTTGCCACCGCGCGCCGCGAGGTCCGCGAAGAGACCGGGCTTGAGATAGCGATAGAGGACGGCTTTCGCGAGATCGAGAGCTTTACGCTGAAAAACGGCACGCCTAAGGATGTGGTCTACTTTCTTGCGCATCCTATCGGAGGAGAGCTTCACGCGCAGGAGTCCGAGATATCCTCGCTCGGTTGGTACACCGTGGACGAGGCGATGCGAAAGATAACATACAAGGGAGCGCGCGACGTGCTGCGCGCGGCGATAGAATTTCGCAGCAAGCTCTGAAACCATCCCAAAAGCGAAAGGAAGCGATAAAATGGCAGGACAGCTCGTACTTGTTATCGACTTCGGAGGTCAGTATAACCAGCTTATCGCGCGGCGCGTGCGCGAGTGCGGCGTCTACTGCGAGGTAGTCCCCTACCGCATCAGCGCCGACGAGATAGCCGCTCGCCAGCCGATAGGTCTCATATTCACCGGCGGTCCGAACAGCGTATACGGCGAGAAGGCACCGCATCCCGACCAGAAGATATTCGAGCTTGGCATCCCGATACTCGGCATATGCTACGGCATCCACGCGATGGCGTACGCGCTCGGCGGCAGGGTCCTGCCCGCGTCGACCGACGGCAAGCGCGAGTACGGCAAGACGACCACCCACTACGACGGAAACTGCAAGCTGTTCGACGGACTGCCGTCGGTCGGCATAAGCTGGATGAGCCACGGCGACTCGATAGCCGAGCTGCCGGAGGGCTTTGAGATAATGGCGCACTCGGAGGGCTGCCCGGTCGCGGCGATGCAGAACGTGCAGAAGAAGTTCTACGGACTTCAGTTCCACCCCGAAGTGACTCACACCGAAAACGGCACCGCGATGATACGCAACTTCCTCTACAACGTCTGCGGAGCAAACGGCGACTGGGCGATGGGCGACTTCCTTCGCATCCAGGAGGAGGAGATACGCCGCAAGGTCGGCGACGGCAAGGCACTGCTTGCGCTGAGCGGCGGAGTGGACAGCTCGGTGCTGGCGGCGCTGCTCGAACGCGCCATCGGCGACAAGCTGACCTGCGTGTTCGTCGACCACGGACTTATGCGCAAGGACGAGGGCGACGAGATAGAGCGCGTATTCGGCGGCGGCAAGATGAAATTCATCCGCGTGAACGCCGAAAAGCGCTTCCTTGAAAAGCTGGACGGCATTACCGAGCCGGAGCGCAAGCGCAAGATAATCGGCGAAGAGTTCATCCGCGTGTTCGAGGAGGAGGCAAAGAAGATAGGCGCGGTCGACTTCTTTGCGCAGGGCACGATATACCCCGATGTCATCGAATCCGGTCTCGGCGACGCGGCGGTGATAAAGAGCCACCACAACGTCGGCGGACTGCCCGACTATGTCGACTTCAAGGAGATAATCGAGCCGCTGCGGCTGCTGTTCAAGGACGAAGTCCGCGCGCTCGGCAAGGAACTGGGACTGCCGGACAGTCTGGTGTGGCGCCAGCCCTTCCCCGGCCCCGGTCTTGCGATACGCATAATCGGCGAGATAACCAAGGAGAAGCTCGACCTGCTGCGCGAGGCGGACGCGATAATGCGCGAGGAGATAGCCAACGCCGGTCTTATGTACTCGATAAATCAATACTTTGCGGTGCTGACCAATATGCGCTCGGTCGGCGTAATGGGCGACGGACGCACCTATGACTATGCGGTCGCGCTGCGCGGCGTTGTGACCGACGACTTTATGACGGTGGACTGGGCGCGCATCCCGTTCGACGTGCTGAACAAGATAAGCGTGCGCATCGTAAACGAGGTCCCGCACATCAACCGCGTGCTCTACGACATAACCTCCAAACCGCCCGCAACGGTGGAGATGGAGTGACGGCATCGGCTCAAACGCGGGGCATATCGCTCTCCGCGTAAAACGACCCAACGATTTTTTGAAAACGGAGGAACTGAACATGGCTGACAACGTACGTCCCGCAAGCATGGAGCGTATCACGACCGAGGCGCTCGCAAAAGACTTCATAACCGAACAGATATCGGCGCTCCGCGCGCAGATAGGCGACAAAAAGGTGCTGTTGGCGCTTAGCGGCGGCGTGGATTCGTCGGTCGTTGCCGCGCTGCTCATCAAGGCGGTGGGCAGGCAGCTCGTCTGCGTCCACGTCAACCACGGGCTTCTCCGCAAGGGCGAGCCTGAGCAGGTGATAAAGGTTTTCCGCGACGAGATGGACGCGAACCTCATCTATGTCGACGCCGCCGACCGCTTCCTCGGCAAGCTCGCCGGAGTGGACGACCCCGAGACCAAGCGCAAGATAATCGGCGCCGAGTTCATCGAGGTCTTTGCGGAGGAGGCTGCAAAGCTGGACGGCATCAGCTTCCTCGCGCAGGGCACCATCTACCCCGACATAATCGAGTCGGACAAGGGCGTCAAGGCGCACCACAATGTCGGCGGACTGCCGGAGGGCATGGACTTTGAGCTGGTCGAGCCGATAAAGCTGCTCTACAAGGACGAGGTCCGCGTGGTCGGCAAGGCGCTCGGACTTCCCGACGGCATGGTGTACCGTCAGCCGTTCCCCGGTCCGGGACTCGGCGTTCGCTGCACCGGAGCCATCACCCGTGACCGTCTCGAGGCTGTGCGCGAGTCGGACGCGATACTTCGCGACGAGTTCGCGGCGGCGGGTCTCGAGGGCAAGGTCTGGCAGTATTTCACCGTCGTTCCCGACTACAAGTCCACCGGCGTCAGGGACGGGCTTCGCTCGTGGGACTGGCCGGTGATAATCCGCGCGGTCAACACCCGCGACGCGATGAGCGCGACCATCGAGGAGATACCCTACTCCCTGCTGCACAAGATAACCGAGCGCATAATAAACGAAGTTCCCGGCGTCAATCGCGTCCTGTACGACCTCACGCCGAAGCCGACGGGTACCATCGAGTGGGAAT
>CAZBNJ010000043.1:0-14438 GCA_964493515.1 uncultured Oscillospiraceae bacterium | reverse complement strand
CGCCGCAAACATCACGCTGGTGGACGACCCGTTCTGCGAGAAGAATCCGTTCCGCATAAACTTCGACGGCGAGGGCTGCCCCACTCACCGCAAGAACGTCATCGAGAACGGCAAGCTTGTCACGCTGCTGTACAACCTCAAGACCGCCGCGGTCGCGGGTCGCGAGACCACCGGCAACGCGTCGCGCGCAAACTACTCCGCATCGGTCGGCATCAGCCCGCTCAGCATGTATCTCGCGGCGGGCACGCTCAGCGAGGACGAGCTGCTCGCAAAGGCCGGTAACGGCGTGTTCATCAACTCGCTCGGCGGACTTCACGCGGGCGCGAACCCGGTCACCGGCGACTTCTCGCTGCAGAGCGCGGGATTCATGATTGAGAACGGCAAAAAGACCACTCCGGTCAAGTCGTTCACGGTCGCGGGCAACTTCTACGAGCTGCTCCGCAAGATAACCGACCTCTCCAACGAGGTCATCTTCCCCATGCCGGGCGGCACAACTGCCTTCGGCTCGCCCTGCGTGCTTGTCGACAGTCTGTCGATAGCGGGCAAGTAATCTTTCGCAAATCAAAACGCCTCGGAGCTCACGCTTCGGGGCGTTTTTGTTCACTTTATGCGGCTTATCAGCGCAGTGCCGTTCTGCTTCAGCCATCTTCGACGCGCGGCATAGTCGGGCAGTACACGTCCGACCTCCGCCCAGAACCGCGCCGAATGGTTCATCTCTCTGCGATGGCACAGCTCGTGCACAACAACATAGTCGAGCACCTCCGGCGGAACGAGCGCCAGCAGGCAGTTAAAGCTCAGGTTTCCTTTCGCGGAGCAGCTTCCCCAGCGCGTCGTCTGACCGCGCACGGTGACGCGGCCGTAGTCCACACCGACCATCGGCGCGAAGCGCGCGACACGTTCGGTTATCATCGGCAGCGCGCGCGATTTCAGCTCGGCAAGCTCGGCATCGGTGAACTTTGGGTACTCCGTCGACTGCCCCACGCGGCTTTTCATCGACTCCAGATGCTTCTCTATCCACTTGTGCTTCTCGTTTATGAAATAGCCGATGTCCGACCTGGACAGCCGATTAGGCGCGCGCACCACGACTCGAAGGTCGTGCGTCACCTCGATGGACAGCGTCTTTCGCCGGCTGCGGATTATCTCGACCGGAAAGCCATAGTTTGAAAGCTCCAACTGGTTTGACATACGCTTACCGCTCGAGTTTTCCGGTCAGATAGCGGGTCGCATACTCGGCGTGCATCGCCGCGACCATCGGTATGCATCGCTCGTCTATGTCAAAGCGGTCGTTATGCAGCGGCACACCGGTGTCCGGACGGGTCGGGTCGCAGCTTCCGACAAACGCGTACACCCCCGGCACCTTCAGCTGATACTCGCTGAAGTCGTCGCCGATGCAGCATATCGGACGGTCGGTGACGAGCGCGTCCTCGCCGAACAGGTCGCAAACGATCGCTCCCGCCTCGCCGCACGGTCCCGCGGGATTGATTATCGGCGAGCCGAAGTCCTCCCACTCGACCTCCGCGCTGCCGCCGTATATCTCGGCGATGCTTTTGCACAGCTTGTCAATCTCGGCGTTGGTCGCCGCGCGGCGCTCTACCGAAAACGCGCGGGTCGTGCCCTCAAGCTCGGCATACGGCGCGACGATGTTGTACGAGCTTCCCGCGTGCAGCTTGCCC
Source organism: uncultured Oscillospiraceae bacterium (assembly GCA_964493515.1). Lineage (GTDB taxonomy): Bacteria > Bacillota > Clostridia > Oscillospirales > JAAYOS01 > CANRIN01. The sequence goes on along the minus strand of CAZBNJ010000043.1, from coordinate 12,765 downwards.
ACTCCTATCACCAGCGGCACGACCGGCGACGAGCGCCGCGTCACAAGAGCCTGCAGCGCAACGACTGTCTGGCTCGCGATATACAGTGCGTCCACGCCCTGGTGCGGCACAGAGACGTGCGCAGCGCGACCGTGTATCTTTACGGTGAAGTGATCGACCGACGCGACGTTCGCGCCCACGCGCACGCCCACCTTGCCGCAGGGCATATCCGGCGCCATGTGTACGCCGAATATCCTGCCAACGCCGTCGAGCGCGCCTTCGCGTATCAGCACGCGCGCTCCGTAGCCGACCTCCTCCGCGTGCTCGAATATCAGCCGCACTTCGCCGCCGAACTCGCTCCGATGGGCGCACAGCAGCTTTGCCGCGCCGAGGAGTGCCGATGTATGCGCGTCGTGACCGCAGGCGTGCATCTTTCCCTTCTCGCGGCTGCGATACTCGCGCGTCTCGTCCGCCTCCTGTATCGCAAGCGCGTCGATGTCGGCGCGAAGCCCCATCACGCGGCCGCCCTCTCCTTCGCCGAATATCGACGCGACCACCGCGCTGCCGTCCACGCGGCGGTGCTCGGTCACCCCTATCGCGTCCAGCTCGCGCTCGATGCGCTCCGCCGTCCAAAACTCCTCACGGCTTATGCAGGGGTGACGATGAAACTCGCGGCGAAGGTCGGTGAGATATCCCGCCATCGCCTGCGCTTCGTTGTAATAACTCATGTTTTCCTCCAAAATACGGTTAGTAGCTTTAGTATAGCGCGGATAAATGTTTTTTGCAAGCTGTTGAAATTTTTGGTGGGATGTTGTATACTGTATTTGGCAGTTTTCACAAAAAAGGAGGAATATGCATGGGACATACGACCAAAATTGCCATGATAGGCGTCGGCGCTATCAGCGGCATCTACCTGCAAAACATCACACACACCTTCCGCGAGCTTGAGCTTGTCGGCGTGTGCGACCTGATACCCGAGCGCGCGCAGAAGGGCGTGGACTATGTCAAGGGCGAGATTGAAAAGGGCGCGAAAGTCCGCGTTCCCAAGATCTACAAGGATATGTACGAGGCGTTTGGCGACCCCGAGGTCGAGCTGGTGCTGAACATCACCCGCCCATACGAGCACTTTGATGTTACAAAGCAGGCGCTGCTGCACGGCAAGCACGTCTACTCGGAAAAGCCGCTCGCGGTGGACATGGAGGAGGCGACCGAGCTTGTCGAGCTGGCAAAGAAGCAGGGGCTTCAGCTCGGCGGCGCGCCGGACACCTTTATGGGCGCTGGCATCCAGACCGCGCGTCGGGCCATTGACAGCGGCATGATAGGCGATCCGCTCGGCGCGACCTGCGCCATGGTCTGCCACGGTCACGAGACATGGCATCCCGACCCCGAGTTCTACTACAAGCGCGGCGGCGGTCCGATGATGGACATGGGCCCCTACTATGTGACCGCGCTCGTTCAGCTGCTCGGCGAGGCAAAGTCGGTGTTCGGCATGACAAAAAAGAGCTTTACCGACCGAATCATCACCTCCGAGCCGCATCGCGGAGAGCACATATCGGTCGATGTGGACACCCACCTGACCGGAAGCATCGAATTCTCAAACGGCGCGATAGCTCAGATATGCACCACCTTTGACGTCTACTATCCGTGGACGTCGCAGGCGCGGTTCGAGGTATACGGCACCAAGGGAACGCTCATCGTGCCCGACCCGAACACCTTCGGCGGCCCGGTAATGCTGCTCCGTCCGGAGGATATGGCAGCCGCGCCCGCCGCCGACCCCGCGCTGATGAAAAAGGGGCTGCCCGACCCGTACATGGGCTACAAGGAGATACCGCTGATGTACGACTACTGCGTAAACAGCCGCGCGCTCGGCCTCACGGACATGGCAAAGGCGATAAAGACCGGCCGCGGACACCGTGCGGACTATCAGCAGCAGCTGCACGTTCTCGAGATACTGACCAGCTTCTCCAAGTCGAGCGCGAGCGGCGAGCGGGTGCAGCTCACCACCAAGTACGCCCGCACCGCGCCGATGAAAAACAACCCGATGCACGGAATTTTGGACGAGTGATAAAAGGAGGACATCACAATGAAAGTTGCATACACCAGCTGGACATGGATAACCAACCACGAGCCCGCGGCGGCGAAAGCGGCTCTCGAGCAGTCGTTCAAGGAGCTGAAGTTCCTCGGCTACGACTACATCGAAAACTTCGCGTTCATCCGCGACTACTACGCCGAAAACCCGCAGGAGCTTGTCGACCTCGCGAAGAAGTACGGCGTCGAGATAGTCAATCTCTACGGCCACTTTACCGACGACGTGGAGGCGATGGTGGAGGTCAGCAAGAAGCAGATAGATTTCCTCGCGGCGATAGGCGGCAAGTGGTTCAACTGCCAGCACGCGGGCTTCGGTCCGGACAGCGGCGCGCCCGAGCGTCCCACCAACCCCGAGCTGCTGGACAAGATATGCGAGATAGCAAGCCGCGTCGGCGAGTACGCAAAGACAAAGGGCGTGACCCTCACCTTCCACCCGCACTACGGCACGGCGGTGTTCTCGCAGAGCGACATCGACTACTTTGCGGCGCATACCGACCCGAAGGCGGTCAGCTTCTGCTTTGACACCGCACACACCACGCTCGCGGGCATCGACCCCGTCGCGATAATCAAGCAGTACGGCGACCGCATCGGCTATATGCACCTCAAGGACGTGGACACCTTCGCGCTGAAGTCGGCGGAGGGTTTCGCGAAGATGGGCACCTTCCGCGCGCTCGGCCACGGCACGGTGGACTTCCCCGCTGTCAAGGCCGCGCTTGAGGAGGTCGGCTTTGACGGCGTCATCTGCGTGGAGCTTGACCGTCCGGAGGTGGGCAACTTCCACTCCGCCGAGGTCTCGCGCATATACATACGCGACGTGCTCGGACTGTGAGGCAATACCGATGAGCAAATTCGGATTTATCGGATGCGGCAACATGGGCGGTGCGCTCGCACGAGCCGTCGCAAAGGCGGTCGACGAGCCGGTGCTGCTTTCCGACCATCACCACGACAAGATGGCTGCGCTGTGTGCCGACACAGGCGCGCGGATAAGCAACACCCAAACGATAGCCGCCGAGTGCGGATTCATCTTTCTCGGCGTAAAGCCGCAGGTCACCGACAAGCTGCTCGACGAGATAAGATCGACGCTCGCCGCGCGCGGAGACGGCTTCGTGCTCGTGTCGATGGCGGCGGGCATATCGATAGCGCAGCTCTGCGAGATGGCGGGCGGCGAATACCCAACCATAATTATCAAGCCGAACACGCCGGTCGCGGTGGGCGAAGGCATGACCCAGTACACCAAAAACGCGCTTGTGACCGACGCGCAGCACGCCGAGTTCCTGGACGCGATGCGTCTCAGCGGCGTGGTCGCCGAACAGGACGAGAAGTTCTCGCACGCGGCGGGCGCGGTCAGCGGATGCGGTCCGGCGTTTGCCTATCTGTTCATCGAAGCGCTTGCCGACGCGGGCGTGAAGTGCGGACTGCCGCGCGCAAAGGCGATGCAGTACGCGGCGCAGACGCTGGTCGGCGCGGGAAAGATGGTGCTTGAGACCGGCGAGCATCCCGGCGCGCTGAAGGACGCCGTGTGCAGTCCCGCCGGCGCGACCATCGAGGGCATACACGCGCTCGAGCGGAACGGATTTCGCGGCGCGGTGATAGACGCTGTGGTCGAGGCGTTCAAGCGCACGACCACGCTCGGACAGAAATAAACATCAAGGAGGAGTTCATCATGCGGCTGGTCACACAGACCGACTGTCTGGCAAAGACCTTTGGCGACGAGGAGAGCATACGCCTTCTCGCGAAAGCCGGGTTCGACGCCGTGGATCTTTCGTTTTTCGAGATGCTCAAGGACGACTGTATCTGGTGCGGCGACGGTTGGATGGAGCACGCGAAGAAGCTGAGATCCATCGGCGACGAGTGCGGCATAGGCTTTTCGCAGGCACACGCGCCCTTCCCGTCGTCTAAGGGCGAGGAACCGTTCGACACGGTCATACGCGAGCGGATAATCCGTTCGATGCAGGCGGCGGCGATAACCGGCGTGAAGAACATCGTCGTGCATCCGATGCAGCACCTCAACTACGCCAAGAACAGGCGTGAGCTGTACGAGATGAACATCAAGTTCTACCGCAGCCTTATCCCCTACTGCGAGGAGTTCGGCATCCGCGTCTGCCTTGAGAATATGTGGCAGTACGACGACAAACGCCACTACATCGTGGACAGCGTCTGCGCGCAGCCGGAGGAGTTCTGCGCCATGCTCGACGAGCTGGACAGCGAATGGATGGTCGGATGCCTGGACATCGGGCACAGCGCGCTTTCGGGCATCGAGCCGGCTGACTTCATCCGCGCGATGGGAAAGAAGCGACTTCAGGCGCTCCACGTCCACGACGTGAACTACGTCAGCGACTGCCACACCATGCCGTTTATGGAAAAGCTGGACTGGGAGTCGATAACCGACGCGCTCGCCGACATCGACTACGAGGGCGACTTCACCTTTGAGGGCGACCACTTCCTGTATCCCCTGCCGCACGAGCTTCGTCCGGAGGGCAGCGTACTGATGGCAAAGGTCGGGCGGTATCTGATACGCCGCATCGAGGAAAAGCGGAAGTAACCCGCGGCAATATCGCGATAAAAAGTCGACGCACCCGAGCGGATGCGTCGACTTTGTTTTTGCCACGTTTATCCCGTGAGCTTATCTTCCCCCAAACGGATTCGGGGTGACCTTCGCGACCTCCGCGACAAGCTCCTCGTCGAAGCCGTCGAGGCAGGCGCACTCGCGGTCGATGACCATGCTGTAATGGTTCTTCTCGGTCATCGGCTTCCAAACCGGCAGGTACTTGTTGTTCGGATCGCCGTGCTTGACGAAGTTCAGCGTGAGCGTGCTGAAGATGTTCGCAAGCTTCTGACCGTAGACCGGCTCGTTGAGAACGAACACCCTGTCCTCGTTCATGAAGATATAGCCGACGTCGCCGCCGTGCCACAGCGGTACCCAGCCGTCCTCCGGCGCGCAGTAGGAGGCGATATAGACATAGGTGTTGTTCTTGCCGTTCTTCGAGTGGATAAGCGCGGTCGCCTGGGTGTTTATACGCACACGCGAGTCCATCTGAACAACGTCGATGACGTCGTGGGTCGGATACGCCTTGCGGAACAGCTCCATCAGCTTGTCGGCCTTGTCGCCGAACTGCTTCCTGATGAACGCGACCTTGTCCTCGTCGGTCATGGCGTCCTTCTCGTCCGACTCAAAGCGGACCGCCGGGAACTCTCCGATAACCGTGCCGAAGATCAGCGGCTTGTCCTTCGAGGCGGGCATGAATCCGACGTCTGCCGGGGAGCCGGGGTAGTAGTCGTTCGCGACCGGCGACCAGCCCGCGCGGATGCCCTGCTCAGCCAGCTTTGCGGTGGCCTTGCGCGACGCCTCTGCAAGCTCCTCGAACGAGACCTCGTACATCTTGTTGATGTTGTCCTTGGTCACGCCAATCTCTTCCATGATGGCGTTTGCCAGCTTGCGGCTGTCCGCATCGGCCGACGGGGCGGACGGGCCCATAACGCCGCTGAGCACTATGCCCTTCTGGAAGTAAGGAGCAGCCTCCTCTATCTGGTACATGCACTGGACCTTCGCGCCGCCGCCCGAGTGTCCGCAGATGGTCACGTTCTCCGGGTCGCCGCCGAACGCCGCGATGTTCTCGTGTATCCACTTGAGCGCTGCCACCAGGTCGGCAATGCCCACGTTGACCGAGTTCTTGAACTCGTCGCCGAAGTCGGCAAGGTTCATGTGCGCCAGCAGGTTGAGGCGGTGGTTTATCGACACGAACACAATGTCGCCGTAGTGGCACATATTGAATCCGTCGAACGAATACTCCTCAAGAGCGTTGCCCGCGAAGAATCCGCCGCCGTGCATCCACACGAGCACCGGCTTCTTCTCGCCGTTAGCGGTCTTCGGCGCCCAGATGTTCAGGTTCTGGCAGTCCTCGCTCTGCTTCTGCAGCATGTGCAGTCCGCGATAGAGTGCGGGCGGGTTGGGCGGCATCATCTGATGCGTGATCGGGCCATAGGTGAACGCGTTCTTCACGCCCTCCCACGGCTGCTGCTCCACAGGCATGTGGAAGCGCTTTGCCTCGGCGTACTTGACGCCCATGAAGATGTTGACATCTCCATAGGTCACGCCGCGCAGCTTGCCGAACTTGGTCTGTACGACCGGCTTCTTGTACTCGTAAGTGTACTTGTTCATTGCTCTCTTCCTTTCATGTTAAATTATTGGATTATTTGGATTATTGATTAAGAAACAGTTCAAGCGGTACGAGCGCCGCCATCTTCTCGCCGCCGGGAGTGTCCGGGTGCAGTCCGTCCTCCATCATCAGCTCGGCGATCGGGCTGCTCGGGTCCTTCGGACTGCGCATTACCGCGTCGAAGTCCACCACCCCATCGGCAATAGTCTGTGTGCGTATCCAGTCATTTATCGCAAGCCGCAGACTCTCGCTCTTGGAATACCACTCCTCTTTGTCAAACGCGGAGGCGGGCATCACCGTTCCGAGATATATGCGGCTGCCGTGCTTGTGCGCACAGTCCACACACTCGGTCACGCGCGCGATAAACTCCTCGGCGGACGGCACCTTGTCCTCCTCGCCGAACTGGTAGCCGTGCGAGCAATCGTTTATGCCCTCCAGCAGCAGCACCGTGTCCGGCGTCATGTCGGTGTACAAATCCTCCTCAAAACGCTTGTAGCCCGCGGGACCGAACATGGTCGCCGGAGCGTTTATCATCTTGAAGATCGCCGGGTCGTGGCAGAGTCGGTTCCCGCCCACGCCCTCGTTTGCAAGAGTCGCCTTATCCGAGAACTTGTCGACCACGCGGCGGAGCAGCGGGTCGTAGTAGTAGGACATGTGGGTTATCGAGTCGCCGAACAGCGCTATCGTTTTGACGCTGCCGTCGGTCTCGATGTCGATGTGACTTATACCAAGCGCCGCTGCCGGCTTGTGGACATCCATCCGCAGGTGATCGAAAAGATCGACACTCTCCTTGACGACCGACCTGTCCCCCGACGGATAGAATTCAGTCTGCCACGTTTTCGCGGACCAGGTCTGGCATATCGCGCACACCCCGTTCATCTCGGCGATGTGCATATACACATCCAGCCACTGCCCCGCCTTGACGTCGATATCCACCGGGTCGGTGAGCGCCGTCTCTCCGGGCTTCAGAACGATGTCCGCCTTGCCGCCGACCGTGACCTTGCGGGTCGCGCCGCCGACACCGACCTCCATCGCTCCGACGCTCATGCTGCCCTGGTTATAGCGATTGTCCAGCTTCAGGCGCAGCCTGTCGCCGCCGACCGTGACAAGCAGCCGCAGCCGCTGTGTCTGGTCCTTGATGTCGCCGAGCGGTCGGCCAAAGTTCACCAGATGATAGTGCCAAAGTGTTTTCCACTCCACTTTTTTATCCTCCGTCATCTGTCGAGAAACCGTCGAGATCGCCCTCTCGGACGCTCCGCCGATCCCTCATCGTCAAGCATCCATTCTACTCCGACCCGACCGAAGAGACCGGGTCGGAGCAGATGTACGTAAGATTAGCCCAGGTACTGCACGCGCTCCATGTAGCGGTTGTAAGCGGCCTGGTACAGCTCCACGGCGCGGGCGACGTTCATGCCCTCAAGCATCGGAACAAGCTCGGTGTCGTAGGTGTCTATCGACTTCTCGCCGGTGATGACCTTGGCTGCCCACTCGTTGAAGGCGGTGTTGCAGTTGGTCAGTATCGACGAAGCCTCGTCGCCCTCGTCCGAAGTGAGGGTAACTCCGCTCGGCCACATCCAGTCGGTGCCGGTCTGCGCCCAAATCTCCATGTACTCTATCTGGTGCTTCTCGATTGCCGACCAGGAGCGGCTCCAGATGGTGTAGTTCGGCGCGATGAAGCGGACGAACTTCGCCTCAAGGAATATCTGGTTGCCGTTGTACTTCTCGCGCATCCACGGCTGGAACACCTCAACGTGTCCGTCGCCGTTGGCGTCGGTCGGGTCGACGTAGTAGGTCGCGTTGGTGTCGCCCAGCTCGCCCTCATACGGGCCCCAGTTTGCGGCGTGCTTGCCTTCCTCGGTCCACTGCACGTCGAGCCACTTGCACGCGAGCTCGATGTTCGAGCAGGCACTGGTCACGCCGAGCGAGAAGCCCGGGTTGACTATCGAGACGGTCTCGCAGACATGGATGTCCTTCTTCAGGTCATCGGTCGCGTTCAGCCTCGGGGTCGGGATCGCCGTCAGGGCGAAGTCCGGCGAAGGCATAAGCTCGCTTGCCGCAGCGGCAGCGGCGTAGGTGCGGTCGGTGGTGTAGCAGAACTCGCCGATGCCGACCTCGCTGTTCGCCCAGCGGTCCTCGCCGGCGTACATTCCGGCGTCAGCGATGTAGTTCTTGTTGACTATGCCCTCGGCATACCACTCGGCTATCTGGCCGATGTACGCCTTCATGCCCGGCTCGAGCGGCGAGTAGGTCGCGACGCCGTCCTTGTTCATAAAGCCGTTGGACATGAACTTCGGGCTTACCACGTTGTAAGCGCCGTTGAGGCACGCGCTGTAGCTGAGCGCACCGTCGGACAGGAATAGCGGTCCGACATTGTCATAGGTGTACTCCTTGAAGACGCGGCAGACGTTTCCGACATCCTCCATCGTGATGATGTCCTCCGCCTTCAGGCCCGCGCGGTCAAGCCAGTCCTGACGGACGCCGAGACCGTCGGCAGTGGACTGCACACGATCCAGTATCTGATGCACGCCCCAGAGATTGCCGGTATCGCTGATGCTCTGGATGAAGGTGGTCTCGTCCTGATAGACAACCGCCTTGTAGTTCGGCATCCACTGATCGACATAGTCGTTGAGGCGGAGCAGGAAGCCGTCGGCTATCGCCTTGTCCGGGCCGCCCGCGTAGTAGCCGTAGACGTTCTGGACAAAGTCCGGATAATCCTTCGACAGGATCATCGTCTGGAAGGACTCGGTCGCGCTGGTACGCGGCGGCTCATAGAAGTTGATGTGGATATTGGTCTGAGCCTCCATCCACTGGAAGAAATAGTTGTCGTTGTATGTCGCAAAGTCGTCGAAGGAGAAACCCGGAATCCAGTAAGTAAATTCGTAGGTGTCCTCGACCAGCGGCAGCTCGATGGTGTAGTCGGTCTCATCGTTGTCGATGGGGCCCTCGTAGCTCGGAGCTGTCGAGGGGGCGGTCGACGGCTCGGTCGACGGGTTCTCCTCGCCGCTGTCTCCGCAGCCCGCGAGCAGTCCAACCATCATCAGGACTGCAAGCAGAAGTGCAAATACCTTTTCATTTTGTCCTCCTAAACCTTTTTTATAATTTTGGGTTTAATGCGCTTTTGAACTTCTTTCGGGCCATATTCGTTGTCGGGCAATCACCTCCGATTCAAAATTGCACACAGATTTGTGCATTTACACCTAATATTATACACATTTGGCAGTGTCCTTTCAGGAAGTATCAACCGTCCGCTGTATCATTACATGACTTCTTTTCTTTTTGGGCGGTCGATTTTGCCCTACTTGTTAATATAAGGTTGCATAGAGCACCGTCTTTGTGCTATATATTAAGGTGAAAAGAAACGATCCATTTGTCCGCAACGACAGGAGGATAGACGATGTTAAAGATGTCGATGCCCTATGGCGACGGCATGGTGCTGCAGGGAGCAAAGCCGCTGCGCATCTGCGGCGAGGCGGACGGCACGGCTGTTACCGTGTCGATACAGGGCCGCAGCGCCTCCGCCGAAGTTAAGGGCGGAATCTGGGAAGTGACGCTGGAGCCGCTCGATTACAGCGAAAGCGAGACTTTGGAGATATCCTGCGGCGGCGAGACGCTCGCCTTTCGCGATGTGGCGGTGGGCGAGGTATGGCTCGCCGGCGGGCAGTCCAACATGGAGTTCATGCTGTGCTACGACGCCGGCTGGCAGGACGAGAAGGAGCAGCGCCCGAACATCCGCTTCCTCGATGTGCCCGAGATCGCCTGTGACGAGAACCTAACCGACGCCGACTATTCCAAATTCGGCTTCTGGCGCAGGGCGGACAGCGAGGAAAACCTGCGGTATTACAGCGCGGCGGCGTACTACTTCGCGAAAAAGCTCGCCGACGACACGGGCCATGTGGTGGGTATCATCGGCTGCAACTGGAGCGGCACGCCCGCCTGCACCTGGATAGACCCCGAATATCTGCGCGGTACGCCCGGCGAGATATGGATGACCGACTACGAGTCCCAGATGGAAGGCTTTACCGAGGACGGACTACGCGACGCCTATCGCAACAACAAGTTCATGTCCGACCACAGCGATCTGGTAAACGCGACCGCGTTTTTGTATATCGGCTCGTCCCACGAGCAGCAGAAGAAGATGATGGAGGAGCGTCCCTTCCCCGCGCCCGCGCCCGGACAGAAGATGCCTCCGAACTACGTCCACGCGCCCGGCAGGCTGTATAATTCCATGGTAAAGCGCGTCGCACCCTACACTCTGCGCGGATTTATATGGTATCAGGGCGAGTCGGACGAGATACATCCGGAGGTGTACGACAGCATGATGGCCTCGCTCGTGCGCTGCTGGCGGGACACATGGGGCGACGACGGGCTGCCCATGTATATGGCACAGCTCACCTCCTTCGGGATATGGATGACCGGCACCGGCAACGCGTATCCCGCTCTCCGCGCGATGCAGGAGAAGGCTGCAAACGAAGTCGACGGTCTGTACATGGCTTCGACGATGGACGCGGGCATGATGTGGGACATCCATCCAAAGCAGAAGCGTCCTGTGGGCGAGCGGTTGGCAAAGCTCGCGCTGCGGCATACTTACGACAGAGACATCCCCGACGCGGGTTCGCCCGGAGTGGAGCACGCGGAGGTCGGCATAGGCAAGGTCACGCTGCGTATGAGCTTTTCGTCGGGCAGGCTGACCGGCGGCGAGCACCTGGGACAGATGATGAGCCTTTCGATAGATGGATGTCGGGTGTTCGACTTCTACGCCGCGACCGAGCACGACTGTATCGTCCTTCGCCACTTCGAGATAATGCCCGGACGCAAGCTGCACATTGAGTATGCCCAAAGCGGTTACTGCCCCATCGATGTATTCAACCGTGAGGGATTTTCCGCTCGACCGTTTGTCATAGACTGTGAGTAAGGTCCAACCGAATAACTATATTAAAGGAGTGTCTGTCATGAAGAAACTGGAAAACAAGATAATGCTCATCACTTACAGCGACTCGATCGGCCACACCATACAGGAGCTGCACGACATACTGAAGAAGCATGTCGGCGGCGCGATCGGCGGCATCCACCTGCTGCCCTTCTTCCCCTCCTCCGGTGACCGCGGCTTCGCGCCGATGACCTATCGCGAGGTGGAGCCGGCGTTCGGCGGCTGGGAGGACGTGACCAACCTGTCCAAGGACTACTACCTGATGGCGGACTACATGATAAACCACATCTCCGCGCAGAGCGAGTACTACAAGGACTTCCTCAAGAACAAGGACGCGTCGCCGTACAAGGATCTGTTCATCCGCTACAAGGACTTCTGGGAGGGCGGCGAGCCGACCGATCACCAGGTCGACCTCATCTACAAGCGCAAGCCCCGCGCGCCCTATGTCGACGCACACTTCGCCGACGGCACGACCGAGAAGGTCTGGTGCACCTTCGGCGAGGAGCAGATAGACATAAACTGCCCCTCCGAGACGGCGAAGAACTTCCTGCGCGAGAACCTGACCGGTCTTGCGGAGGCGGGCATCGCGATGATACGTCTGGACGCGTTCGCATACGCCACCAAGCGCGCGGACACCTCCTGCTTCTTTGTCGAGCCGGACGTGTGGGAGCTGCTCGACGAGACCTCCAAGATACTCGAGCCGTACGGCACGGTCATCCTGCCCGAGATACACGAGCACTATTCGATGCAGCTCAAGATAGCCGAGCAGGGCTACTATGTCTACGACTTCGCGCTGCCGATGCTGCTGCTCAACGCGCTCTACTACGGTCAGTCGCAGTATCTCAAGCACTGGCTGGAGATATGCCCGCGCAAGCAGTTCACCACGCTGGACACTCACGACGGCATAGGCGTTGTGGATGTTCGCGACCTGCTGCCCGACTCGGAGGTCGACCGCACCAAGGAGGACATCTTCAAGTTCGGCGCGAACGTCAAGAAGATATACAACACCGCGGCGTACAACAATCTGGACATCTATCAGGTCAACTGCACCTACTTCTCCGCGCTCGGCGACGACGATGACGCCTATCTCTGCGCACGCGCGGTGCAGTTCTTCGCGCCCGGCATACCGCAGGTCTACTATGTCGGAATGTTTGCCGGAAAGAACGACCTCGAGCTGCTGGAGAGCACCAAGGAAGGCCGCAACATCAACCGCCACTACTACACCGCCGAGGAGGTCGAGCGCGAGGTACAGCGTCCGGTGGTGCAGAAGCTGCTCAAGCTGATGGAGTTCCGCAACGACTGCCACGCCTTTGACGGCAGCTTCGAGCTTCTCCCCTGCGGCGACGACTGCATAATCATCAAGCGCGAGTGCGACGGCACGGTCGCTCAGCTGGACGTGAACTTCAAGACGAAGAAGTACGAGATACACGCCGGCACGGCGGGCGACATGAAGCTCGTCGACACGAACAAGTAACGAAAATTTGTGTATGAACCAAGATAGGGGAACAGAACGCTCTGTTCCCCTATCTTTTTGCGCAAAATTCCGTCATTTCGTATCGGTTTTGCCTCTCGTGCGCACCGTCACGCGCTCTCTTTGTGTCGTTTTTCCTCCAC
>CAZBNJ010000042.1:0-15100 GCA_964493515.1 uncultured Oscillospiraceae bacterium | reverse complement strand
CCGTAGCTCAGCAGGATAGAGCGACCGCCTCCTAAGCGGTAGGTCGGAGGTTCGAATCCCCTCGGGCGTGCCATGAAAAAGCCTTGATTTTCAAGGCTTTTTCGCTTATCTGCCGCCTTTCTTAGTCGGTTTCGCCAAATAAATGCCGAGGAGGGATCTTTATGTTGCTAAGACAACTGAAATATTTTGTGGCGGTAGCGGATACAGGCAGCTTTACCGAGGCCGCCGAGCGGTGCTACATCTCTCAGTCGGCCATTTCCCAGCAGATCCAGGCTCTGGAGAGGGAGCTGGGAGTAAAACTGCTGGACCGGAGCACCCGACGTCCTGCACTGACTCCGGCGGGGGATTATCTGTATCGGGAAGGGCAGAGCCTGTTGGAGCGAGCCGCAAAACTGAAGCGGGAGACCATTCGCCTGGGGCAGGACCGAGAACTGAGCCTGCGGATCGGCTACATCGAGGGCTACGAGGGAGAGAAGCTCCAGGAGGCAATCTACGAGTTCACCGAGCTCTATCCCGATGTGGTGCTGACCGTGACCAAGCACAGTCACGAGGATCTGTTCCAGCGTATCAGCGCCGATGAGGTGGACCTGGTTTTGAGCTATCAGCGACGAGCGTTCTCCGATGCCTATGTGAACCACCACCTTCGCTACATCCCCTGTCTGGTGGAGATGTCCTCACGAAGCCCGTTTTCGGAGCAGGAGGTCGTCTATGCGGAGGACGTAATGGATATTCCATGTATTCTGGTGGCGAAAAGAGAGCAGCAGCCCCTTGAGCAGAACTTTTACCGGAATGTGCTGGGTGTAGGAAACCAGTTCTTTTTTGTGGAGAGCATGGACGACGCTCGGCTCAACGTGGTGGGCAATCGGGGAATTTTTCCGGTAGCCGATTTGGGCAGCCCGGGTCTGTTGAACCCGTCCATACGGCGGCTACCCCTTCGGCATAAGGACGGCAAGCCAATCCATTTCAATTACTGCGCATTCTGGAAAAAAGCCAGAAGCAACTACTACATCGAAGAATTTGTGGACATCTTTCAGCGAAAATTTGTCCAAGAAGAGGAAACGCAGAGAAAAGATCGCTCCTGACGTATGGGAGCGGTCTTTTTTTGAGCGATATATAAGTTTTGCTTATAAATAAGATGCGAAAGGGAAATTGCATAGGGGAGAGAGTTCAGATAGAATAAGGCCATACTTAAAAACGAAAAGGGGTTGCTGATTTATGGATCGAATCAAGAAAAATTTTGGCTTTGGCTGTATGCGCCTGCCCATGAAGGACAGAGAAGTGGATCTGGAGCTGACCAGCCGTATGGTGGATACCTTCCTTGAAAACGGGTTTAACTACTTTGACACCGCCCACGGATATCTGCAGGGAAAGAGCGAACCCGCCCTCAAGGCTTGCCTCACCAGCCGCTATCCCAGGGAGGCGTACATCCTGACCGACAAGCTCTCCACCCACCACTTCAACTCCAACGAGGAGATACGGCCTCTCTTTGAGAGCCAGCTAAAGGCGTGTGGGGTGGACTACTTCGATTTCTACCTCATGCACGCCCAGGACGCCAACATATTTGCCAAGTTTAAGCGCTGCAAGGCATATGAGACTGCGCTTGAGTTCAAGGCTGAGGGACGTATCCGCCATTTCGGCATCTCCTTCCACGACAAGGCAGCGGTGCTGGAGCAGATACTCACCGAATATCCCCAGGTGGAGGTGGTCCAGCTCCAGTTCAACTATGTGGATTATGAAGACCCTTCGGTGGAGAGCCGGAAGTGCTACGAGGTATGCCGGAAGTTTGGCAAGCAGGTCATCGTCATGGAGCCTGTGAAGGGCGGCAGCCTGGTGAATCTGCCCGAAAAGGCTCAGCAGGTGCTGGACGCTCTCCACGGCGGCAGTAACGCCAGCTACGCCATCCGCTTTGCCGCCGGATTCGAGGGCATTATGATGGTGCTGTCGGGCATGGGCAGTATGGAGATGATGGAGGACAACATCAGCTACATGAAGGATTTCAAGCCCCTCTCGGAAAAAGAGCAGGAAGCGGTTCGCCGGGTACGGGATATCTTTGCGGCACAGAATCTCATCCCCTGCACTGCCTGCCGCTATTGTACCGAGCGGTGCCCGCAGAAGATATCCATTCCCGACCTTTTCGCCTGCCTCAACGCCAAAAAGCAGTTCAACAACTGGAATACAGACTATTATTACAACAACATCCACACCAAGGACGGCGGCAAAGCCAGTGACTGTATCAAATGCGGTCTCTGCGAGCAGATCTGCCCTCAGCACCTCCATATACGGGATCTGCTGGTGGATGTGGCAAAGGAATTTGACAAGTAACGCAAATCATTTGGGAGGAATCTGACATGGAAAAGAGAATTCTTGGAAACAGCGGCATTCAGGTGTCCCCTGTGGGACTGGGGTGCATGGGTCTGACCCACGCCAGCGGCGATCCTATGGAATCGACTCAGGCTGTGAAGGTCTTGCAGCAGGCTCTTGAAATAGGTTACACATTCTTTGATACCGCCGAATGCTATACCGGCGTCAATCCTGACGGCACTACCGCCTACAATGAGGAGGTGGTGGGGGAAGCCCTTCGTCCGGTTAGGGATAAGGTGGTGCTGGCAACCAAGTTCGGTGTGCATCACGCTCCCGATAACAGCCTGATGTTGGACAGTCGGCCCGAAACCATTCGCACCTCCATTGAGGGCAGCTTGAAGAGGCTGGGCACCGACTATGTGGATCTCTACTACCAGCACCGCATTGACCCCAAGGTCTCTCCCGAGGAGGTGGCCGGTGTCATGGCTGACCTTATCAAAGAAGGCAAGGTTCGGGCCTGGGGTATCTCGGAAACCACCGAGGAATACCTCCGTCGTGCTCACGCCGTCTGCCCCGTGGCTGTCATTCAAAACCGCTACTCCATGATGGCTCGCTGGCATGAGACTATCTTCCCCACAGTGGAGGAGCTGAACATCGCCTATGTGGCGTTCTCTCCGATGGCCAACGGCTTCCTGAGCGGCAAGTACGATCAGAACACCCAGTTTGAGGGCAAGCAGGACTACCGTGGCAGGATGCCGCAGTATACCGAGGAGGGCATGGCCAGGGGACGGGAGCTGCTGGAGCTTCTGAATCAGCTCGCCGCCGAAAAGAACGCAACCTCCGCCCAGATATCTTTGGCATGGATGCTGTGCAAAAAGCCCTGGATCATTCCCATCCCCGGCTCCCGAAAGCCTGAGCGGCTTCGCGAGAACCTGAACTCCGCCCAGATAACCCTTACGGCGGAGGAGCTGAAAACCATTGATGAAAAGCTGGACAGCATGGACTTTCTGGTGTTCGGCGGCCACAAAAGCAATTAAGAGGTGAGCAAGCAATAACCATATCTGAATTTGTGGGAGGACAATAACGTGGCAAATCTCATTTTGTACTATTCCCGCAAGGGAGAAAACTATTGCAAAGGCAGCATTCGCAATTTGGTCAAAGGCAACACCGAAATTGTTGCAGAGTTTATCCAAAAGGCGGTTGGCGGAGACCTCTTTGAGCTTGATACTGTAAAGCCTTATTCCGAGGATTACCACACCTGCACCGAGGAAGCGAAGGCCGAGCTGCAGGCCGGGGCGCGCCCCGAACTGAAGGCGTATATAGACAGCATCGACAAATACGACACGATTTTCGTCTGCGGTCCCAACTGGTGGGGCACTTATCCCATGGCTGTGTTTTCGCAGCTTGAGCGACTGGACCTCAGCGGCAAAAAGGTGCTGGCTGTTGTGACCCATGAAGGAAGCGGTCTGGGTCGCTGTGAGAGCGATCTGAAGCAGCTCTGCTCCGGCGCGTCCTTTGGAAAGGGACTTGCCGTTCATGGCTCCGATGCCGCTATGAGTGAGGCCACGGTAGCCGCATGGGCAAGGGATCATGCTTAGTTAAAATTCGTATGGTCTACACAAGGGTATAGCGCACAGACCAAGACGAGATGCCGCGCGGCATCTCGTCTTTCTGTCTCTGTAACCGTCGCAACGGGGTGCGAATAGTATGTAGTGCTCTTATTCCAAAATTCGATAGAGAGGACTACTGCTATGAAGAAAACTGTTGCGCTTAGCGACATCTGCCCCGGCGAGCACGCGGTCGTTCGCGAGCTTCGCTCGACCGGCGGTATGCGTCGCAGGCTTTTGGACATAGGACTTGTTGAAAACACCGACGTGGAATGCCTCGGACGCAGCCCCGGCGGCGATCCGTCCGCGTTCCTCATTCGCGGCGCGGTCATTGCCATACGCTCGGAGGACTGCCGCGGCGTGCTCGTGTGCGCCGAGTAAGGGAGGCGCAAAGATGGGACTGACGGCAAGATCGAGCGGCAGAAGCGCCGTTGACGCGGGGCTTGCCATCGAACGCAAAGCCTCGACCGACCGTGTCATAGCGCTTGCGGGAAATCCGAATGTGGGCAAATCCACCGTGTTCAACGCGCTGACCGGAATGAATCAGCACACGGGAAACTGGCCGGGCAAGACGGTGGCGAGCGCGTCGGGACGCTGCGAATCCGGCGGCAGAGGATACATCTTCGTGGACATACCCGGCACATACTCGCTTATGGCGCACTCGGCGGAGGAGGAGGTCGCGCGCAACTACATCTGCTTCGGCGAGCCGGACGCGACGGTCGTTGTGTGCGACGCGACATGCCTGGAGCGCAACATGAATCTGGTGCTCCAGACGATGGAGATATCGTCGCGCGTCGTCGTATGCGTCAACCTGCTTGACGAGGCGGAGCGCAAGAACATTTCGCTCGATCTTGTCCGTCTCAGCGAGCGACTCGGCGTGCCGGTGGTGGGCACGGTCGCGCGGAAAAAGAAGAGCCTGAATGCTCTTCTCCGCGCGATAGACCGGGTCGTGGCGCCGGACTACCATGCCGAGCGGATGCGCGTGCGCTATCCTGACGAGATAGAGCGCGCGATAGCGGAGATAGAGCCGCACCTCGCGAAATACGACGCCCGCATACCGTCGCGATGGCTCGCGCTTAAGCTCATCGAGGGAGACGGTACGCTGATACGCGAGGCGGAGGGCTTTCTCGGCGAGGAACTGTCCGGCGGCGAGACCGCAGAGGCGGTCGCGAGAGCGTGGGAGCTGCTCGACGGCGCGAGCATAGACCGCGAGCGGCTGAAGGACCTGACCGTTGCGTCGATAGTGACCTCCGCCGCGAGCGCGTGCGTCGACGTGATAGGCAAGAACGGGGACGGCTACTCGCGCACCGACCGCAAGCTCGACCGCATACTTACATCCAAGCGCACCGGATATCCCGTGATGCTGCTGCTTCTCGGCGTGGTGTTCTGGCTTACGATGGTGGGCGCGAACTATCCTTCCGAGATGCTGAGCGGCGCGCTCTTTTGGGTGCAGGATAGGCTTACCGACCTGTTCACACATATGAACGCGCCCGACTGGCTGCACGGACTGCTGGTGCTCGGAGTGTACCGAACGCTTGCGTGGGTGGTGTCGGTGATGCTGCCGCCGATGGCGATATTCTTTCCGCTGTTCACGCTGCTGGAGGATTCTGGGTATCTGCCGCGCATAGCGTACAACCTCGACCGACCGTTCAAACGGTGCGCGGCCTGCGGAAAGCAGGCGCTGACGATGTGCATGGGCTTTGGCTGCAACGCGGCGGGAGTGGTCGGCTGCCGTATAATCGACTCGCCGCGGGAGCGGCTGCTCGCGATACTTACCAACAGCCTTGTGCCCTGCAACGGAAGGTTCCCAACGCTTATCGCGATACTTGCGATGTTCTTTGCCTTCGGTACAACGGGATTTGCGGGGACACTGACGTCGGCGCTTGGGCTG
Source organism: uncultured Oscillospiraceae bacterium (assembly GCA_964493515.1). Classification (GTDB taxonomy): domain Bacteria; phylum Bacillota; class Clostridia; order Oscillospirales; family JAAYOS01; genus CANRIN01. Next base: position 9,301 of record CAZBNJ010000042.1, on the reverse strand, counting down.
ACCGCTGCGATACTTATAGGCATCATGGCGACGCTCGGCGCGACAAAGCTGCTGTCGGTCACTCTGCTGAAGGGCGAGCCGTCGTCATTCACGCTCGAGCTGCCGCCCTACCGACGTCCGCAGATAGGCAAGGTGATAGTTCGATCGATATTCGACCGAACGCTGTTTGTGCTCGGACGCGCCGCGGCGGTCGCGGCTCCGGCGGGTGCGGTGATATGGCTGCTCGCGAACGTGACGATAGGGGACGCAAGCCTCCTCGGCCACTGTGCGTCGTTTCTAGACCCTGCGGCGCGGCTGATGGGACTCGACGGCGTGATACTGCTGGCGTTCATCCTGGGATTTCCCGCAAACGAGATAGTCGTGCCGGTGATAATCATGGCGTACATGGCGCAGGGGAGCCTGCTCGAGCTTGGCACTCTCGGTGAGATGAAGGCGCTGTTTGTCGCGAACGGATGGACATGGGTCACGGCGGCAAGCGTAATGCTGTTCTCGCTGTTCCACTGGCCATGCTCGACCACAATGCTGACCATTAAGAAGGAGACTGGAAGCCTCAAATGGACGGCGGTCGCGGCGATACTGCCCACTGCGCTTGGCGTTGCGGCGTGCGTGCTGCTGAACGCGGTCGCAAGGCTGTTTTCCTGAGGCGGAAAGAGCGCGTCTGCGCGGGATTTATCGATTATTTTGGGTTGACAATCCCCGCCATTTGGTGTAGTGTATATCCAAGGATAAAATAGGGGGGATGGGCGTGAAAAAGATCAGGGAATCTGTCAGCGACTACGGACAGCTTGTCCTTATGCTGTTTGTGATATGCCTTGTCTTCTTTGCCCTCTGCCTCACATACGGCGACTATCAGGAAAGACAGTTTGAGGAGACCGAAAACAAGAATCTGACGGCGGATCTGCTGCACGACGTGCACCGCATCGAGATCTCGCTTACATCGTTTGAGGGACAGATACGCGCTGCCGCGGAGATGGTCGCAGCGGCGGACATACGGACGGATGAACCCTGGCTCGGATCCTATCTGAAACAGCTCGGAAGCGTGAACGGCTGCGAGGTCGTCTATGTTCCCGAAAGTCGGCTGTTTGACTATATGGCGGCGGATGAGCGGGAGCAGATGGAGCGCGAGGGCGAGACGATGAGCCGCATCCGCAAGTCCGCGTCCGGCGACGAGTATCTGTTTTCGTTCTGCGCGTCGGTGGTGCGTGACGGCAGGTTCGACGGAGCGATAGTATGCGATATTCCCGCGGATAGGCTGCTCAGAAGCGGACTGAATGATGACGCGCGACATTCGGAGCGATTCATCGTCACCGACGACGGAGAGATAGTCTATTCGTCGATGGCCGACAAGATAGGCAAGAATTTCATTGAGGAGCTCGACATCGGCGGTGTCAGCGAGAAGGAGATAGACGACTGCGCAAGCGCGCTTGTGACCGACGAGGAGAGCACGGTCAGCGTCGGACACGGGACGGATAAGGTCAGAGTGTCCTCGGTGGCGCTGATGCGGCACGACTATGACCTTGTACAGATAACGCGCGAGAGCGACATGTTCGACCTGTCCGAAAACCTGATGCGAAGCAACATCCTCACCGCAGTGGTGCTGGTGGGCGTTGCAGTGGGAGCGAGCGCGCTGGTATTCCGCGTGTTTGCGCAGAAGAACCGCAGGCTTCGCCTCCAGGGGGAGAAGTTCCGCGCCATCGCGAGCCACTTCGACACGCTGCTGTTTGAATACGACACGCAGCGCGACCATCTGACCTTTACGATCAACAGCACGCCGAGGTTCTTTTTGAACGCGACCGAGATAGATCACTGCCGAGAAGGCGGGTTTGACAATGTTCACCCGGACGATCAGCAGCGGGTGCGCGATATGTTCGCGGAAGCGAAGGACAAGTCGGCGACCACCGAGTTTCGGATGCTGGCGCGAAACGGCAAGTGGGTCTGGTGCGAGTGCAGGCTGGAGCGGGTCGAACCGACCGAAAACCGTGTGCGCATCGGTCAGATAATGAGCATAGAGGAGCGCAAGCAGCGGGAACTGCGGCTGGAGAAGGAGAAGTCCACCGATCCGCTGACCGGGCTGCTGCGGCACGAGGCGTTCGAGCGCGAGGTCAGCGAGCTGCTTGACGGCCGCGAGGGCATGTTCTACTTCTTTGACTCAAATTCGCTCAAGAAGGTCAACGATATCCACGGACACGACGCGGGCGACGAGCTGCTGCGGTTGACGGCGGGGCAGATACGGCGCGCGTTCCGCGCAAGCGATCCGGTATCGCGTCGGTCGGGCGACGAGTTCCTTGTGTACACCGCCGGACTTGCCAGCGTGGACCGCGCGCGGAGAAAGGCGGAGCAGGTGATTGCCGGTGTCGCGGGTATCGACAAGTTCGATGGAGTGCGTGCGTCGATAGCCTGCGGTGTCGCGAGGTATCCGCAGGACGGCGGGACGTTTGAGGAGCTGTCCAAGGCGGCGGACGCGGCGATGTATGAAGCCAAACGCGCCGGCGGACACGGCGACTACTGCTGCTTCTATGGAGAAGAAAAAACCGTGGGGGATTAGTCCCTCACGGTTTTTGATTTGTACTTCCGACGAGTCGCCTCGCCGCCGCGGATGTGTCGCTCCGCCTTGTTCTTTGCCAGCACCTCGCAGACGTCGTGGTAGAGCGAGCGATTGAACGTCTGCAAACGTGTGCTGATGTCTTTGTGAACTGTCGATTTGCTTATCCCGAAAGCTTTTGCGGCGTCGCGCACGGTCGCGCGGTTTTCGATTATGTATCGCGCGAACGTCTCCGCCCGCGCCTCGATATTTGTCTTCAAGCCACCACCCTCTTCCGCGTTTTGCTCGCTTCACTATATGCCGGGCTTGCGTAGGGTATGCGGCAAAGCTCTTGTAAAAATCAATCAGACGGCTGAAAGCGGTGAGAGTATGTAAAAGCGGAGTTTGTCTCCGCTTTTAGAACATATCCTCGATGGAGCGGCAGATGCGCTTCATCGTGTGGCAGGGCTGCGAGCGCATGATTTGACGGCGGGTGCGCGGAGTGACCGACAGACCGGCACATACGCCCGCGATAAGCCCGAGCATCATGCCCTTCAGAAACTTCATCATCGTTTGAGTCTCCTTTTCGTGTTTGCTGTTAGTGTTTGCGAAAAGAGCCGCAAATTGCAGGAACTTTTTTGCAGTCACGATGCGGCGAATACTGGACATGACTACGCGTTGTGTGGTAGAATATAGAAGTAAAAATTTGTCTTTGCACGTCAGGACGGAACCAAAATTTGCTTCAATGGGAGCGATAGAGATGCTTCACATAACAAATGCCCGCACCGCGCGGCTCGAACCGATAGAGCTTCTGCTCGACGGAAAGACGATAGCTGCGGTCGGCGAGCGGGTAGCCGCGCCGGAGGGCTGCGATACGCTGGACGCGCGCGCAAACATAGTCGTGGCGGGTATTTTGGATATGCACGTCCACCTGCGCGACCCCGGATTTGAGCACAAGGAGGACATCGAGACCGGCGGAGCGGCTGCGGTCGCCGGCGGCGTGACGGCGGTCGCGTGTATGCCGAACACCAAGCCCGCAATCGACTCGCCCGAGACGATAGCTTACGTCGCGGAGAAGGCCGCCACGCGGTCGCCCGCAAAGGTGCATCCGATAGCGGCGATAAGCCTGGGAGAGAAGGGCGAGACGCTCTCCAACTTCGAGACGCTCGCGCGCGCCGGAGCGGTTGCTTTCAGCGACGACGGTATGCCGGTGATGAGCCGCGACATGATGCGCGAGGCTATGATCCGCGCGGATAAGCTCGAAAAGCTCGTAATATCCCACTGCGAGGACTTCGATTTCACCGAGCCGTATCCCGCGTCGGCGCACGACCCACGACTTGGCGCTGACCTATATCTGACCAACACCGAGGAGAGCATGGCGGCACGCGACATCGCGCTCGCGCTGGAGACCGGATGCGCGGTGCACATCGCGCATATCTCCACTGCGGTCTCGGCAGAGCTGGTTCGACGCGCAAAGCAGCTTGGCGCGAGGGTCAGCTGCGAGACCTGCCCGCATTATCTGCTGCTGACCGAGGCTGCCGTCGCCGACAAAGGGTCGAACGCCAAGATGAACCCGCCGCTGCGCACTCCCGCCGACCGCGAAGCCATAATCCGCGCGGTCTGCGACGGCACGGTGGACGCGCTCGTGACCGACCACGCGCCGCACTCCGCCGAGGAGAAGGCGCAGCCGCTCGACCGCGCGCCGAACGGCATCATCGGGCTTGAGACGCTTGTCGGAGGCGCGCTGACCGCCCTTCGCGGCAAGCTCCCGACGGAGGTCATATTCGACAAGATGAGCGCCGCGCCGCGCAGACTTCTCGGACTTGCGCCGCAAGGGCTGGAGGTCGGCGATCCGGCGGATCTGACGCTTGTAGACCCGGACGAGAAGTGGACGCTTCGCGAGGAGAGCATCCGCTCCAAGTCGCACAATTCGCCGTTTATCGGTTGCGAGTTCATCGGACGCGCAAACGTAACAATAGTGGACGGAAAAATCGTTTTTTCACGCTGGAAGGATTAGTTTTCACAACGAAAGGGGAAAAATTATGTCCATTACTCGCCTGCAGAAGCTCATCATCGAAAAGCGCAACCCGACGGTCGCCGGACTGGATGCGCGTCCCGAATATGTTCCGCAGCAGATCATCGCGGAAAATGTCGAAAAATACGGAAGAACGCTGAAAGCGGCGGCTGAATCGGTCTATATGTTCAATGTTGGACTGATCGACGCGCTCGCGGAACTGGTGCCGGCGGTCAAGCCGCAGTCGGCATACTACGAGCTGCTCGGACCGGACGGCGTCGCCGTGCTGAAGCGCACCATCGACTACGCGAAGTCGAAGGGGCTGTACGTCATAGTGGACGGCAAGCGCAACGACATCGGAGCGACCGCGACCGCCTACGCCGAGGCGTATCTCGGCATGGTCGAGTTTGACGGCGTGACGCTCAGTCCGTTCGACGCGGACGCGCTGACTGTCAATCCGTATCTCGGCAGCGACGGCATAAAGCCGTTTACCAAATATTGTGACGAAAAGGCGATATTTGTGCTCGCAAAGACCTCAAACAAGTCGTCTATTGAACTTCAGGACATGCTTGCGGGTGATAGACCGCTGTACAAGGTGGTCGCCTCCCGCATCGAGCGCTGGGGTGCGGACTACGTCGGCGAATATGGCTACTCGAACGTCGGCGCGGTCGTCGGCGCGACCTATCCCGAGGAGCTTGCCGAGCTGCGCAAGACCTGTCCGCGGACCTTCTTCCTCGTGCCCGGCTACGGCGCGCAGGGCGGCACGGCGGCGGACATCGAGGGCGCGTTCGACAAAGAGGGACGCGGCGCGATAATCAACTCGTCGCGCGGCATCATGTGCGCGTGGCAGAAAAAGGAGGACGACGGCACGCATTTCGCCGAGTGCGCATATGAGGCGGCACTCAAGATGAAGCGCGAGCTGAACGCGTACATCCTTCCGATGTAAAGCTGGCAAATTTGTATGATGATCGTGCTGTAAAGTAGATTGCTGTACACGAGGAGAAGATATGGACATATTTAAGTGCACGTTCCTTTCAAATGAGAAGTTGACCGAAAGTTCTTGTGATATGCGGGTTTTAGCGCCTGGGATGACGGACGCAAAGCCGGGACAGTTTGTGCATATAAAGTGCAAAGGCTTTACACTTCGCCGCCCAATAAGTATCTGCGATATCGACGGTGAAGTGCTTCGCCTTGTCGTCGATCGACGCGGAAAGGGTACCGAATGGCTGACCGAACAGCCGGTCGGCGCGACGCTGGACATCCTCGGACCGCTCGGACACGGGTTTGACACGAGCGGCAGAGTGCTGGTGGTCGGCGGAGGTATCGGCTGCCCGCCGCTTCTCTATGCCGCAAAGGCGTCGGACGGCGCGGATGCGATACTCGGCTTCCGCAATTCGGCGGCGACGATGCTGCTCGGCGACTTTCGCGAGGTGTGCGAGACGGTGCAGCTCGCGACCGACGACGGAAGTCTAGGCTTCCACGGACGGGTGGACGAGCTGTTGCGGCGCAGGCTGTCCGAGGCAAAGTACGACCGCGTGCTCTCCTGCGGGCCTACGCCGATGCTGCGCGCCTGCAAACGCGTATGCGAGGAGGCGGGCGTGCCGCTTGAAGTGTCGCTTGAGGAGCGGATGGGCTGCGGCGTCGGCGCGTGCCTGGTCTGCGCGGTAAAGCTGCGCGGCGCCGACGGCGAGTACGTCGGCCACGTCTGCAAGGACGGCCCCGTTTTCAGGGCGGAGGAGGTGTGCTTCGATGACTGATATGCGAGTGAGCATCGCCGGCGTTGAATTCAAAAATCCGATACTTGTCGCGTCCGGAACTTTCGGTTTTGGGCACGAATATGGCAAATTCTATGACCTTTCGGAGCTTGGTGGAATTTGTGTAAAGGGTACGACTTTACATAAACGCGACGGCAATCCCGCGCCGCGAATTGCAGAGACACCGTCCGGAATACTCAACAGCGTGGGACTGCAAAATCCCGGAGTTGATACTTTTTGTGCGGAAGAAATGCCGTTTTTGCGGCAGTTTGACACAAAAATAGTTGCAAATATCTCGGGCAACACGCTCGAGGAGTACAGCGAGCTTGCGGAGAAGGTGACGGCTGCCGGCGTGGACATGATAGAGGTGAACATTTCCTGTCCGAACGTGAAGGCGGGCGGGTTGGCGTTTGGCACGAGCTGTGAGTCCGCCGCCGCAGCCACCGAGGCTGTAAAGCGCTGCGCCGGAAGCGTTCCGGTGATGGTAAAGCTGTCGCCGAACGTGACCGACATAACCGAGATAGCGCGAGCGGTCGAGGCAGCCGGAGCGGATGCGCTGTCGCTGATAAACACGCTGCTCGGTATGCGCATCGACCTGCGGACGCGCCGTCCGATACTGCGCAACAACACCGGGGGCTTGAGCGGTCCGGCGGTGCTGCCGGTCGCGGTGCGGATGATATGGCAGGTCGCGAACGCCGTGAAGCTGCCGCTGCTGGGCATGGGCGGCGTTGCGAGCGGTGAGGACGCGGCGGAGCTGATGCTCGCAGGAGCGAGCGCGGTGGCGGTCGGAACGGCGCTGTTCGGCGATCCGTACGCGCCGATACGCGTGCGTGACGAGCTTGCGAAATACTGCGAAAACGCAGGCGTGGAGCGGGTCGCGGAGCTTACCGGCGGGGTGAAGCCGTGGTGACGCGCATCTTCATCGTGCGCCATGCCGAGGCGGAGGGGAACATCTTTCGCCGCGCGCACGGCTGGTACAATGCACCTTTGACCGAAAACGGATTGAAACAGGTCGAAAACCTGCAAAAACGCCTGATAGGCGAACATATAGACGTGATATATTCGAGCGATCTGCGACGCACGATGCAGACGGCGGGTGCGCCCAGCCGCGCGTGCGGGCTTGAGATAATCCCCGAGCCGGGGCTGCGCGAGCTTGCGATGGGCGACTGGGAGAATCTGTCCTGGGGAGACTGCCACCACATCGACCGTGAGCTGGCGGTCGGGTTTGCGAGCAACCCCGACTGGCGAGCGCCGAACAGCGAGAGCGTTCGCGATATGTACGAGCGCACCGGCGAGGCGCTGTACCGCATACTCGGTCGCCATGAGGGGCAGACTGTATGTCTTGTGTCGCATAGCGTTGCGATACGCGCGCTGATGGCGAGGATGATATACGGCGGGATCGAGAGCTTCGGCGGCGTGGAGATGGTGCCGAACGCGTCGCTTAGCCTAATTGAGTACGAAAACGGAGCGTTTACGCCGATATTTATCGGTTCAAACGAGCATAACGCACAAAATCCGCTGTTTCTCTCCAAACCGATGCCGGGGAGCAGCGAGCGGCCGAAGCTATGGTTCCGAAACGTCGAGCCGAGCGAGCTGGAGCTTGCCGCGTCGATGTGGAAGGAGGCGTGGAAATCGGTGCACCGCAGCGGCTTTGGTTTTGACGAGGCTGCGGCGAGGGAGACTCTTGCGATGTATCGCTCGCGCCGCGAGGACGCGGTTCGCTTTGCGTACAGCGGCGACGAGCTTGCGGGCGTGGCGGTGTTCGACCACGAGCCAAACGAGCGCGATGTGCTGCATATCGTGCTGTTCATGCTGCGTGAGAAGTTCCGCGGCCACGGACTCGCGCTGCAGCTGTTCGGCGAGTGCATGACCGTCGCGCGGCTTGCGGGCAAGTCGACTTTGCGGCTGCGCGTCGCAAAGAAGAACCGCAAGGCGTACGATTTTTACCTGAAAAACGGATTTTACGAGGTGTTCGACGAGGGGCAGGACGTGCTGATGAAGCGCGATGTGCTGCCGGTGGAAGTGTTGAAATAAGGGCGACTCAACCGATGGTTTAGCTGTTTTTCAACCGATGGTTTGGGGATTTCGCGCAAGTTCAACCAACACGTTGTTGTATCCGGTCGGTGCGTGTGCGATAATCGTCACACAAACCAAACGAAAGGCGGTACGAAAAATGGAATTCAGCATAGGACGCAAGATATACGACCTTCGACGCTCTAAGGGCATCACACAGGAGCAGCTCGCGGAGCGGATGAACGTGTCCGCGCAGGCGGTCAGCAAATGGGAAAACGACATAAGCTGTCCGGACGTGATGACGCTGCCGAAGCTCGCACGTGAGCTTGGCGTGTCGGTGGACGAGCTGCTTGGAGCCGATCCCGAGCCGATGGTCAAGGTGGTGCCCGAGCAGGAGCGGGACGTGTCCAAGCTCGTGCTCCGCGTGCTCGTCGATTCAAACGACGGCGACAAGGTGCGGGTGAATCTGCCGCTCGCGTTCGTAAAGGCGGCGCTGGACGTGGGACTTTCGATACCACAGATCGTAAATCAAATAGGCGAGGACGGACGCAACAAGCTTGCCGACGTGGACTGGATGAAGCTGTTTGCGCTCGCGGAGCAGGGGATAATCGGCAAGCTGGTCGAGGTTGAAAGCGCCGACGGTGGCACCGTTTCGGTCACGGTGGAGTGAGATGCACGTTTTTGTTATAGAAAAAGAGGGGAAAAAGACAAACATCCGCCTGCCGAACGGCCTGGTGTTCAACGCTCTGACCGCGAAAATAGCGGAAAAGGTGCTGGCAAATACGAATGGCGCTCCACAGCTGACTGCGGCGCAGATTCGGCATTTGTTCCGCGAGATGAAGCGCGGTCACCGGATACTTCGCGAGCGAGATATGCACATGGTCGAGGTCAGCAAAAAGGACGGGGACTACGTTCTGGTGGATATTTAGAGATTGTTTAGAAAGTTTTAGGAAATGTTTAGCCCTCCGAAATCAAATTTTGAGATTCACGGTGTAAAAT
>CAZBNJ010000041.1:0-15990 GCA_964493515.1 uncultured Oscillospiraceae bacterium | reverse complement strand
ACGACCTCGCCGTGGATCTTCACGCGGTGCCCATCGGGGCACTCGGCATCGAACATCTTCGCGCGAGTGTCGCCGTAGTCCAGCTCCGCACCGTTCAGCAGTGCGTATACCATCGGATAGATGCCGTTCCACAGCTCGTGGCAGAGCGGCGGGCACAGGTCCTCGACAATAAACTCCTGCCCCTTTTGGAAATATCCACCCCGACACCCGCTCTCGGTTATCGTCAGTTTCACCTTCGGCATATCACGCCAGCCCCTTTATGTACCTGTCTATCGCCTCCGCAGCCTTCTTGCCCGCGCCCATCGCGAGTATCACCGTCGCGGCGCCGGTCACCGCGTCTCCGCCCGCGAACACGCCCGGACAGCTGGTCATCAGCTCATCGTCCACCTCGAGGCATCCTCGGCGATTGGTCGAAAGCGACTCGGTGGTCGACGCAATAAGCGGATTCGGCGACGTACCGAGCGCCATTATAACGCAGTCCAGCTCAATTTCGGTGCGGCGTCCCGAGTCGACGGGGCTGCGGCGACCGGACTCATCCGGCTCGCCAAGCTCCATCTCGGCAAGTATCGCGCCGCGCACCGCCCCGCGCTCGTCGGCGAGTATTTCGGTCGGGTTGTGCAGCAGCTTAAACTCTACGCCCTCCTGCTCGGCGTGATGTATCTCCTCCACGCGAGCGGGCATCTCATCCATGCCGCGCCGATAGACAATGTACACCTTCTCCGCGCCGACGCGAAGCGCGCATCGAGCGGCGTCCATCGCGACGTTTCCTCCGCCGACTACCGCCACCTTTTTCACGCTCTTCAGCGGAGTGTCGGTCTCCGCGCGATACGCTCCCATCAGGTTTATACGCGTCAGAAACTCGTTTGCCGAGTACACGCCGCTCAAGGATTCTCCGGGTATCCCCATAAATCGCGGCAATCCGGCGCCCGAGCCGACAAATACCGCCTTGAAGCCGTCCTCAAACATCTCGTCTATCGTCATCGTGCGCCCGACGATGAAATTCGTGACTATCTTCACGCCGCGCCGCTCAAGGTTTTCGATCTCTTTGCGGACTATCGCCTTGGGCAGACGGAACTCGGGTATGCCGTATACCAGCACTCCGCCCGCGACGTGGAACGCCTCGAACAGCGTCACGTCGTAGCCCATCGAGACGAGGTCGCCCGCGCAGGTCAGACCCGCAGGTCCTCCGCCGACTACCGCCACTTTTATCCCGTTCGACCCAGCAGCGGCGGTCTGCGCGGACTTGCGGTTCTCGCGCGCCCAGTCGGCGGCGAATCGCTCGAGCCTGCCTATCGCGACCGGCTCGCCCTTTATGCCGCGCACACACTTCGACTCGCACTGGCTCTCCTGCGGGCAGACGCGTCCGCACACTGCGGGAAGCGCATTGGTCTCGTTTATCGTATCTATCGCGGCGGAAAAGTCGCCGGACACAAGTTTTTGTATAAAATTCGGTATCTTTACCCCGACCGGACAGCCGGACACGCACGGACTGTTCTTGCAGTTCAGGCAGCGCGCAGCCTCCTCCATAGCCTCCTCGGCGGAGTATCCGAGCGTAACTTCGTCAAAGTTTCTTGCTCGGACAAGCGGGTCCTGCTCGCGCATTTTGACCTTCTCAAGCGACATATTAGCCAAGGTGTTCAGCCTCCTTTCGCAGGTTGCAGACATGGTCGCGCGCCGCAGCCTCCTCCTCGCGGTAGATGGCGTTGCGGCGGATAAGCTCGTCGAAATCGACCTCGTGTCCGTCAAAATCGGGTCCGTCCACGCACGCAAAGCGCGTCTTGCCGCCAACGGTCACACGGCACGCGCCGCACATTCCCGTTCCGTCCACCATTATCGGGTTGAGACTCACTATCGTCTTTATCCCGTGCGGCTTTGTCGCAAGGCAGACGAATTTCATCATCGGCACCGGACCTATCGCTATGACCGCGTCGTACTCGCGTCCCGACTCGATAAGCTGCTCCAGCTTGTTCGTGACAAGTCCGTGTTCTCCCGCGCTGCCGTCGTCGGTCATGAGATGGTAGTTTGAGCAGACCGCTTTCATCTCGTCCTCGAAAAACACCAGATCCTTGGTGCGGAAGCCTGCGATGATGTCCACCTCAGCGCCGTGCTCGTGCAGATACTTCGCCTGCGGATAGGCTATCGCGCAGCCGCAGCCTCCGCCGATTACGCACACGCGCTTGAAGTCGTCAAGCTCGCTCGCCCTTCCGAGCGGTCCGGCAAAGTCTCGGATGCTGTCGCCGACGTTAAGCGCGCCGAGCTTCATCGTCGAAGCCCCGACCTGCTGGAAGATTATCGTTATAAGCCCCTTCTCCCTGTCCGCGTCGGCGATGGTCAGCGGCACGCGCTCGCCCTCGTCGTCCACGCGGAAAATGATGAACTGACCGGCTGCCGCGCGGCGAGCCACGTTCGGGGCTTCCACCCGCATCAGTGTCAGCCCTTCGGCAAGATCCTTTTTCTCCGCTATGCGAAACATATCCACAACTCCCTTTCTGCTCGTTCACTCTAAATTATAGCTGCGACCCGCCGGAACTTCAAGCGCCGTATTTTGGTTTGTCAGAACAGCGACACCTGATTGCTCTCGGGTATACCTCCAAGCGCGCCGCTGCTCTCAAGCATTTCGACCGTTGCTCGCGACACCTTCGGGCATCGCATCTGAAGGTCCTCCACCGACAAAAACTCGCCGTTCACCCGCTCCTCCGCGATGGATATAGCCGCCTGCTCGCCAAGTCCGGGTATCGACGTGAACGGCGGCAGCAGCGTGTCCTCTCCTACCTGTACAAAGTGCGTTGGGTCTGAGCGATACAGGTCTATCTTCTCAAACTTCAGCCCGCGCAGATAGTATTCGTACACCACCTCAAGCGTGGTCAGCAGATCCTCGTCGCGGGCGGTCGCCTTTTTCTGATTGGACAGCGCTCGCAGTTCGACCACCTTGTCCCGCACCACATCTATGCCTGCGGTCATAAGCTCCGCATCCAAAATTTTCGCGCGTATCGAGAAGTAGGCACAGTAGAAGTCGAGCGGTCGGTGTACCTTGAACCACGCTATTCGGAACGCGGACAGCACATACGCCGCCGCGTGCGCCTTGGGGAACAGATACTTTATCTTCTTGCAGCTGTCGATGTACCACTCGGGCACCTCGTGCGCGCGCATCGTGTCCTCCCACTCGCCCGTGACTCCTCTGCCCTTGCGTATCGCCTCGGACATCTTGAACGACTGCTCCGGCTCGATGCCCTTGGACATCAGGAACAGCGTGATATCGTCGCGCGCGCCGACGACGTTTTTCAGCGTTGCGATGCCCTGGTCGATATATTCCTTAGCGTTACCCAGCCACACGTCGGTGCCGTGGCTCAGACCGGATATTCGGATAAGCTCGTCGAATGTGGTCGGGTTGGTGTCCTGAAGCATTCCACGGACGAACGATGTGCCGAACTCGGGCACGGCTATCGTTCCGCGGTCACCGATTATCGGGTCGTCGAGATACCCCAGCGCCTCGGTGCTGAGGAATATCGACATCGTGTCCTTGTCGTCGAGCGGCAGGGTCTGCGGGTCTATGCCGGACAGATCCTGAAGTTTGCGTATCATCGTCGGGTCGTCGTGACCGAGCTCGTCGAGCTTGAGCAGGTTCTCCTCTATTTTGTGATAGTCGAAGTGGGTCGTGATTATGTTCGAGTCGCTCTTGTCCGCCGGATGCTGTATCGGCGTGAACTCGCGTATGTCGTGCCCCATCGGAACGACGATAAGACCGCCGGGATGCTGTCCGGTGGTGCGTTTGACGCCGACTATCCCCTGCGCGAGCCGATTCTCCTCCGCCTTTGTCAGCGTCAGTTCGCGCGCCTCGGCGTACTTTCGGACGTAGCCTATCGCGTTTTTCTCGGCTATCGTGCCTATCGTACCCGCGCGAAAGACCTGTCCCTCGCCGAACAGCTCGATGGTGTACTGATGCGCACGCGCCTGATACTCTCCCGAGAAATTCAGGTCGATATCCGGCTGCTTATCCCCCTTAAAACCGAGGAAAGTCGCGAAAAGTATGTCAAATCCATCCTTTTCATAGTCGGTGCCGCATATCGGGCACTTCTTGTCCGGCAGATCCGGTCCGGACGACGCCGCGTCCGAAAACTCGTGGTGCTTGCAGTTCGGGCAGCGATAGTGCGGCGGCAGCGCGTTGACCTCGGTTATTCCCGAGAAGAACGCCACCACCGAGCTTCCGACCGAGCCTCGCGAACCGACCAGATATCCGTCCTCTATCGACTTTGCAACCAGCTTCTGCGCTATCATGTAGATGACGTCGAAGCCGTTGCCGACTATCGAGTTCATCTCGGTCTCGACGCGCTCGAGTATCGCCGGATCGGGGTCGTCGCCGTACAGGCGGTGCAGCTTTTCGTCCACCAGATTGCGAAGCTGCTGCGCCGAGTTCTCTATCTTCGGGCCATATGTGCCGTGGCGCACCGGCCGCACGAAGTCGCACATATCGGCAATCATGTTCGTGTTGGTTATGACCACCTCGCGCGCCTTCTCCTCGCCGAGATACTCGAACTCCTCCAGCATCTCCTCGGTGGTGCGGAAGTAGAGCGGCGCCTGGTTGTCGCCGTCAGAGAAGGTCGCCATCAGCACGCGGCGATACATCTCGTCCTCCGGCTCCATAAAGTGGACGTCGCAGGTCGCGACCACCGGCTTGCCCAGCTTGTCGCCGAGCGCGACGATGCGCCGGTTCAGCTCGCGAAGTCCTTCATCGTCGGCGACGCGTCCCTCGCGCACCAAAAACTCGTTGTTGCCTATCGGCTGTATCTCGAGATAGTCGTAGTAGCTCGCGATGCGCTCAAGCTCGTCGTCCGACGCGCCGTCAAGCATAGCGCGGAACAGCTCACCCGCCTCGCACGCCGAACCGACGATAAGTCCCTCGCGGTGCTTGTCGAGCAGCGTTCGCGGCACAAGCGGATTTCGCTTGAAATAGTCGAGGTTGGACGCGCTGATTATGTCGTACAGATTGCGGAGTCCCACGTCGTTCTTCGCAATGAGTATCATGTGGTTTGAGCGGTTGGTGAGCACGTTTGACTGCACCGTCGACGCGAGATAGCCGTTTATCTCGCCGATATCGCTCACTCCCGCCTCGCTCAGCCTGCGGAAGAAGTCGAACAGTATATACGCCACGGCGCCCGCGTCGTCGGACGCCCTGTGGTGCTGGAAGTCGGGCACCTTCGCCTCGGTGGACACCGTTTCGAGGTCAAACTTGGTAAGCGTGTGCAGCAGTCCGCGCGCCATGTTCCGCGTGTCGATGAACGTCGGGTCGAACTCTCGCCCGAGGTCGCTGCACGCCTTTCGGATAAATCCGATGTCGAACGTCGCGTTATGCGCGGCAAGCACCCGTCCGTCAACGAACGCGAGGAACTCGTCTATCGCCTGTTCAAGCGGCGGCGCTCCGACAAGCATATCGTCGGTTATGCCGGTCAGCTCGATTATCTTCGGCGGCAGACGGCGCTCGGGGTCTACAAACGTGTTGAATCGGTCGGTTATCTCGCCGTCCCTGAACAGCACCGCGCCTATCTCGATTATGCGGTCGGACTTCGCCTCGAGTCCGGTCGTCTCGATGTCGAACGCGACAAACTCACCGCCTATCGGCGCGTTCGCCGAACCGTACACCGAGCGCACCCGCTCGATATCGTTGACAAAATAGCACTCGGTGCCGTACAAAACCTTGAGTTTGTCACCATCCTCGCGGTTTTTGTTTATCTTTTCCTGCTCTATCATCGCGTCGGGGAACGCGTGGACAACGCCGTGGTCGGTTATCGCCACCGCGCGATGTCCCCACTTCGCGGCGCGCTTTACCGCGTCCTTCGCCTCGACGAGTGCGTCCATCGCGCTCATCTTGGTGTGGAAATGCAGCTCGACCCGCTTCTCCTTCGCGTTGTCCGAGCGACCCTCCGGCGGGTCTATCCTCCATATCGTGTCCGGTTCGAGCACCGCCATCTTTTCAAAGTCGCTGTACGCCATGCGTCCGCTAACGGCTACCCACACATCGGGCTTGAGCTTTGACAGTATGTCGGCGGTCGGCGCATTCTCGTCGCGGCGTCGGTACGGGTTTGACGAGTCGCCCTCGCCGCCGTCCTCCCCTGCCGGACGGAACGCCTTTGACACGCGAAGCGCGCCGCCCTCGTCCGCCATGTCAAACTTCATCACGCACGCGCCGTTACGCGTCTTTTCAACGTGGTTCGTCCATATTATCCTGCCGCGGACAGTCTGCCTGCCCGCGTCCACGTTCATCTCCGCTATCGGGATGTAGGCCTCTCCACCTATCCTGCGCCCGTAGAGCAGCGGTGAGTCGGCGGAGCTTTCGGCGTCGCGGCGGCGTTTCGCCTCTGCTGCCTCCTCCTCGATCCGCTTTATCGTCTCGACGCGACGTGCCTCCGACGCCTCGCTCACGGCGTCCCCTTCGGACTTGAGCTCCACTTCACGCTCGCAGCCAAACCGCTCGGCTATCTTCTTTGAAAACTCCTCCGCCCAGCCGACGAGCAGCTCGCACCCGCCGCGTCCGAGCTTGAAAATTATCGACTTGTCGCCGACCTCTATCGCGCATCCGCGCAGAAGTTCGGCGGCGGCAGGTTTGTCGGCAAGCGACTCCTCCGCCGTGTCGCGCACGGTCGCTTCGCACAGCTCGGACGGCGGGTACCGCAGCTCGAGCTTCGCGTCGGAAAGCGCGTACTCGCTGCAAAGGCGCTCTCGTATCCGTCTAAGCTCGTCCGATGCGATATACCTGTTCGGGCGCAGTTCGACCACCGCGCTGCGGCTCTCTCTGCTTATCCTGACATCCGAGACCTCTATGCCCTGCGTCAGTTCGTCGGCGCAGTTCGGAAACATGTCTGAAAATGGGTATGCGCTCATTTCTCCAACCCCAACATCTTAATTTGCTCGAATAATTCGTCTACAAGGCAGTCATACGGAACTTTTTTGATAATTTCGCCCTTGCGGAATATCAGTCCGCTCTCCACCCCTCCGGCGATGCCCACATCGCACTCGCGAGCCTCGCCCGGGCCGTTGACCGCGCATCCCATGACCGCGACCTTTATCGGCGCTTTGACGCACTCAAGACGGCTCTCCACCTCACGCGCGAGCGGTATGAGGTCTATCCGGCAGCGTCCGCAGGTAGGACAGGCAATGACCTCCGGCGCGCTCCGAAGCTCCAGCGCCCGCAGCAGGTCGATGCCCGCCTGCACCTCGCGCACCGGATCGGCGGTAAGCGAAATGCGAATCGTGTCCCCTATGCCGTCGGCGAGCAGCGAGCCTATCGCCGCCGCCGATTTCAGTATTCCGATGCGCTCGGTTCCCGAGTGTGTAAGCCCGACGTGCAGCGGATAGTCGCGCATCGCCGCCAGCCTGCGGTACGCCTCTATCGTCATTGCCACCTCCGGCGCTTTGACAGATATCGCTATGTCGTAAAACCCGCACTCCTCCAGCAGCTCAACGTGGCTTATCGCGCTCTCCGCGAGGGCGTCCGCCGTCGCACCGCCGTATTTTTCAAGTATCGATTTATGTATCGAGCCGCTGTTCACGCCGATTCGTATCGGTATCCCGCGCTCGCGACACGCCTCGACGACTGCTCGGACCCGCTCCTGCGAGCCGATGTTTCCGGGGTTTATCCGTATCTTGTCCACGCCCGCACGAGCTGCCGCAAGCGCGAGCCGCCAGTCGAAGTGGATGTCCGCCACTATCGGCAGCCTGGTCCGCTTCTTCAGCTCGGCGATAGCTCCCGCCGCCGCGAGATCGGGCACGGCGACGCGCACTATCTCGCAGCCCGCCTCCTCCAGACGCGCTATCTGTTCGGATGTCGCGTCCACGTCGGCGGTCTGTGTGTTGGTCATCGACTGCACCGATATCGGCGCGCAGCCGCCTATCTTCACCCCGCCGACATCTATCTGTTTTGACTTCCTTCGCTCCATATTACTTCACCAACCGCATGATATCGTTGAACGAGACGTACACCATCAGCCCCATCAAAAGCGCCAGCCCCGCGAAGTTTATCGCCGTCTCATATCGCGGGTTCAGCGGCTTTTTGCGTATCAGGAACACTATCTTTCCGACGACCAGGAAGAGTATCCTGCCGCCGTCGAGCGCGGGCAGCGGAAGCAGATTCATAACCGCCAGATTGACCGCTATCATCGACACCAGCATCCACATCGACGGCATCGACTGCTGCGCCGTCTGGGTTATCATCGTGCCGATGCCTATCGGGCCGCTCAGCTCGCTTACCGACGCGCGTCCGCCGAACAGGTCGAACAGGCTGACCTTTACGATGCGAACAAAGTCGATGGCGTTGAGCCACGCGTTCTTCAGCCGTCCGCCTATCGTCGCGCGTTCGCTCTTGAACACAAGTCCGTACATCTGACCTGACGTCAGCTTCTCGTTGCCGTTCTCATCCAGAGTATAATGCTCATATGTCTGCCGCTGAAGCGGCACGGTCACGGTCAGCCGTTCTCCGGCTCGGGTGACCTCTATCTCGTACGGCTCGCCCTTGTCATGCTCCAAAAACGTGGAGATGTCGGCGTTTGTGAAGATGAAATATCCGTTTATCTTCTCTATTCTGTCCCCCGGCATGAGCATCTCCTCGCTCGCATAGGGAAACCCGTCCATGAAATAGTCTATCTCGGTGGTGACCAGCGCGTCGCCGCGGGCGCTTAGGCAGAGCAGCACCAGAAGTCCCACAAGGAAGTTCATCGCCGCGCCCGCAACAAGTATGATTATCTTCTGCCACAGCGGTTTCTCGTAGAACGGGGCGTCGCCGTCGCCGAGCTTTGGCGCGTCGGTCATGGCGGGCTTTTCGGACTCCTCGCCGTCCTCTCCGTCCATCGCGCAGAAGCCGCCTATCGGAAGCGCGCGCACCGAGTAGAGCGTGCGTTTGCCCTGCTTTTTGAACAGCGCGGGTCCCATGCCTATCGCAAACTCGAGCACCCGCACGCGGAAGATACGCGCCGCGAGGAAATGCCCCAGCTCATGCACGAAAATAAGCACACCAAACACGAGTATCGCAAGCAAAATATAGAGAACTGTGCCCATAAGATTACCTCCAAAGCCCAAGCGCTTTTTCCCGCACCTCTCGGTCTATCTCAAGCGCGCGCTGCGGACTTGCGTCGCCCGAATATCCCTCGTAAAGCCGCTCGACGGTGTCCGCAATGTCGAGAAAACCCATCTTTCCCTCAAGGAATCGTGCGACCGCGACCTCGTTTGCCGCGTTTAGCGCCGCGCACGCCGAGCCTCCGAGCTTCGCCGCGCGTTCCGCAAGGGGCAAACATCTAAATGTATGCCGGTCGGGCAGCGAAAAGCTCAAACTTCCGAACTTTTCAAGCTCGAGCGGCTCAAGATCTGTCGGCGCGCGCAGCGGAAAGCTCAGCGCGTACTGTATCGGTATCGACATATCGGGAACGCCCATCTGTCCTACGACCGCGCCGTCGCTGAACTCGACCGCCGAGTGCAGCACGCTTTCGCGGTGCACGACTATCTTTATGCTCTCCGGCGCGACCGAAAACAGGTGCATCGCCTCGATAAGCTCAAGCCCCTTGTTCATCAGCGTCGCGCTGTCTATCGTGATCTTCGCGCCCATGCTCCAGTTCGGGTGCTTCAGCGCCTCCGCCGCAGTCATATGCTCAAGCTCCGCCGCAATCTTGCCGTAGAACGGGCCGCCGGACGCGGTGAGAATTATCCGCCGTATGCGCTTCTCCTCGCCGCACAGGCACTGGAATATCGCCGAGTGCTCCGAGTCGACCGGTATGACCTCCACGCCCTTTTCCCTCGCGATACGCAGCACATGAGCGCCCGCCATCACCAGCGTCTCCTTGTTGGCGAGCGCCAGCCGCTTCACGCTGTCCAGCGCCGCAAGCGTCGGAAGCAGTCCCGCCGCTCCGACTATCGCATTCAGACAGCAGTCGGCTTTTGCGGACGCGGCTTCGAGCACTCCCTCCGTGCCTCCGTACACCTTTATCGGCGTGTCCGCAAGCCTTTTACGCAGCTCGCTTGCGGCAGTCTCGTCGTATAACGCGACAAGCTCGGGAGAAAACTCTCGAGCTGCGTTTTCCATCTCTGTAACATTTTTACCCGCTGCGAGTGCCTTTGTGCGCAGTCCAAGGCGTTTTGCGGCACGCAGCGCGTTTTTTCCGATAGAGCCCGTGCTTCCGAGCAGGGTCAGTGTCTCTATCATAGCATTATCGGAAACAGCGTCATCAGCAGCTCGACGAGCGGCGCGGTAAACAGCACGCTGTCGAACCGGTCGAGCACGCCGCCGTGTCCGGGTATTATCTTACCGAAATCCTTTATGCCCGACTGCCGCTTGACAAAGGACAGCGACAGGTCACCGAGCTGTCCCGCAAACGCGCTCGCGACGCCTATCACCAGCGCCGAGCCGTAGTTCATCGTGTAGCCCATCGGGATGTCGAGCACAAGGGTGTAGAGCACGCACACGACCGGAGCCATAACAAATCCGGCTATCGAGCCTTCAACCGTCTTGTTCGGGCTTATCTCCGGCGCGAGCTTGTGCTTTCCGAACGCGCGCCCGAACAGATACGCGAACACATCCGAGCCGAACGCTCCGAGCACCGGGTAGATGAGCAGCAGCCGTCCCTCAAACGACCGCTCTCCCAGCGCGATTATGCGTATAAACGAGCTGAAAAAGTAGGGTATCGCAACGCCCGCGAAGAACGCTATGCACAGCTTGTCAAACGACGCCTCCTTCGAGCCGGTCATGCCCTCGAGGAACAGCAGCATCGTGTACACGAGCAGTCCGAGCACAACGCCCCAGCTCTGTCCCTCGCCAAAATAGACCCAGGCAGGTACCAGCATCGCAAAGAGCATCGCGTAGACGATTATCCGCTTGTTGATGTGGATTATCCCGGTGGCGCAGAGCATCTCGTGTACCCCTATCGCGCTCAGTATCCCGATGGCGATGGGAAGCACCCAGAGCGGTGCGAAAAACACCACCCCGCAGAGGACGGCAAGCATCGCCGCGCCGCCAAGCGTCCGTATACCCATTTGTGCTCCTCCTACTTGACTCCGCCGTAACGTCGGTCGCGGCGGCTGTAATCCTCGATAGCGAGGTCTATATCCTCCGGCTTGAAATCGGGCCAGAGGGTGTCGCAAAAGTACAGCTCGGAATATGTGCTCTGCCATATCAGGAAGTTTGACAGCCGCTTCTCCCCGCTCGGCCGAATGACCAGGTCGGGGTCAGGGATGCCCGCCGAGTATAGCCGGGACGCTATCATGTCGGCGTCCACATCCTGCGGGTCTAGCCTTCCCGCGGCGCACTCCTCGCATATGGCGCGCACGGCGTGCGTTATCTCGTCGCGCGAGCCGTAGTTTATGCAGAGGCACAGCGTTATGCCGTCTATTGTCTCCGCCTTTTTGTCGATGTCCACGAGAAGTGAGCGAACACGCTCGGGCATACCCTCACGCGAGCCGAGTATCTTCACCTTGACCCTCTCGGTCTCCATCCGCTCAAGCGTCTCGGTGAGGTACTTGTAGAGCAGCGACCATATCGCGTCCACTTCCTCCGCCGAGCGCTTCCAGTTCTCGGTCGAAAACGCGTAGGCGGTGAGATATTTCACGCCTATGTCGCGGCAGTAGGTCCCGATTCGGCGGAAGGTCTCGGCTCCGGCGGCATGACCCGCCGTGCGCGGAAGCCCGCGCTTCTTTGCCCAGCGTCCGTTGCCGTCGAGTATTATCGCGATGTGCTCGGGGACAATCGTATGCCCCGCCAGGCTTTTCCTCTCTCTTTTGCGTCCGAACAGTCCCATCAGACGGTGAGCAGCTCCTTTTCCTTTTCCTCGGCTATCTTGTCTATCTCCTTGACCTTCTTGTCGGTCAGGTCCTGGAGATCCTTCTCAAGCTTCTTCTGATCGTCCTCGGTTATCTCCGAGTTCTTCTGCTGCTTCTTGTACTCGTCCATCGCCTCGCGGCGCACATTGCGGACGGTGACCTTTGTTTCCTCGGCGTACTTCTTGACCAGCTTTGTGAGTTCCTTACGGCGCTCCTCGGTAAGCTGCGGGAAGATAATGCGGATAACCTTGCCGTCGTTCTGGGGATTTATGCCCAGGTCGGAGGACTGAATTGCCCTTTCAATCTCCTTGAGTATCGACGCGTCCCACGGCTGTATCATTATCGTGCGCGGGTCGGGCGTCGAGACGGTGCCCACCTGCTGTATCGGGGTCGCCGCGCCGTAATAGTCGACGGTTATGCGGTCGAGCACCGTGGGATTTGCGCGACCTGCGCGCACCGAATTAAGCCGCTCTCTGAAGCTGCTTATGGTCTTATCCATCTTGCTCTCATAGTTCTTGTCTGCCATAATAGTATCTCCTCTCGTTTTTTGGATGTACCTGTTATCCTATCGTTCAGTTTCCACGCACCAGAGTGCCGACCTTCTCGCCCTTCAGCGCGCGGTGTATGTTCTCCGGGTCGCTCAGCGCGAACAGAAGCACCGGTATCGAGTTGTCCATCGAAAGCGACGTCGCGGTGAGATCCATCGCGAGCAGGTGCTTCTGCAGCATCTCGTCGTAGCTCAGCTCGTCGTAGCGCTTGGCTGTCGGGTCCTTCGCTGGGTCTGCGGTGTACACGCCGTCAATGTTCTTGGCAAGCAGCACGATGTCGGCGTTTATCTCCGCCGCGCGCAGTATCGCAGCCGTGTCGGTGGAGAAGTACGGATTGCCGGTACCGCAGCCGAAGATGACGACGCGTCCCTTTTTCAGATGGCGGCACGCCTTCAGCCGCACATACGGCTCGGCGATGGCGCGCATCTCGATGGCGGTCTGCACGCGCACATCCACGCCCATCTTCTCAAGCGCGTCGGCAAGTGCCAGGGCGTTTATCGAGGTCGCGAGCATTCCCATGTGATCGGCGCGGGTGCGCTCCACCTTGCCGCCGCCGTCCTTAACTCCGCGCCAGAAGTTTCCGCCTCCGACGACGACGCCTATCTCCGCGCCCTCGTCCACGCAGTCCTTTATGACCGAGCAGACCGAGCGGATAACGTCGATATCCAGTCCGAAATGGCGATCGCCCGCAAGCGCCTCTCCGGACACCTTGAGAAGCACGCGCTTATACTTGAGACCCATGCCACCACTCTCCTTAACATATTCTCCCTGTTATTCTACATTATAGCGGCGAAATAATCAAGCCCGCAGCAGCGTTTTTGTCTAAGATTCGCCCTTTATCTTCCTCCAGTATTCGGCGGCGGCCTGCTCGTTCTTGTTGTCGCCGAACTTGTAGTATTTCGTGCCGACCAGGTTTTCGGGCAGATACTGCTGCTCCACCCAGTGGTTTGGATAGCTGTGCGGATATTTATAGCCCTGCTCGCGCTCAAATCCGGTGCCGTCCGCGTGTACGTTCTGCAGCTCGCGCGGTATCGGACCGGCTTTGCCGTTCCGCACGTCGCTCATCGCCGCCCATATGCCCTCCGCCGAGCTGTTCGACTTTGGCGCGGTGGCAAGCAGCACCACCGCCTCGGCAAGAGGAAGCTGCGCCTCGGGAAGCCCAAGCTGCAGCGCGCTGTCCACGCACGCCTTGACTATCTGTACCGCCTGCGGATACGCCATGCCGACATCCTCCGATGCCGAGCAGAGTATCCTTCGGCACGCGCCCGCGAGGTCTCCAGCAACAAGCAGTCGCGCGAGGTAGTGCAGCGCCGCGTCCACGTCCGAACCGCGCAGCGACTTCATAAGCGCCGACACCGCGTCGTAGTGCTGGTCGCCGTCGCGGTCATAGTGCATGGCGCTGCGCTGTGCGGCTATCTGCGCGTCGGCAAGGGTGATCTTCAGGCGGTCGTCCTTCCCTCGCGCGGCGGCGGTGAACAGCAGCTCGACCGCGTTCACCGACTTTCGCACGTCGCCGCCCGAACAGGACGCTATATGCTCGACTACGCCGTCCTCGATGTCCGCGTCGCCGAAGTCCTCCTTTGCGTATGTTATCGCGCGGCGGACGGCGGTCGCGACATCCTCCGCCGTCAGCTCCTTGAACTCGAACACGGTCGAGCGGGAGAGCACGGCGTTGTAGACATAGAAGTACGGATTTTCGGTGGTGGACGCGATGAGCGTTATCTTTCCGTTTTCGATGAACTCGAGCAGCGACTGCTGCTGTTTTTTGTTGAAATACTGTATCTCGTCGAGATAAAGAAGCACGCCGTTAGGCACAAGGAACGTATCCAGCTCGGCGATTATCTCCTTTATGTCGCTGAGCGACGCGGTGGTCGCGTTCAGCTTGCGCAGCTCGCGGTTGGTCTCGCGCGCGATGATGTTCGCGACGGTAGTCTTGCCCGAGCCGGACGGACCGTAGAATATCATGTTCGGTATCTGTCCGCTGGCGATTATACGCCGAAGCAGCCCATCCTCGCCGAGAATGTGCCGCTGACCGTATACCTCGTCGAGCGTCTGCGGACGAAGCCTGTCCGCAAGCGGCTGGTACATTGCCATCGCCTCCCTTCCCTGTCAGATTATACCCCAAAAGCGCGGTCGGTGCAACAGAAAAAACACTGACTATACAAAGAGAGAAGGGCTTTCGCCCTTCTCCTCACTCGGTTTTATCAATATATCGGGTATTTGTCGCACAAATTCGCGACCTCCGCGCGAATATAGTCGGTCTTTGCGGGATATTCGGTCGCGGTGAGATGAATCAGCTCGGCGACCTTGTCCATGTCGGCTCTCACAAATCCGCGCGTGGTTATCGCCGGCGTGCCGACACGGATGCCGCTTGTGACAAACGGGCTTTCCGGGTCGTTGGGTATCGCGTTCTTGTTCGCGGTGATGTGGACATCGTCCAGCCGCGCCTCCATCTCCTTGCCGGTAACGCCGAAATTCCTCAGGTCGACAAGCATGAGATGATTGTCGGTGCCGCCGCTGACAAGGTCGAATCCGCGCCGAAGCAGTCCGTCCGCGAGCGCAGCCGCGTTTTCGACCACGCGATGCTGATACTCCCTGAACTCCGGCTTTGCAGCCTCCCCAAAGCAGACCGCCTTGGCTGCGATGATGTGTTCGAGCGGGCCGCCCTGTATGCCGGGGAACACCGCCTTGTCTATCGTCTTTGCATGCTCCTTCTTGCAGAGGATAAGTCCTCCGCGCGGACCGCGCAGCGTCTTGTGAGTGGTGGTGGTCACCACATCGGCGTAGGGCACGGGGCTCGGATGCTCGCCCGCGGCGACCAGTCCCGCGATGTGCGCCATGTCCACCATCAGTATCGCGCCGACCTCGCGGGCTATCTCCGCGAACTTCTCGAAGTCTATCACGCGCGGATACGCGCTCGCTCCCGCGACGATGAGCTTCGGTTTGTGCTCAAGCGCGAGCGCGCGGACCTCGTCGTAGTTGATGCGGTGCGTCTCATCGTCGATGCCGTAGGGCACGACGTTGAAATACTTTCCCGAGATGTTCGCGGGGCTGCCGTGAGACAGGTGTCCGCCGTGCGCGAGATTCATGCCGAGCACCGTGTCCCCCGGCTGCAAAAACGCGTAGAACACCGCCATGTTCGCCTGCGCGCCCGAGTGCGGCTGGACGTTCGCGTGATCCGCGCCGAACAGCTCACAGGCGCGCTTGCGTGCGAGGTTCTCCAGCTCGTCTACATACTCGCAGCCGCCGTAGTAGCGCTTTTTCGGCGTACCCTCGGCGTATTTGTTGGTCATCACGTTCGCCGCCGCGAGCATGACCGCCTCGCTTACGATGTTCTCCGACGCGATAAGCTCGATGTTGCGGCGCTGGCGCATAAGCTCCTTTTCGATAGCTTTGCCCACCTCAGGGTCGGCGTTTGTGAGGAATTCAAGAACCTTTTCGACCATCTCGGACACTCCCTTTCGCTGTTAATCGGTTATATTATATTCATCGCCTCCGCGCTTGAAACTTGACGCGAAATGTGTTACAATCGGTCGCACGGAGGTGATTGAACATGGACAAGAAAAAACAGGCACTCGCCTGCATCGAGGCGCTGAAATCAGAATATCCGGACGCCGTCTGTTCGCTCGACTACGGCAAGGACTATGAG
>CAZBNJ010000040.1:0-16778 GCA_964493515.1 uncultured Oscillospiraceae bacterium | reverse complement strand
CAAATTTGGTGCTCAGGGTATCGGTCTCTGCCGCACGGAGCATATGTTCTTCGACGGCGACCGCATCGCCGCTATCCGCGAGATGATATGCTCGGACACTCTGCCCGAGCGTGAGGCCGCGCTTGCGAAGCTCGAGCCGATGCAGCAGGGCGACTTTGAGCAGCTGTACGAGGCTATGGAGGGTGCGCCTGTCACCATCCGCTTCCTCGACCCGCCGCTGCACGAGTTCGTCCCGACCGAGGAGGCGGACATCGAGAACCTCGCCAAGGCCCAGGGCAAGAGCGTCCAGGAGATAAAGGATATCATCAGCTCGCTGCACGAGTTCAACCCGATGATGGGACATCGCGGCTGCCGTCTGGCGGTCACCTACCCCGAGATCGCCCGTATGCAGACCCGCGCGGTCATCAAGGCGGCGCTCACCGTCAAGAAGCGCCATCCCGACTGGGAGCTGGTGCCCGAGATAATGATCCCGCTCGTCGGCGAGGTCAAGGAGCTGAAGTACGTCAAGAACGTCGTTACCGAGACCGCCGACGCGCTCATCAAGGACGCGAAGAGCGATCTCCACTACAAGGTCGGCACGATGATCGAGATCCCGCGCGCGGCACTGACCGCCGACGAGATAGCCAAGGAGGCCGAGTTCTTCAGCTTCGGCACCAACGACCTGACTCAGATGACCTTCGGCTTCTCGCGCGACGACGCCGGCAAGTTCCTCGGCTCGTACTACGACGCGAAGATATACGAGTCCGATCCGTTCGCGCGTCTGGACACCATCGGCGTCGGCCGACTGGTCGCGATGGCTTCGGAGCTTGGCCGCAAGACCCGCCCGGACATCAAGCTGGGCATCTGCGGCGAGCACGGCGGCGACCCGTCCACCGTTGAGTTCTGCCACCAGACCGGACTGACCTATGTCAGCTGCTCGCCGTTCCGCGTGCCGATTGCCCGCCTTGCCGCGGCGCAGGCTGCGATCCGCGACGAGAAGTAATCTGGGCCGAAGTTCTGATTTAGCTGCAAAAAGGGCTGTACCACTTGGTACAGCCCTTTTTATGTCACGCTCGCGCTTACTCTGTCACGGTTCTGCCGGCGCGTCTACACTCGCACTTCTACCTTACGTTCCACCTATCGTTGTACGTTCCGCGGATGTCCTCCGGCGCGCCGTCCCCGGCGGTCTTGAGCTTGGATGTCGCGCGGCGCTCGTCGAGCAGCTTCTCGAATAGCTCCTCGTCCAGCGGCAGCTCCACCATCTTGCCGGTCCAGTCGCTCAGGTGCATCGCGTTGGACAGCGTCAGCCCGTTTATGCCGTCGTAGCCCGGCGCAAGAAGCTCCTCGCCGCGAAGTATCGCAGCCGCGAAGTTCGTAAGTATGCCGACGTGCGCGGTCTCGGTTCCCGGGCATTCCGGCTCGATCTCCTCTACCGGCGGCGTGGCAAAGCCCTGAGTGGATGTGAAGCACACTTCGCGCTCCGGCTGGTCGAGCTTCCACATCTTCAGCTTGCCGCCCTCCCACACGAGCTTCGCGCGGTCGCCGCATATTTCAAGGCGATTTGTTCCCGGATATTCGCCGGTCGTGGTGATAAATGTCGCGGAAGCGCCGTTTTCGTACTCGGCGTACGCAGTCACGTCGTCCTCTATCTCGACATTGTGCCACTGCGCGTACTTGCACTTTGCCCACACGCGCTTTGGCATTCCGAATATCCACTGCCACAGGTCGAGCTGGTGCGGCGCCTGATTCAGCAGCACTCCACCGCCCTCGCCCGCCCAGGTCGCGCGCCAGCTTCCGCTGTCGTAGTATGCCTGGGTGCGGTACCAGTTGGTGATTATCCAGACCAGGCGTTTCGGCTCGCCGAGTTCGCCCGAGCGCACGATCTCGCGCATCTTCGCAAACTGCGGATTTGTACGCTGATTGTACATTATTCCGAACACTTTGCCGCTTTTCTTCGCCGCATCGTTCATCTTCCGCACCGCCGACGTGTACACACCCGCCGGTTTCTCGGTGAGGACGTGTAGCCCCGCCTCGAACCCCTTTATCGCGATGGTCGGGTGGAAATAGTGCGGCGTCGCGACGATTACCGCGTCGCACAGACCGCTTGCGATAAGCTCGTCGGCGGTTGAAAAACGCGGCACACCCGGCAGATTTTTCTCCGCCCACTCGAGCTTCTGCGGCGCGATGTCCGCCACCGCCGCGAGCGTCATGCCCGGGACCTTGCCCTCGAGGATGTTCTTCGAGTGCGCGCTTCCCATGTTTCCGACACCAATAACGCCCATTCTGACCTCATTCATAGCTGTAACCTCCATTATTAAGTAGTTTTTTGAGTGAATTCATCGCCGCGTCGAAAGCCTCACCCGCGTCGGCATAGCGCTTCTTGAGCTGCAATTCCTCGTCCTGCAAGCTCGCGAGTCCCACAAACTGAAACAGGTGCGGTTCGAGCGTAAGCACCCGCCCCGAGCCTTTGTCGCAGTAAGCTCTCAGCAGCTCGGCTATCGCTCCGTCACCCTCACCCGCGGGCACGACCGTTCCGTCGGATGCCAGCGCGTCCTTGATGTGCATGTAGTCGGTGCGCGGCGCAAAATCGGCGAATATCTCGCCCGGCTTCTCTCCGCACTGGATGAAGTTCGCCGGGTCGAACACGCTGTGCAGATTCGGAACTTTTTCGAGCAGTTCCATCGTGCGAGCCGCCGTCGATCCGTATATCCCCTTCTCATTCTCATGGCAGAGCCGCACGCCTTCTGCCGCAGCGACTTCTACCATACGCGCAAGCTCGGCGACTATCCCGTCGCGCTGCGAATCCGCCTCCTCGTCGCTGACAAAAAAGCTGAACATTCTGATGTTTTTCGCGCCGAGTATCCTCGCCGCCGCAAGCGCCCGCGCGAATCTGCGCTCGTGCTCGTCGCGCTCGTCAAGCCTCGTCTTGCCGACCGACGATCCAATCGACCAGACCGCAACTCCCGCCGCGTCCAGCTTTACCTTCACCGCGCGCAGCTCGTCGTCGGTCAGATCGAGCACCGACTTTCCGTCGACGTTGCGGATCTCGATAAGGCTGATACCGTTGCGGCGCAGCGCCTCCAACTGTCCGTCCAAGCTGGCGGACGCCTCGTCCGCAAACGCGCAAAGTCTGAAATCAGTCATATCAGAACTCCAATCCCGCGCGCTTCAGATACTCGTAGCTGATGCGCAGCTCGTCGAACGGGTCGCGCCCGTATGCGTCGTCCTGCTCGACCATCGCGTACTGCACGCCGGTGTCGCGGCACGCCTCGAAGATTTCGTCCCAGCAGATGTTGCCCTCGCCGACAGCCGCGAACTTCCGCTCCCTGCCCTCGATAGCCAGGTCCTTGAGGTGGCAGATGTCGACGCGTCCCTCGAGCATACGCAGCTGTGTCGCGGGGTTGCGGCCTCCGACCTGCGTCCAGAACAGGTCGACGATGAAGCCCCACAGCTCGGGATCGGTCTCGTCCGCCATGATATCGATGAGCGGCGCGCCGTCGAATTTCTGATACTCAAAATCGTGGTTATGATACTGCAATTTCAGTCCATGCTCGTGAAAAACACGGCTTGCGCGGTCATAATCTTTCAAAAACCTCTCAAGTCCCTCGCGGCTTCCGACATACTTCTGCGGCATCATTCCGATGCCGACATGCTTGCAGCCGTAAATCTCGTGTTCACGCGCGACTGCCTCCGGCTCGGCGAGTATGCGCTCCTGATTCGTGTGCGTGACCACGATCCTCAGCCCGTTCTCGTCGGCGAGCGCGCGCATACGCTCGGCAGGGATGGCTCCGAACGCCGACACCTGCAGCGTCCTGTAACCTATCGCCGCGAGTTTTTTCATCGTCTCGGCGATGCCCGCCTCGTCCTGCGCGAATGCGCGTACCGTGAATCCCTGTGCTCCTACGATCATAATGTTCCCTCCTACTCGTTTATTTTCGCCATATTTGCGGAATTTTCGTAACAAATTCGGTACATTACCTCGGAGCAAGCGTGCTCTGCCGCCGTGCCGTTTTCCACCCACTCACCGAGCAGGTCGGCGGCGATGCGGCGGAAGAAGTCGTGGCGCGGATAGCTGAGGAAGCTGCGGCTGTCGGTCAGCATTCCCGGGAACACCGTGATGTGTCCGGTCTCGGCGACGGTCTCCAACTGCCTGCGTATGCCGCCGAGCGTGTCGCAGAACCACCACGCCGCGCCGGGTTTCACTCGTGGGAAGGTGAACGCGGCGGTCGCAAGAGCGGCGGCGTTCGACGCCTCCAGCGTGTAGACTATCGTCTCGGGCAGGCCGCCCGCCTTCTCGCAGCTGTCAAGGAATCGTGCAAGCGCGCGCGGAGATATCGCGTCGGCGGCGATGTCCCCTCCCGCGTCGGCGCCATAGCTGCCGAGCAGCGCGGTGCGGGCATTTCGACCCGCCGCGAGGTGCAGCTGCGAAATCATCCCCCACTGGGCATACTCGCCCGCGAGGAACCGATAGATATACGCGAGAAAGTTCTCGTATCTGTCTTTTTTCACCTTTTTGCCGTGAAGCGCGCGCAGGAATGTTTCGGCAGCCTCCTCGCGGTCGCCGTCTCCTCCGGCAAAACCCTCCACTCCGACGTCGGCGAAACGGCAGCCGTGGTCGCAGAAGTAGTCAATGCGCGCGCGAAGAGCCGATTCGAGCGTGTCCAGGTCGCGTATCTTCACACCGGCGGCATCGCCCAGCTTTGCGGCGTAGTCGCGGTAGTTCTCGGCGCGGATATTGACCGCGTTGTCCGCTCGGAACGCGGGCTGTACCTTGCAGGGGAAGCTGCTGTCGGCGGCGATCTTCTCGTGCCACTCGAGCGGCTCGGCGGGATCGTCGGTGGTGACCACCAGCTCGACCTTCATCATCCGCAGGCACTCGCGCGGCGAGAGACGGCGCTCGCGTATGACCGCGTTCGCGCGCTCGTATATCTGCTCGGCGTTCTCCGCGCAGAGGTACTCGTCGATGCCGAAGTAGCTCTTCAGCTCGAGCGCGGTCCAGTGATAGAGCGGGTTGCCCACCGCGAGTCCGATGCACTCGGCGTACTTGACGAACTTCTCGTGCCAGGTCGCGCGTCCGGTGATATATCGCTCGTCCACGCCGCATTCGCGCATAAGCCGCCACTTGTAGTGATCTCCCGAAAGCCACATCTCGCCGATGTCCTCAAACGGTTTGTCCTCGTATAGCTCCCGCGGCGACAGGTGGCAGTGATAGTCAACTATCGGCAGGTCTCGTACCTGAGCGTACAGCCGTTTTGCCGCGTCCGAGTGAAGAAATACATCCTCCCGCATACATATCCTCCTTTTAATTTGTCCGAGCGTGTGAAATGGGGGAAGCATAACACTCCCCCCCCATAGTTTATCGTTTTCCCTTGTCGTATATTTCGCCGAGCGCTCGCGGCGCGCGATTCGTGTGTGAGAAGAACACGAGCAGCAGCAGCGTCACGATGTACGGAAGCATCATAAACAGATCGGTGAAAGCTCCCGGCATCTCGAGCACCTTCGCGACGGCATAGCCTCCCGAGCGCGCGAATCCGAACAGCAGACACGCGCCGAGCGTGGGCACGATGCGCCAGTTGCCGAATATCAGCGCGGCTATCGACAGGTAGCCGTAGCCCATGAACACCGTCGGCGAGAAGTTTGCCGAGATGTAGTATGCAAAGCAGATGCCGCCCACGCCGCTCAGCGCGCCGCTTATCACGACCGCAATGAACCGTGTCGCCGAGACATTTCCGCCCGCCGCGTCCACCGCGTGAGGATTCTCACCGCAGGCGCGCAGCCGCATACCGAATTTGCTCTTGTACAGCACATACCACGCGACGACCGCCATCACGAGTATCAGCGGCTCGTAGACATACACGCCGCCGAATATCGCGCTGAGAACGGGTATCTCCGAAAGCCCGGGTATCGAGAATATCGGCGCGGTGCCAAGCTGGAACTTGTCCGAGTTCTGCCCGAAATGCGCGATGTTTATCTGCTTTGTGAGGAACGCCGTCAGCGCCGCTGCGAGTATGTTTATGACAACGCCGCTTATGACCTGGTTTGCGCGGAACTTGACGCAGAGCACGCCGTGTATCATCGCGAACACGCCGCCGCCGAGCATCGCGAACAGCACCGCGAGGTAGAACTCGCCGCCGAACGCTCCGTTCGTGAACATCACAACGGCAAGCGCTCCGACAAACGCGCCCACGCCGAGAAGGCCTTCGAGCGCCAGGTTGGTGATGCCGCTGCGCTCGCTGTATATGCCTCCGATTGCTATGATAAACAGCGGCAGCGCGAAACTCATTCCGTCGCGAATAAGGGTCTCAATGGTTCCCATTACCTGTCGCCTCCTTTCGCGTCGGTCGGTTCTGTTGATTCGGGCGGTTCGATGGTCTCGGTCGGTTCTGTTGGTTCCGCTGATTCGGTCGCACTGATCGGTTCTGTGTCACTGTGCGCGCCAAGCGACTTCTGGTACTCGATCTCACGCTCGCGAAGTCTTGAGAGCATCGAGCGTATGACCACGCCGCACGCCGAGAACAGCAGGATAAGTCCGGTTATGACCTGCGATATCTCCTGTGGGATGCTCGCCGAGCTTGACATATAGGTCGAGCCCTTGGAGACTATCGTTATCAGGAAGGACGAGAAGAATATGCCCACCGGGTTCGAGTTGCCGAGCAGCGAGACGGCTATCGAGTCGAATCCCATGCCCGCAAGCGTACCCGGCTGTATCGACGCGTAGTAACCGAGGTAGTAGCTCACACCCGCAAGTCCCGCCAGCGCGCCGGATATGAGCATCGCGAGCACCATGTTCTTGCCCACGTTCATGCCGGCATATCGCGCCGCCGAACGCGTCAGACCGACCGTCTTCATCTCGTAGCCGAGCTTGGTGCGGTCGAGTATCATCCGAACGAGCAGTATCGCGGGTATCACCAGTATTATCGCAAGCGGGATGTCGAATTTCACCCCAAACGCCTGCACTCCGACGACGGTCAGCCTCCAACTGGAGTCGATGTAGCGCGACTGGCGCGAGACCGGGTCGACGTAGTACATCTGGATAAAGAACTTGGTGGCGTACTGGATGATATAGTTCAGCATTATCGAGGAAACGACCTCATTTATGTTGAATTTGTACTTCAAAAATCCGATAAGTCCGCCGACAGCCGCGCCGCTGGCTATGCCTATCGCAAGCACCAGTATAAGCCTCAGCGGAGCGGGCACGCTCTCGGTACACTCAAGCGCGACGACCGTGGCGAAGAATCCGCCGAGCAGCATCTGTCCGGATATGCCGATGTTGAACAGTCCGGTCTTGAACGCCACCGCGACCGCCAGCGCCGCGAAGGTCATCGGCGCCATCCAGCCGAGGAAGCTCATAAAGTCGGTCAGCATACCCGCGTTTGCCGCATAGTTTGCCTTTGGCACTATGCCGCAGCCACGGAGCATTCCGAGGAACGCCGTTACCGGGTTCTTGCCGAGCGCGAGCAGCAGTATCGACGCCGCGACAAGACTCAACAGCACCGCGAATATCGGCACGCTTATCGACTGCCGCCGCTCGCCGCCAAACGCCTTCAGCACGGCGCGGCGAAATCTGCCTTTACTCACTTCGTCACCCCCATCATATACTCGCCTACCTGGCGGCTCGTGAGTTCTTTTGCGGGCGCCGTCTTGGTCATCTCGCCGCGATAGATGACGCCTATCGTATCGGCAAGCTCCATGACCTCGTCCAGCTCGAGCGATATCAGCAGCACCGCGCGGCCCTCGTCGCGTTCGAGCAGTATCTGCCGGTGGATGTTCTCGATGGCGCCGATATCCAGTCCGCGCGTCGGCTGGACGAATATCATCAGCTTCGACCGAAGTTCGATCTCGCGCGCGATTATCGCCTTCTGCTGATTGCCGCCGCTCATCGAACGCACCTGCGTGTTCACGCCCTGTCCCGAGCGGATGTCATACTGTTCGATAAGCCGCTCGCCATGCTTTATAAATTCCGAGCGTTTGAGCATACCTCGCTTGGAGAACGGCTCGTCGAAGTAGCTCTTCAGCGCCAGATTGTCCGCAAGGTCGAAGTCGAGCACCAGGCCGAAGTTCTGTCTGTCCTCGGGTATGTAGCTTATTCCCTTCCTGATGCGCTCGCGGACGTCGGTCTTGGTTATGTCCTCCCCGCCGAGCAGTATCCGACCGCCCGACGCCTTGGCAAGTCCCGCTATCGCGTCCGCAAGCTCGACCTGTCCGTTTCCGGACACTCCCGCCACCGCGAACACTTCGCCCGCATGGACACTG
Organism: uncultured Oscillospiraceae bacterium; assembly: GCA_964493515.1. Lineage (GTDB taxonomy): Bacteria > Bacillota > Clostridia > Oscillospirales > JAAYOS01 > CANRIN01. The sequence continues at coordinate 8,546 of CAZBNJ010000040.1, read as the reverse complement.
AAGCTCACGTTCTTGACCGCGTCCACGCCCTCGGTGCCGGCGACGGTCAGTCCCTCGACGCGGAGCACCTCCTCGCCGAAGTGCGCCTCCGCTTTCTCTATCGTAGTCTCGACCTCGCGCCCCACCATCATGTTTGCCATCTGCTTGGTGGTCGTGGTCGCGGCGTCGATGACATCTATCAGCTTGCCTCGATTGAGCACCGCGCAACGATCTGCGACCCTCTTTATCTCCTCCAGCTTGTGGGTGATGAGGATTATCGTCTTGCCGCCGGCGCGCAGCTCGCGGATTATCTGCAGCAGGAACTCTATCTCCTGCGGGGTGAGCATCGCGGTAGGCTCGTCGAATATCAGTATCTCCGCCTCGCGGTAGAGCATCTTGAGTATCTCGACGCGCTGCTGCACCGACACGCCCACGTCCTCTATCTTCTGCGCAGGATCGACCTCAAGTCCGTATCTCTTGCTCAGCTCCGCAATATCACGATTCGCCTTTTTAATGTCTACGGCGGGCAGGAACCCGAGCAGGCGCTTCTTCGGCTCGATGCCGAGCACGATATTCTCGGCGATGGTGTAGTTCTGCACCAGCTTGAAATGCTGATGCACCATGCCGATGCCGAGATTTGCCGCCTCGGCGGGGTTTGCGAGCTTGACCTTCTCGCCGCGCACCCATATCTCGCCCTCGTCCGGCTCGTACATGCCGAACAGCATGCTCATAAGGGTGGATTTTCCCGCGCCGTTTTCGCCGAGAAGCGCGTAGATCTCGCCCTTCTTTACCGAGATCGATACGTTGTCGTTTGCGACGATACCGGGAAACCGCTTGGTTATCCCCTTCATCTCGATGATATATTCGCTCACAGCCTCACTCCCAAACAGAGAAGTTTCAGGACAAATACCCATTTAATTTTACCACAGCGTGTCCCGTTTTTCCACCCCAAAACGAAAAAAAGGCGAAAAAAGAGGGACTGCTCTTGCAGTCCCTCTCTCGAATCGAATCTTACTGGAAGCTCTCCGGAGTGACTCCGTTGAAGTTCGCAGCCGGAACGATCTCGCCCGACTTGACCTTCGCGTACGCGTCCTCAAGCGCGGTGATCGTCTCAGCGCTCAGCTGATGACGGCCGTCCGCCGAAACATAGCCGGTCGAATCGGTGTCCGCCTGCAGGATGTTGTTGCCGCCGGCGAAGGTGCCGTCCTGGATGGCGTTGAGCTGACGCTCGACGTTGATGGCCATGTTCTTCAGGACCGAGGTCAGGATGATGTTCGCGTCGCCGTTCACGCCGTCGTTGTACTGGTCGACGTCGCAGCCGATGACCATCACGTTGCCGGCTTCCTTGGCGGCGGTGAACACACCGTTGCCCGAGTTGCCCGCCGCGACGAAGATGATGTCGCAGCCCTCGGCGATAAGCTCGTTGCCGATGATCTTGCCGGTAGCCTGATCGTTGAAGTCGCCGACATAGTTGCCGCCGACGTTCGCGCCGGTCACGTCGGTGCCCGAGTGCGAAGCGATCTCGACGACCTGGACGTTGGTACCGAGGTTCTTGTTGGCGTAGTAGACGCCGCTCTCAAAGCCGAACTGATAGTTCACGTTCGACGGGAAAGCGATGCCGTGGACGCTCGCGACCTTGCCAGTCTTGCTCTCCATAGCCGCCGCAACGCCTGCGAAGAAGCCGCTCTCCTGCTCCGCGAACTGCATCGCGTAGACGTTGTCAAGCGCCTGCTCCTCGCCGCCGACGGTCGGGAAGCTGTCGACAAGGATGAACTTCTTGTCCGGGTTCTCCTTGGCGATGTCGCCGATACCCGCAAACTGGAAGCCCGGCACGACGATGACGTCGTAGTCGGCAACGATGTCACGGACAGCCTGGACCGAAGCCGCGGAGTCGCCGGTCGGCTCGTTGACAGCCTTGACGGTTGCGCCCTTGTGGTTGGCAATGAACGCGTTGATGCCGTTGTAGTTGTCCTCGTTGAACGAACCGTCGTCAACGCCGGACGGGCTGGTCACGATGGCGATCTTCAGCGTGGACACGTTCTCGCCGTCCTTCTTCTCACCCTCGCTGTCGCAAGCCACGAGTGCAAAGCACATGACGAGCGCGAGCACGAGCGCGAGACCCTTGATGAACTTCTTCATTTTCAAGATCCTCCCCAAAATTTCGTTCTAAGTAGATTTGGATCCATGCCTTCACATAAATCCAAGTCCATTATATCAGCGGTATCGACACTTTTCAATCGGCAAATCATCCACAAAGTTTGACTTTCATTCGCGTCAAATTTAGTCAAAAAGTTTTTTCAGCGCGATGTCGAACGGCGGACGCAGCACCCCATGCTCGGTCACTATACCGCTTATCAGGCTGTGATCGGTCACGTCAAACGCCGGATTGTAGCACTTCACGCCCTTCGGAGCCATACGCTCGGCGTAGAATTTTTCCGCTATCTCCTCCGGCTCGCGCAGCTCGATCTCTATGTCGTCGCCGGTCGGGCAGCTCATGTCTATCGTCGAGGTCGGTCCGAGCACATAGAACGGTATGCCGTAGTGCTTTGCGAGTATCGCCACGCCGGAGGTGCCGATCTTATTTGCCGCGTCGCCGTTTGCCGCTATCCGGTCGCAGCCGACAAGACACGCGTCCACCCATCCGTTTTTCATAACTATCGACGCCATGTTGTCGCATATCAGCGTCACGTCTATGCCGGCGTTATGCAGCTCGTAGCTCGTCAGGCGCGCGCCCTGGAGCAGCGGTCGGGTCTCGTCCGAGAACACGCGGAAGTTCATCCCCTTCTCCCTGCCGAGGAAAAGCGGGCCGAGCGCCGTGCCGTAGCGCGATGTCGCGAGCGGTCCGGCGTTGCAGTGGGTCAGTATGCCGTCGCCGTCCTTGATAAGCGACAATCCGTACTCGGATATTTTGCGGCACATCTCGATGTCCTCGTCCTGTATCGCCTGCGCCTCGCGGTCGAGCGCCGCTATGCGCTGGTCACGCGGCTTGTCCGCGACCTCCTTTGCAAGCGCGCACATCCGCTTGAGCGCCCAGCTGAGGTTCACCGCCGTCGGACGCGACGAGTTGAGATAATCCGCCGCGCGCTCGAAGTCGGCAAGAAACGCCGCGCCGTCGGTCTGCATCTGACGCGCGAGCGCAGCCATACAGAAGCCCGCGCAGATGCCGATGGCAGGCGCTCCGCGCACACGCAGCAGCTTTATCGCCTCGTACATCGCCTCCGCGCTCTCAAGCTCGATATACTTGGTCTCGAGCGGCAGCAGCGTCTGGTCGATTATCGTGACCGACGCGCCGTTTTTGGTCGGATAGACATTTTTGACGTGCGTAACATGGGTAATATCCATTTTTTACACCCTCTTTCAGAATTTGAAACCCGATTTGAACGCCCGCGAGCCGAACGCCCGCTCCCAGTCGTCAAGGTCGTACAGCTCGATCGGCGGCAGGGTCACAAGCCCCCGTTCGAGCAGCCGCAGCGCCGGTTCAAACGGGCCGCAGCGGCTCCCGACGACGGTGACCTCGTTTACCACCAGGTCGGCGAGGTTCATCGGCGACTTCTCCGCAAACGTGCTCTTGAGCACCAGCGTTCCGCGATGGCGCACCAGTCGCCTTGCCGTATCGAATCCGCTCGGACTGCCCGACGCGTCGACCACAAGCTCGAACGTCTCGTCCTCGCCCACTTCGACGCGCGCAAACGGTTTGAAGCGCTCGAGCTTGTCCGCGTGTCGTCCGCACACGACCACCTCCGCGCCGACAAGCGACAGCACCTGCGCTATCATCAGCGCCAATCGGCCGTCGCCCACCACGCACAGCGGCTGTGACGGTCGGACGTGGACCTTGTCGGTTATCTCAAGCGCCGCCGCCAACGGTTCGCAGAACACCGCCACCTCGTCGGGCAGGCTGTCGGGCACGCGGTGCAGCAGGTCGGTGCGCAGCGTCATATACTCGGCAAAGCAGCCGTCCTTGTCCGCAAGTCCTATCACGCGGCGGTGCAGGCAGTGTCCCTCTCGTCCGGTGCGGCAGTAGACACATTCGCCGCAGCCGGCATTCAGCTCGCCGACCACCCGCGCGCCGACAAGCTCTCTGTCGTTCGACCGCTCGACCACGCCGACAAACTCGTGCCCCATCACCCCAACGAAATCGGGTTTGTATCCCGCGAGCACCTCGCGGTCGGTCGAGCAGACGGCGGCGAGCTTGATCTTTATCAGGCTCTCATCCGCCGCCGGAGCAGGGATGGGCAGGTCGCCGCGAACCTCCGCTCTCCCCTGTCCGAAGTAGTACAGTCCTCTCATATGTCCACCACCTCTTCAAGCACTTCGCCGACAAGTCGGTGTATCACCAGATCTGCCTTCGCGTCGTACGGCGTCGGGTCGCGGTTTATCAGCGCCAGCCGATTCCCCGGGTAGAACTCGAGGAACGCCGCTGCAGGGTACACCGTAAGCGACGTGCCCGCCACGATCACCAGATCGGCGTACCGCAGCGCCCGCGCGGTCTCGTTTATCACCTCGTCGTCCAGCTGCTCGTCGTAGAGCACGACCTCCGGCTTTATCACTCCGCCGCACTCGCAGGTCGGTATCCCGTGGCTGTCGGCGATAAACCGCGCGTCGAATCTGCGCCCGCACTTTGTGCAGCGGTTGCGGTGCACCGAGCCGTGCAGCTCGATGACCCGCTCCGAGCCTGCCGTCTGATGCAGTCCGTCGATGTTCTGCGTTATCACCGCCGACAGCTTCCCCGCTCGCTCAAGCGCCGCGAGGGCAAGATGCGCGCGGTTCGGCTTTGCGTCGAGGGCGAGCATCTTTTCGCGGTAGAATTCGTAAAACTCGTCGGTGTGCTCCACGAAAAACCGATGGCTTAGCACCGTCTCCGGCGGATATCTCCAGCGCTGCGAGTACAAGCCGTCCACCGAGCGGAAGTCGGGTATACCGCTCTCGGTGGACACCCCCGCGCCACCGAAGAAAACTATCCTTTCACTCTCCGCCACCCAGTTTTTCAGCGTAGCTGTCGCGTCGTTCTGTCTCTCCATCAGCGCCAGCCCTGCGGCATCTCCGCCACGCCGAACTCGCGGTCGGGCGTGTAGCTTAGCTCATACTCGCCCGCGTCCAGCTCAACCTGCGCGCCCGCCGCCGACGACATCGCACCTCCGCCGATCAGCGCGGCGGTCGCACCCGGCAGCGTGACCGTCGCTGTGCAGCCAAACGGCACGGTGACCTTGACGGTCAGTTTGCCGTTCGACAGCGACCATCCCGCGGCGACCTTGCCGCTCGCGGTCTCGATCTCCGCCTTGGCGTAGCTGAGCTTGTCGCACGGCTCGGGCTTTACGAAGAAGTGCTTGTAGCCCGGCGCCTTCTCGTCCGGCGATATGCCGCACATATTGCGGTACATCCACTCAACTATCGAGCCGTAGGCGTAGTGGTTGAGCGAGTTCATGCCGGTGTCCGATATGTATCCGTCGGGATTGACCGAGTTCCAGCGCTCCCACACCGTCGTCGCGCCCATCTCCACCTCGTACAGCCAGGACGGATAGTCGTTGTTCAGCAGCAGCCTGTACGCATAGTCGGACGCGCCGACCATCGACAGCGCGCGGCAGAGCCACGGCGTGCCGATAAATCCGGTGGTCAGGTGCATATTGTCGCGCACCAGCGCCTTCTTCAGCTCCTCGCCGGTCACGGAGATGTCCGGCGACAGTCCGCAGAATATCGCAACGACATACGCCGTCTGTGTGGTTATCGCGAGACGTCCGCTCTTTGTGAAATATTCCGCGCGGATGGCCTCGAGTATCTCGTCGGCGCGCTTTTCATACTCCTCCGCCTCTCCGTCCTTTCCGAGCACACGGGCGGCGCGGGCGGTGAGCTGCAGCGAATAGCGGTAGTATGCCGCGCAGAGATACGCGTTTTCGGTCGCACCTACCGGCGAGGTCGGGTTCGTGTAGTTGTCCAGCGCGAGCCAGTCGCCGAAGTGGAAGGACGCGTGCCACGGCGCGGCGGTCTTTATCTCGCCGGTGTAGGTCTTGTGCACCCAGTCGACCCAGCCCTTCATGTTGCGGTAATTTGCCGCGAGGAAACGCTTCGAGCCGTAGGCGGTGTAGACTGTCCACGGTATGACCGCAGCCGAGTCCGCCCACGCGACCGCTCCCGCCGCGCGAGGTATCTCGATGCCCGCGTCCTCGAGGTTCTTTTTCACATCGTCCGGCACGCCCATAACGACTATTATATCCGGCACGACATGCGGCACGTTGCCCTTCTGCGAGGACTGCTCCGCCCACATATCGCGCAGGAACTTAGAGTAGAACTGCTCGCTGTCCGCGTTCGCGCACGCCGTCCCGCTGAACACCTGCGAGTCGCCGGTCCAGCCCATGCGTTCGTCGCGCTGCGGGCAGTCGGTGGGCACGTCGACGAAGTTTCCGCGCTGACCCCACAGTGCGTTGAGGAACAGGCGGTTCAGCCTCGCGTCCGATGTCTCGATCCTTCCCGTCTCCTCGATGTCCGAGTAGATGACAAGACCCGCAAAGTCGTCGCAGCTCGGATCGCCGGGCCATCCCTCAACCTTGACATATCGGAAGCCGTAGAAGGTGAAGTGCTGCCGCAGCTCGCGCGGGCTGCCGTCGGATATGTAGGTATACTCGCACTTTGCGGTGCGCAGATTGTCGCGGTAGAAGCAGTCGTCCTGGAGTATCTCTCCAAAGCTGAGATGTATCGTCTCGCCCTCCGGAATGTCGGCGGTAAAGCGGAGGAATCCGACCATGTTCTGACCCATATCCAGAACCGTCTCGCCCTTCGGCGTGTGGATAACTTCTATCGGACGCAGCTCCTTTTTGACCACCATCGGCAGGCTGAGCCGTGCCTCCAGTCCGCCAAGCCCGAGGTCGACGACCTTCGTTCCGCCCCAGCCCGAGTCGTTGAAGCCGGCGCCCGACCAACCGTGCTGCACAAGGCGCGCGTCGTACACTTCGCCGTCGTAGATGCTGGACGACAGCACCGGCGACTGCGCCGACTTCCAACTGTCATCGGTGCATATCGTCTGAACCAGTCCGTTTGCGTACTCCACGCGTATCTCGCAAATGAGCGCCTTCTGCTCGGTGTAGTAGTGCGCGTTCTGCTGGTCAAATCCCATGCGGCCCGCCCAGCCCTGGCCGAGCGTCGCTCCGACCGCGTTCCTGCCGGGGAACAGCATATCGGTCACGTCGAACGTCTGGTACTGTATCCACTTGTCGTAGGCGTTATAGCCCGGCGTGAGGTATTCATCGCCGACCTTCGCGCCGTTTATCTCAAGCTCGTAGATGCCGATGCCGGACACATACGCGCGTGCGCGAACCGGCTTGTCCGCAAGCTCGAAGCCCTTGCGCAGGCAGGGATGTATCGAGCTGTCCGTGTCGGCGGCTATCCACTTTGCCTGCCACGGCTCATCCATCTTTGCGGTCTCGAACCACGCCATGTTCTCCGCCTCGTCGCCGCCGTCGCCATGGACGCGCACGCGCCAGAAGTAGCGGGTGTACGGCCTAAGCTCGATGTCGAGCGCAAAGTCGCGCGAGTCGGCGTCGGTGAGCCTTCCGCTTGAGAACACCACCTTGTCGAACCTCTCGTCGAGCGCCACCTCGAGCTGCGTCCACTCGGCGCGCTTCGACGCCGTGTCGGTCACCACCCAGGACAGGCTCGGCTTGCCCAGTTGGAAACCGAGCGGGTTGGTGATACGGTTGGTCTTGAGTCTTGTGATCCTCATAATATAACACTCCTTTTAAGTGATTTTGCAACGATTTCAGTCGGTTTCTTCGATTTTCAGACCGTCTGTGTCATATGCGACCCGCGCGTGGTTCCTACGCACAAGCTCACGCTCGACCACATCTCCTGTGCGCTTGTCTATCCGTTCCCTCCAGACCTCGCCACAGCGGTAGACGATTCCGTTTTCCCGCCGAAAACACTCATTTTCGGTGTGTATATGCCACGAGAAGTCCTCAGGTTCGCTTGCTCGCAGTTCGCCGCAGAGATACTCGTCATCAGTGTACACAATGAACTGATAAGTTCTCGAAGTCGGGTTAAAAAGTCGATAATCAAGGTAGTTATATGCGATAGAAGTTCCGGTTCCGAACGGAACTTGCCGTCCATAGTCACGAAACATGTCCAGCCCGTCATGGTGGTGGTGCTCGACCACGCAAAGCTCGCTGTGCAGCGCCATCCAGTGCAGCAGATTGGTGAACTGGCACAGTCCGCCGCCGATGCCTCGCCCTTCCCCCGATTTTGTTAAGAAAAGTCCCTCAAGGTAGCCCTTTCTCGCCGAAGTTGACCCTACTAAGTGCCAAAACGAGAAGGTTTCACCCGGTCGTATCAGCACCCCACTGACCTTAGGCGCGGCTATCGACAAATTTGTCGCTTTATTCTCCTGAAGCCGCATATCCACGTTGCCGAGTTTTCGACGAATCAGCGACTTATGGCGGTATATTCGCACCGGAAGTTCGGTGCTCTGCCGCTCTTTTGCAAACTTTTCGCGCGAAAATGCGTCGCACAGCCGACGTATCGTTCGCTCCTTCGCGACAGATATGTGGTATGTCAGCGGCGATATTTCGCAGAAAAGTCGTCTT